>JANXMC010000825.1 GCA_025354825.1 Myxococcales bacterium
CGACGTCATTCCGACGCGCGGCGCTTCGATCATCGCGACGGCGCGCCCTTCGACGCCGAGGGTCCACGCCACGCGTCGCGCGAGCGTCGTGCGCCCCGAGCCGACCGGACCCGCGAGAACCAGCGCGCCGCCCGCCGGCAGCGCGCGGGCCTGCGCCGTGAGCCTCTGCGCGGTTCCATCGAGGCCGACGACGGGCCAGGCCGCGTCGTCCCGTGGCGCCGACGGCGCGAGCCCGCAGGCCTTGCAGAGATCGCTCGCGAGCTCGTCGACGCTCGGATAGCGCGCGGTGGGCGCGAGCTGCGTCGCGCGCGAGGCGATACGTGCGAGCTCGATGCGAACGTGGGTGCCCAGCTCGGCGCCGCGCATTCCGAGCGCCTCGCGAAGGGTCGCGCCAAGCGAGTACACCTCGGCGCGTACGGTGAGCTTGTCGCCCTCGAGCAGCTCCGGCGCCGCGAACTTCGGCGTCAGCCCTTGCGCGCGCGAGCCCCCTTCGCGCCACGGCGCGGCGAGGCCGAGGTCGACCAGTGTGCCGAGGCCGTTCGCGCCGACGATGATGTTCGCAGGCTTGATGTCGCCGTGAAGCAGCCCCGAGCGATGAAGCACCGTGAGCTGCTCGCAGACGCGCACCAGCGGCTCGATCCACGGAAGGCCACGCTCGGTCTCGAGGACGGCCTCGAGGCTCTCTCCCTCGACCAGCTCGCGCAGCATGTAGCGGCGCCCGTCGCGCCCGTCGCCGTCGCGCGCCCTCAGCGACCCGAAGGCGATCACCCGCGGCACGCCGAGCCCTTCGAGCCCCGTGAGCGCGACAGCCTCGCGCACGAGGGCCAACACCTCTTGCTCGCCTGCGTCAGCCGCGAGGACCTTGAGCGCCAGCACGCGATCGCTCACGCGATCACGAACGGCCCAGACTTCACCGCCGCCCCCCTGACCCAGGCGGCGCAACGCCTCGTAACGCTTCGGAATCGCTAACATGAGCGGACGTGACGGAGCGTACCCCACAAGCGAGTCGTCCGTCGCGTCCGAGATACGCCGCGCCCACGCGAGGATGCGCGCGCGACGTTACAGATGCATCTCACCCTTGGCCGTGCGCGCGAGCCCGGGCCCCGCAGGCTCGGTGCTCTTCGCGGGGGGTGCGTGCTCGAGGCCGTAGTTCGCACTGAGACCGAACCAGAAACCCGTCAACGAGAAGCCGAGGCCGAGGCGCGCCTCGAGCTGCTTTATCGGCTTGTACCGAATGCCGAGTTGCGGAATCGAGAAGTGCGGGAGGATCGACGGCTTGGCGCCACCGGCAAACCAGCTCGCCTCGCTGTAGCGGCCGACCCGCGCGGTGGTCGCGTTCTCGTGGTCTTTGATCGCACAGCCCGAGCCGTCGTTGACGGTGTTGCACTGGCTGAAGTGGCGGCCGCTCGACGACACGAGAGGCCCGTTCGCGTCGTCGTGAACCCAGTTCACCGTGAGATCGCCGAACATCACGCCGATGCCGGCGCCTAGGCCGTATTCGAACGCGAACTGCTTGTTGATCTGCGCCGACCACAAAAAGTCGACGGTCGCGTAGAGCCCTTTGAGCGAGCTATTGACCATTCCCCAGTTGCCCGCGAATGCGAGGTCGCGGCTCTTGTCGCCGAAGAGCGTGTCGCCCCCGGAGCCGAACTCCGAATACGAGAGTGCGGGGATAATCGAGAATCCGTCTTTGCGGATATCGGCCTCGATGCCGACGGTGTTGAAATAGAAGCCGTGCACTTCGCGCACGAACGGCGCGAGCAGGAACGACGGAAAGATCGTCCCGCGGTAGCGGGCGCCGATGAAGACGTAGCGCTTCGTCGGATCTTCCGTGACGTCGCTCGAGTCGTACTCGGCAGCCGCGGGTGCGGGCGCGGCTTCGGGTGTAGGCGCGGGCGGAGGCGGGGCGACGACGGGCGCGGGCGGCGGCTCGGGAGGCGGAACCGCCTGTGGAGCCGGCGTCTTCTTCTTGGGAGCCTTCTGCGTGGTTTGCGCGTGGGCCACGCGGGGCGCAAACGCTGCGGCCCCCAGCGTGACGAGTACGACTGCCGCGAGCGCCTGATGTCGCGTGCGTGTGCGTGTGCGAGTCATGGAATTGCCGCCTTCTCCCCTACCCCAGCCGACAGCGCATCCCAATACCAGCTTTTTTTCGCGAGCGTTTCGCGGATGCTACGTTTGATGACGGGGGTCGTTTTTTCCAAAGAGGGGCGCGCATCTCTTGATCCTCCACGGCCGTGTGATTGAACAAATCGTCGACCGCAGCATTCGCGCGGGCTTCGTGAAAGAGATTGTCGTCACGAAGGGTGCGGTCCCGCTGTCGATGGTGCGCAAGCGCGCCGCCGCCAACGCGGGCGCCACACGCGCGCCGGTCCTCTTGGTCCACGGCTTCGGGCAGAACCGCTACGCGTGGCATCTGCCATCGCGCAGCCTCGGCAATCACCTCGCGCACCTCGGCTACGACGTTTTCAATCTCGACCTCCGTGGTCATGGGCGCTCTCGCAATTTGGGGGCACGCCGCTGCGTGAGCGTCGCGGAGTACATCCACGAAGACCTCCCCGCCGCGATGGACGAAGTGCAGGCCCTCAGCGGCGCCCGCCCCGCCTTCATCGTCGGCCACTCCCTTGGCGGCCTCGTGAGCTACGCCGCTGCACCCGCCCTCGGCAGCGCGGTCGCCGGCATCGCCACGCTCGGCGCGCCGTACCACTTCACCCGCGGGTCGATTTCACTGTCGTGCGTCGCGTTCCTCTTCCGCGCGCTCACCTCGGCGCGCGTTCCGATCGCGCGGGCCAACCCGGGGATCGGCGTCGCGCGCATCGGCACGCTGCTGAACGCGGTTCGTAGCTTCGCCGAGACCCCGCTCTATCCAATCCCCTGGCGCGGTTGGCACAAGGACGCCATCGAGCACGAGATCCTCGAAGAGCATCTGCGCCTCGCCTTCGACAGCGCAGGCCTCGCCGAGATGGCCGACATGTTCTCGTGGGCCGAGTCGGAGCGGCTCGGTGGGCGCGAAGTCGACTACGTCGAGCAGTTCGAGAAGCTCGACATCCCGCTGCTCGTCATCGCCGGCAGCCACGACGACCTCGCCCAGCCCGCGAGCGTGCGCCCCGCCTACGAGCGCAGCCGCAGCCGCGACAAGACGTACCGCGCGCTACCCCTTGGCCACATCGATCTGCTCATGGGGCGCGATGCGCCGCTCATGACATGGCCGCTGCTCAGCGGCTGGCTCGACAAGCGCGCGCCGTTCGCGTCGGCGACGTCGCCCTCGCTCGTCACGCGGGCGCTCGTCGCCGCGTAGTCGCGCGTCGCGCGATTCGCGCTACTCGCCCGACGCCTTCTTCGCGGCCGTCTTGCGCTGCTGGTCCTGATCGCGCTGCATCCGCGTGAGGTCTTCCTCGAGGCGGCGAACGGTGCGGCGGAGATCTTTGACCTCGTCCTCGGTCGCGAGATCCATCGCTTTGACGATCTTCTCGACCTGATCGCTCGTGAAGGTCTGCACTTTTCCAGGGACCGCCATGGCGGCCATCACGGCCTTCATCACGCGCTCGTCCTGCATCAACTTCATTACGCGCGGGTCGCTCATGAGCCTGAGCCCCTGCTGCATCAACGTCTTCTTGAAGCTCGCCATTGGGCGCGGTTCTTACGCGGTCGGGCCCGGCCTTTCAAGAGCACGCGGGGTGTCGCCGCCCCGCTCGGGGGGCTGGATGTGGGTGGACAAGGAACCCTCCAGGGCGAGCAAAAAAGGCGATTGCGACGTCGCCTGCCACGCGATAGACGCGGCCGATGCGCGAGGGATCGCGAGGCGCCACGTCGCGCAACCCGCTTCACGCGACCGGTACACGCCTTGCTCCCTCTAAGGGCATGAAGGCCCGAGATGCACGACCCCGCGCGCGCGAGGACGAACGCGATCGCGAGTCGGGTATCGAGGTCCGTCCGCCGAAGGACAGCCATGCCGTTCGCGCCGTTGCGCCCATCTCGGAGAAGTCGCGGGCGCGCGCCTCGCTCGGTGGCCGGTTCGCGCGCAACGGCGAGATGAGCTCGCAACTGCTGCAGATCGAGACCGCGATGGACGATCTCGCGGCGCGCGTGGGCCAGAACGACGTCGTTCGCTACGTGCACCGCTTTACCGAATCGGCGCGCGCGGTCGAGTACGCGCTCTCGCTTGCGCTCCGCACGTCGCTGTCGCTCGTCTCGAGGCACGGGATGAAACCGCCCGACGCGCTGTACGGCTGCGTCGATGTCGTTCATGCGTACTTCTTCGACCTCGCCGAGCACATCGGTGAGCTCATGGAGCTGCAGGACGGCCCGCGCGGATCGGCGTCCAACTGGGGGATTCCGGGGCGTTTTCTGCCCGAATATTCGGCGAGCTACGTCTCGTGCAAAATCGAGCCGGCCATCGAGTCGCTGCTCATGGCGTGCGAATCGCTCATCACGCACAGCGCCCTCGGGGGCCGAGAGGGGGCGGGAAGGCCGCTCGTCGGCGCGGTCGACCTTCTGTGCGAGGCGATCATCACGCTCAACGAACGGCTTCGCGAGCGCGGCGGACGCGGCTGACGCATTCGCCCATGGGGGGCCGACTTGCGCGATCGGGCCGAATGGATACAAAGTAACGGCCGAATGCTGCCGCGTTGGGTCCGCCACGTCTTCATGACCGCCATCGCCGTCGGCGCGTGGCTCATGGTGACGCCGGCGTTCGCCGCCGGGAGCGCGCCGTTCTGCGACGATCGCGGCGCCATCATGTTCGCGCCAACGCCGACGCTGCAGGTCCCCGCGGCCTCCATCGACGTGGGCGAGCGCAGCGACGACTGCTTCGCCGAAGTACGCGGCGACCGCGCCGTACAGCAAGGACGATCGGGCACGTCGGTGCCGCCGCCCTTCGAGCTCGACGTCATGATCCCCGCGCGGCTCGCCGTTCCCGTGCCCACGGGCGCACGCACCCATGCGCGGCCGCTCGCGCGCGACGGCACCCTCGTGGGCATTCGTCGCGACGTGCTTCGCCCGCCTCGGTGACCGTCTCGCTGTGACGCCTGCTCGCGTGCGCGCGCTCTCCCTTCGGTAGGCGTGCGTCCGGGTCGACGTTTGCGACGACGCCCTTACGCGGCCGCGCGCGCTGTTCTGGCGTGACCCGACCGCCTTCTCGCCCATCTCCGAAGCTCGAGATCTCCGTCACGCGCCGTCGCATCGGTGCGCTGCGGGTGCCCGCGCTTCCACCGCACGCTCCCTCGAGCTTTGCGCGACTTCGTCTCTTCGTGACCGAACTGAAAAGGTGATTCTCATGGCTAAGAAAACGGAAAGCGCTGCTTCCGCGACCCACGAAGGTGGCGCGGGCGGCATCAACAGCGGAGTGGCCGTCATCGGCTTCGTCCTCTGCTTCATGGCGGGCGGCGGCCTCATGTGGGGCTACGACCAGAAGCACCCGGCGGGCGGCATCTCCGCCGAGCCGGGCGCGTCCGGCGGGACAGCGGGCACCTGGAGCGACGAAGACTCGCCCGTCCCGATCACGAGCAAGGACCCGATGTGGGGTAACCGCAATGCGCCGGTCACCATCGTCGAGTTCTCCGACTTCCAGTGCCCGTTCTGCTCGCGCGTCGAGCCGACGATGGAACAGGTTCGTACGACCTACGGCGCCGACAAGGTCCGCATCGTTTGGAAGAATGAGCCGCTGTCGTTCCACGACAAAGCCAAGCCCGCCGCCGAAGCCGCCGCAGGCGTCATGGCGATGAAGGGGAGCGAAGCGTTCTGGAAGTTCCACGGCACGGCCTTCAAGAACCAGGGCGCGCTCGGCCCCGAGAGCTTCGAGAAGTGGGCCAAAGACGCAGGCGTCGCCGACATCGCGAAGTACAAGGCCGGCCTCGCCGCCCACACGTGGGCCGATAAGGTCGACAAGGATCACGAGATCGCGAAGAAGGCCGGCGTGAACGGCACCCCCGCGTTCTTCATCAACGGCGTGTCGCTCTCGGGCGCGCAGCCGTTCGACAAGTTCAAGGCCGTCATCGACCAAGAGCTTGCGAAGGCCCAGGCGAAGATCGCCAGCGGCACGGCGAAGGACAAGATCTACGTCGCGATGTCGACGGAGAACAAGAAGAACGCCCCGGAGGCGAAGCCCGACGAGGAAGAGGGCGAAAAAGAGGACACGAAGACCGTGTTCCGTGTCCCTGTCGGCGACAGCCCGATTCAGGGCAAGGCCGACGCGCCCGTCACGATGATCGTCTTCTCGGACTTCCAGTGCCCCTACTGCAAGCGCGTCGAGGACTCGCTCAAGAAGGTCAAAGACACGTACGGCGACAAGGTCCGTATGGTCTGGAAGAACGAGCCGCTGCCGTTCCACCCGCGCGCGAACCCCGCCGCGCAGCTCGCTCTCGAAGCCCGCGCCGAGAAGGGCGACAAGGGCTTCTGGGATGCGCACGACAAGCTCTTCGACATGCAGCCGAAGCTCGAAGACGCGGATCTCGAAGCCGCCGCCAAGGACCTCGGCCTCAACGTCGACAAGGTCAAGGACGCGATCAAGACCAAGAAGTACGACAAGCAGATCACCGCCGACATGGACCTCGGCGACGACGTTCAGGCGAGCGGCACGCCGCACTTCTTCATTAACGGTCGCCGCCTCGTGGGCGCGCAGCCGTTCGAGAAGTTCCAGAAGATCATCGACGAAGAGGTCACCAAGACCAACGACTTGAAGGCCAAGGGCATTGCGCCGAGCAAGATCTACGACGAGATCATCAAGGACGGCAAAGGCGCGCCCGAGCCGGAGAAAAAGAACGTCGCCGTCCCGGCGAACGCGCCCTTCAAGGGGCCGGCGAACGCGAAGGTCACGATGCAGATCTTCTCGGACTTCCAGTGCCCGTTCTGCAAGCGCGTCGAAGACACGCTGAAGGAAGTCGACAAGAACTACGGCGACAAGATCAAGGTCGTCTGGCGCAACGTGCCGCTGCCGATGCACCCGGACGCGCCCCTCGCCGCGGAAGCCGCGATGGAAGCGTACAAGCAGAAGGGCTCGAAGGCGTTCTGGGAGATGCACGGCAAGCTGTTCCAGAACCAGCAGGATCTGAAGCGCGAGACGCTCGACAAGTACGCAGGCGAGCTCGGGCTCGATGCGGCGAAGTTCAAGTCGGCTCTCGACAACCACACGGGCAAAGCGGCCGTCGACGCGGACGCGAAGCTCGCGAACGACGCCGGCATCAGCGGCACGCCCGCCTTCGTGATCAACGGGTACTTCATCAGCGGCGCGCAGCCGTACCCGAAGTTCAAGAAGCTCATCGACCGCGCTCTCAACGAAGCGAAGTGAGGCTCCAAGCGTAAGCGCGCGCGACCTCGCGTCGCGCAGAGGCTCACGCTGCCTGAACGGCGCGCCGTATCCCGACGAGGGGTACGGCGCGTTTTTCTTTTGTGCTTCGCAACGCGCGCATTTGTACGTGGCGCGTTCGAAGGCTAAATGCCTGCACGATGCAACGTCGCCCCATCGTCGCCGCGGCCCTCGCGCTTGTCTCGGTCTTCGCCGTCTCTCTCGCGACCGCGCCCGCCAACGCCACGGAGCGCCAACACGCGCTCGGCATCGGCCTCGGGCTCACGCTGTTGAAGGTCGACGCAAACGCCGTCACGGCCGGCGTGGGG
Source organism: Myxococcales bacterium (assembly GCA_025354825.1). Taxonomy (GTDB): domain Bacteria; phylum Myxococcota_A; class Polyangia; order Polyangiales; family Polyangiaceae; genus JANXMC01. The sequence continues at coordinate 7,609 of JANXMC010000825.1, forward strand.
ACGGGCCTGACGTACAGCTACGGGCTCACCGATCAGTTCAACCTCGTGGCCGAGGGTGGCTTTGCACGCGTGTCCTTCAGTGAATCCCAAGACGCGAAGGCGCCGCACAACCGCCCGACCAACGTGAGCAACGCGGGCGTCGGCGTCACGTACGTGCTCGACGTGCTGCGGTGGGTGCCGTACTTCGGCGTCCTCGGCGCGGGCTACGTGCTCAACGGCGGCAGCATGGATAAAGCCAAGGCAGTCCTCGGCGGCCAGCTCGCGCTAGGCCTCGATTACAAGATCGACAGCTCGTTCACCGTCGGCGTCGCCGTGCGGCAACACATGCTCTTCGGCGCGATCGACACGTATCCGAGCTACACGACCGCCTTCGTGCGCGCCGAGTACGTCTGGGGCTGGTGACGAGCGCTCTTACTTCGCGATCGCGGGCGGAGCGTTGCTGCCGGGCACCTTCGCGAGGTCGAACCCTTCGTGCAGCGCACGGACGGCGAGCTCGGTGTATTTCGCCGCGACGAGGCAGCTGACTTTGATCTCGCTCGTCGAGATCGCCTGAATGTTGATCCCTTCGTCCGCGAGAATGCGGAACATCCGCGCGGCGATGCCTGCGTGGGAGCGCATGCCGAGGCCCACGATGGAGACCTTCGCGATGTCTTCGTCGTAGCGAACCGTCTGCGTGCCGAGGGAGCGCGCGATCTCTTCGATCTCCGGCTTCGCTCGCGCCAAATCGGTTTTCGCGAGGGTGAATGTCACGTCCGCGCGCTGGTTCGAGCTCGCCGTCACGTTCTGGATGATCATGTCGACGCTGATGTTCCGCTGCGCGATCTGCCCAAACAGCTCGGCGACGACGCCCGGCTTGTCTTCGAGGCCCACGAAGTGCACGCGCGCTTCGCTCTTGTCGTAGGCGACGCCCGCGACGACCACGTCCTCGAGGGCGCTCTCTTCGCCGACGACCCACGTCCCCTCGGCGTCCGAGAACGAGCTTCTTACGTGAACGGGCACCTGATACTTCATCGCGATCTCCACGCTGCGGATCTGCAGCACTTTCGCGCCGAGGGAGGCGAGCTCCAACATCTCTTCGTAGGAGATGCGCGAGATCTTCCGCGCCGTCGGGCAGACGTTCGGGTCGGTCGTGTAGACGCCGTCGACATCCGTGTAGATCTCGCAGGCGCTGGCATTTATGGCAGCGGCCACGGCCACGGCCGACGTGTCGGATCCACCACGACCGAGGGTCGTGATGTTGCCGTTCTCGTCGACCCCTTGGAAGCCCGCAACGACGGCGATTTCGCCGTTCTTCAGCGTTTCGAAAATCTTGGACGCGTCGATCGCCTTGATGCGCGCCTTGGTGAAGGCGTTGTCCGTCATGATGCGGACTTGGTGGCCGAGGAGCGACCGCGCGCGCCCGCCTTCGGCTTGGATCGCCATCGCCGTGAGCGCCGCCGCGACCTGCTCGCCGGTGGACGCAATCGCATCCATCTCGCGGGCGTTGGGGACGGGGGCGACCTGATGGGCCAACCCGAGCAGGCGATTCGTCTCGCCGCTCATCGCGCTCACGATCACGACGACGTCGTCGCCTCGCTTTTGCGCCGCGAGGCAGCGTTTGGCGACGTTACGAATTCGATCGATGGACCCGACGGACGTGCCGCCGAACTTCTGGACGACGAGTGCCACGAAGAAAATCGTGTACGGGGTGCAACGCCGCGCGTCAACGGCGTGGAGCGATTCGCGGCCTCACATCGGCAATTCGCCGTTCGATCGCACGATGCATCGTGGAGCGCGCCTCGGAGAATAGCGTGGTGATCGCACGCCCCGCGTCGGCCTCGCCGTAACGGCGCCCATGCGTGGCCTGGAGGACGTCGAGCAACGCGTCGCGCATCGCGCGGGCCGTGGGGAAACGGTGGTCGGGATTGCGTTCGAGGGCGCTCGCGACGACGGCGTCGAGGGCGGGCGAGACCTTCGGCGCGACGGCGCTCACCCGTGGAATCGGTTTGCTCGAGAGGAAATACGGCGCGCTGCTGGAGCCTCCGGCGGCAGAGAGCTTTTGCCCCGCGAGCAGCTCCCACAAGACGACGCCCATCGAGAAGACGTCGCTCCGGCGATCGACCTCGCCGTCGTCGATGTATTCGGGCGCCATGTACCCGATTTTGCCTTTCATGATTCCCGACGCCGACTGGGAAATGTGCGCCGAGATTCGTGCGACGCCGAAGTCGATGAGCGAGACGTGCCCCTCGTAGCCGACGACGATGTTGTCGGGCGAGACGTCGCGATGAAGCACGCCGAGGGAGAAGCCGCCGTAGTCGCGAATCTCGTGGGCGTGGTGCAAGCCGCCGAGGGCCGCGGCGATGACGAAGGCCCAGAGCTCGCCGTCGAGCGTGGCATTGGCGGCACGTGCCGCGCGCACGATTTGCCGTAAATCGTGCCCTTCGCGGTACTCGAGAACGAGGAATGGAAGGTTGGCGTCGGTGGTGCCGACGTCGATCGCCGACACGAGATTGGGGTGGCCGAACCGTGCGGCGAGGCGCCCCTCGGCGACGAAGGTCGCGCGGGCAACAGGGTCGTTCGCCAGGTCGGCGCGCAGCAGCTTGAGAACGTAAAGACGCGGCGCTTGCGACGGATCTCTCGGCACGCCCAGGTAGACGTCGGCCATGCCGCCACGGCCGAGCATCGCCACGACCGCGTAGCTGCCCAACATGCTGGGCAGCGGCGGCTCGCGCTCCGCGAACGGGCGATGGAATTTACCGAGCTCCCCCATGGCGCCGTCTTTCGGTAGCAACTCGTGGACCGGTAGCGTGCCATCTGCTGGGCGAAAAGGGAGCGATGAAATAACGAACACTTGCACGTGGGTTGCGCGCTACGTCGGGTGCTCCGGAGCGCACGATCGGGCGCCCGCGCGCGCAGGCTGGAGGTCGAAAGATCCACCGCCGCGCCGAACGCGGCCTGACGTGAGCCCACAAGCAGGGATATGGTGCCGGCGCTTTGGGCGCCTACGGAAGCTACGTCGTCGAGACCTTCGTCACGCTTGTCGCGGTCTGCGGCCTTGCCTTCGTCGTGCTCTACGGCGCGAAACGAATGGGCCTCGGGCGCGCGAGCGGGCCCATCGCGCTGGTGGGTCAGCTGCCGCTCGATGCGCGGCGCGCCATTTACCTCGTACGCGTCGGCAAGCAGGTGCTCGTCGTCGGCGCAGCCGAAGGCGGCTTTACGAAGCTGGGTGAAACGTCGGTCGACGACCTTGGCCCCCTCGACGAGCCTTCTGCCGCGCCGCTGTCGTTCGCGGCGGTGCTCGCGAAGGCTCGGGGCGCCACGAAAGCGGCGGACGCCGCGACGAGCGCCGCGCCACCGATGCGGGCGGAAGCCGCAAGCCAGAACGACGACGGTGCATCATGAGGGCGCGGACGCGCTTCGTGGTGCCGGCGGCGCTCGTCATGTTCGCGACGACGCTCTTCGTCGCGTCGGGCGCATTCGCCGCGCCCGCGTCTGCCCACGGCGGCGCCGCGAGCTCGACAGACGACGTTCTCGGTCGCCCCTTGGCCCTCGTCGTGGCCCTCGCCCTCGTGTCGCTTTTGCCGTTCGTCTTCATGAGCGCCACGGCCTTCGTGAAGATTTCGACGGTGCTGCAGATCGTGAAGAGCGCCATCGGCGCGCAGTCGGTCCCTTCGAGCACGGTCATCATGGCCCTCGCCGGCGCCCTCACGCTCCTCGCGATGGCGCCCGTCGCGCAAAAGATCGTCGATCGCGCGACGCCGATTCTCACCGCCAAAGAAACGCCCGAGACCGTGGAGCTCGTTCGCCGCGGCGTCGACGCCGTGCGCGAGCCGATGCGCGAGTTTCTCGCCAAGAACGCGAGCGACAAGGAGCGCGCACGCTTCTTCAAGCTCGCCCGCGAGGCGCGCGCGCCCGGCGTCGAGCGGGACGCCGTCGAAGCGACCGACCTCCCCGTCCTCGTGCCGGCGTTCGTCGTCACCGAGCTGGGCGAAGCGTTCGCGGTGGGGTTCCTCCTGTTCCTCCCGTTCCTCGTCATCGACCTCGTCGTGGCCAACGTGCTCCTTGCGCTCGGGATGCAGATGCTCAGCCCGACGCAGGTGAGCCTGCCGTTCAAGCTACTGCTCTTCGTCGCCATCGACGGCTGGGGGCTCCTTTCGCAAGCATTGGTCGCCGGCTATCGATGACGCGCCTCACGAATGGGGTATTTTTCAAGCCCCCTCGCGATCGACCGCGGAGTGTCGCGAGCCGCGCTTGACATTGAAAACGTGGGAAGTATCTTCCGCCGCCGTTGCCGGGCACGGACCCTCCTGCACGTCCGGCAATGAATTTGGGGCAATAGCTCAGCTGGGAGAGCGCTGCGTTCGCAATGCAGAGGTCAGGGGTTCGATCCCCCTTTGCTCCACTTCGGTACCGTTACTCACGCTCGAAACGCTCCGTCGCTTTTAGGCAACGGGGCGTTTTGCATTTGGGGGGTTTTTCGCCTGCGCGTGCGCGCATAGAAGGCGCTCGCCACGGGCTCGACGGGAGCCGCTTCGCGGCGACGACGCCGCCATCACGGGGCGCGTCAAGGGCGTCGCGCTCTTTCGCGCCCTCGTCGTGAGGAGCGCGACGTCGCCGACGTGAACGCCGAAGCGGGCCTGCTTCCGGCGGCGATTTCCGTCTGGCGGAACCGCCCCCCCGAACCGCGCGCAAAAAATCTTCGAGGGGCTGTCGCGGCCGTGAACGATCCGTCGGGGTCGACCTATACCGATGCACGGAGGTCACGCGTGAAGGACGACGAGTTGCTGAGCGAGCGCGCGCGTGCCCACGATCGGCCCGAGGAAAAGTCTCCGCCCGACGACGCGCGCGCGGATGCTTTGGCGAGCGGCGACGCCACCCCGCCCGAGCGCAACACGCTCACTGCGAAGCACGCCGGCGACCCCGTCCTGCGCAAGGCGATCGTGGCGCCGATGCCCCCCGGCGATGCCTCTCAAGCGGGTACCCTTGCGCGGATCGCGCGCGAAGCGAGCGCTCACGAAAGCGCAACGGGCCGCGCGAAGCTGCATCGTCCGCGGTGGCGGCGTGTGCCGGCGATCGCAGCGACGTCGCTGGCGATGGCGGCGGCGGTCGTCCTCGTCGCGCGGCATGGCTACGACGATGGGGCTCAATCGCAAGCGCCCGTCGGCGAGACCGTGGCCCCCTACGACCTTGAGATCCACGGCGGTCAGCAGGCGAGGCGCGGCTCCGACGACAGCGCCCCGCCGAGCGCGAGCGACGTGCCGCGCGTCGTCATCGGACCGGACTCGGACGTCTTCATCGCGCTCCACCCTCACGACGACGTCCCGCGCTCCCACCGCGGTCCGGCGGTCGCCCTTCAAGCGTTTCTCGTGCGCGACGGCCACGCCGAGCCTTGGGCGCCCTACACGCAAATCGCGTTTTCGGGCGGCCTCGCCCTCGAGCACGTCACGCGCGCGAACGTCGGCGGCGCGGACGGCCTCGTCGACGCGCTCCTCATCGTCACGCCCGCCACCGCCCGCACGATGGCCACGCCGAACGAGCGCCCAAACGGCGCCCGCGAGTTTCACATTTTGTTCGAGCTAACGAGCCGCTGAAGTTGGCTCTGTTTCCCAGGGAGGAGACGCTTCGAAGATGAGAACAGGTCACGCGGGGTTGGTCTTCACGGCGCTCGCCGGCACGGCATGCGACCTCGGCCACGCAGCGGTAGCCAAGCGGGCGGCACGGCGACGTGAAAGAGGGCACTCGCGCCCACATGCACGCTCGCCATCGCCAACGTGAGGTCCGCCTCCAACCCGCCAGGCGCCCCATCGCGCCTGCTCTCGCGCGCCTCTGCCGGTGCTTGCCGCGGGGAGTCGCGTTTGGCGCTATGGTACGGAAGCCCCTCGATGGACGCGCTGCGCGATAGCCACGGCATTCACTCTGGCATCCCGAACCTCGCGGGCACGCTGATTGCCGAAAAATACCGAGTCCGGCGCCTCATCGGAACGGGCGGCATGGGCACGGTTTGGGAAGGGTGGCACGAGGTGCTCGGCACGCACGTCGCCATCAAGTTCATCAAGCCGTCCTACGCGCAGAACAGCGAGGCGCGGGCCCGCTTCGAGATCGAGGCGCGCGCCGCCGCGATGATCAGCTCGAAGCACGCCGTGCAGGTCTACGACTATGGCGTCAGTGAGGTCGGCCTGCCGTACATCGTGATGGAGTATCTCGAGGGCGAGTCGCTTTCGGACAGGCTCACGCGCGACGGCCCCATGTCCGGTCCGGAGGCCGCGCAGATCATCGGCCAGGCAGCGCGCGCGCTCACGAAAGCGCACGCCGCGGGCGTCGTGCACCGCGATCTCAAGCCCGACAACATCTTCCTCGCGACCAACGACGACACGCAGTCGGGCCTCCCGTACACGGTCAAAGTCGTCGACTTCGGCATCGCGAAAATCTTCCAAGGCGAAGGGCCCATCGCGACAGGCACCGTGGGCGCCGGCCCTAGCCCCGCTCTCGGTCCGAATTTCGGCGGCCCCACGGCGGCGGGCACGGTCATCGGCACGCCGAACTTCATGAGCCCCGAGCAGCTCACAGTGGGCGGTCCACCCGCGCCGCTGTCGGATCTCTGGTCGCTCGGCGCGTGCGCGTTCACCGCGCTCACGGCGCGCCTGCCCTTCGAGGGCGAGGTGCTCGGCGACATCGTTCTCAAGGTCTGCGCGGCGCCGCTCCCCGTCCCGTCCCGCTTCAACCCCAACGTCCCCACCGGGTTCGATCAGTGGTTCTTCCGCGCCTGCTCGCGCGAGCCGACGAAGCGGTTTCAAACCGCGTTGGAGCTTGCCGAATCGCTCGCCGCCGTCTGCGGCCTCGGCGCGGTGCGCGTGGCGACGCTCGACGAAGACCAGGTGCAGTACGTCCTTCGTAAGAACCCGTCCCACGAGAATCTTGCCGACGACATCGTCGTCCCGAGCTCGATGTCGCCGAAGACCGCGCTCTTCGCGGGCCTTCTCATCGGCATCACCGTGATGGTCGGCATCGCAGGGGCGCTCGCATGGCGCGACCAGCTGCAGCCTGGCGAGCTGTTTGGAGAGAAGCTCGGCGACAAAACGGGCGACAAGGCTTCGCAGCCCTTGAAAACACCCGACGCCGGCTCGTTACTTCAGAATCAAGATTCAGCTCCGGCGCGGAAGTAGCGGATGGC
>JANXMC010000001.1 GCA_025354825.1 Myxococcales bacterium
GCGGGAGCGGCGCCGCCGGCTCCTTCACGACCGGCGCGGCCTCGGGGGCGGCTTCCGCCGCCGTCGCCGTGGCGTCCGTCGCCGTCTCGCCGTCCGCCTTCGCCGCGGCCTCCGTCGGCTCGACCGGCGTGCTCGGCTCGCCCGATGCTACGGCGGTTGCCGCTTCGACGACCGTCTTCGCCGCGTCGACGACCGCTTCGGTCACGGCCGCAACGACGGCGCTGATGACCTCGCCCTTCGTCGGGGCAACGGCATTCTCGGTCGGCTCTGTCGGTTCTGTCGGCTCGCTCGGCTCGATCGGCTGCGTCGTGGCGACAGCCGCGCCGTCGTCGTGAACCGTCTGCTCGCCGTGCTCGGCATCGGCGGCCGCTTCGGCCTCTGCGTGCTCGCGCGCCTCGGCAGGCGTTGCCGGCTCGTCGACGATCTCCATCTCCATACGGTCGAAGAGGGCGAGCCCCTTGCCCGCGAGGTCGATCAGTACCGCGTCGTCGTTGATGTCGAGAATGCGGCCGAATACCTGCTCGCCGACGTTGAACGCCGGACGCTCGCGGCCGTCGTGGGCCGGACGCGGACCGCGATCGCGGCGGCGCTTGCCGTCCTTCGCCTTACCCGCCTCGCCACCGCCGTTCGCCCCTTCGGCGCCCGTGCCATCGGCGCTCGCGCCTTCGCCTGCTTCGCCTTCGGCATGCTCACCCGACGCCGCGACTGTGCCGTCGGCGTTGAGCGTGTCGCCCGGTCGCGGCCCCTTGCCCTTGCGGCGGCGGCGACGCTTCTTCCCTGTACCCGGCGCACCGGGGCCAGACGCGCCCGCGCCCGCGGCGCCTTCGGTCTCCGAGCCCTCGGGGCCTTCGCCCGCGGCGTCGTTCCCCGGCTCGTCGTGGCCGGCGCTCTCGTCGTTGCCCGATTCCGAGCCCGATCGATCCGCTCGTTCGGAGGATGCAGCGTTCGGCGTCGATGCAGCGTTCGCTGCCGCCGACGTGGAAGCCGACTCGTGAGCATCGTGAACGGACGCTTGCGCGGCGTTCGACTCTTGCGCGTTCTGGAGCGTGTCGGGGGTACTCATGGCTCGATTCTCGGCTGCCCCCGCGGTGGGGGAATCAGAAGGGCGCGAACCATAGCGCACACTTCCAGCATTCGTCACGCGAGCAGAGGCCACAAAAGACGCGAGCCGGACGCGAGCCGCACGCGGGTCGTGGCGGCTCGGCGAACAGCCACGCGTCTGGTTCATCGACTGCACGCGGCGCGCTTCGGCTATGCCGCGGCCTGCGCGTGCGAGCGTTACTTCTCGGACAAGAGGCCGTCGATGCCCTGCCGGATGGTGGCTTCGTCGTCCGTGTGGCTCTTGCCGCGGATGATGCGCCCCTTGTCGATGTAGAGGCTGAGCGAGGTGAACGTAGAGTCGTTCAGCGGCTTCGTGACGCCCATCGGATCGTAGAGCGTGATGTCGTTCGAGAGCTTTTTCTCATCGCGCCACGCCTTGCAGTCGGCCGCCGTGGCCGGCGCGTGGTCGTCGTTTTGGTAGACGATCTGCACCGAGACGACGTTCTTGCCTTTGTACGAGGTGGCGAGCTCTTCAGCGTAGTCGCCGACCTTGTTGCAGTGCGGGCACCACGTGTGAACCACGTAGAGCCACATTCCCGCGGCGCCGCAGTACTGGTCGAGAGAGACGTCGTTCCCGTCGCAATCTTTCACCATCAGGCTCGGCAGCTGGTCGCCGACGAAGGTGCCGGTGTCGACGTCTTTCGGCGCGGCGGGGCAGGCGTATTTGCTCGAGCTCCCCTTCGACGTCGATGCGACGCCGCCCGCGGCTCCACCGGCCGTGCTGTCCGACGCCGCGCCTCCAGAGCAGGCGACGACACCGACGGACGCTGCGAACAGGAACGCGACGGCGGAAGCGCGCGCGGGAGAGAGCCGATGCTGCATGCCGGACGACATTGCAGAATGCAGGCCGGCGCCGTGTCGCAGAGCCCAGTTGCGGCGAGAGCCTGGGGCGGCTCGACGGGGCCGTGCTCGGTCGAAGTTTTCACCTGCAGTGCACGCAGCTCGTCGCGCTGGATCGCGCGCTCCCCATCGGCCCGATCCGGATAGGCCTCGGAGCGCCGGCCCGGTCCGGGGCGCTCAGGCCGCTTTGTGCCGCGCCTTCGGTGCGATGGCGTCGTACGTCAGCCCGTGGGCGGCGAGCCTATTTTGGTAATAGAAGAGGAGGCGGGTGTCCTCGAGGACCAGATCGGCGCCGCGCGGCTCGAGCACCGGGCTCGAGTGGTAGCCCGAGAAGGCCCGGAGCGCGGCCTCGACGATCGAGTTGCCCGACGCGCGATCGAGCGACGGCGCAAGGACGATCTCGTTGCGGCTCGCCAGGTCTCGCACGCGGTCGCGAAGGCGCTCGACGTCGGCGGCGAGCTGCGCGCGGGGGACCGAGACGTCGTCCTTGTGGCGGAGTACCGCGAAGAGATCGCCTGCGCCGCTCGAGCCCACCGTCTGCCGAAGGTGATCAAACGCTGCGCTCGCCACGAGATGCGTCGACATCACCACGGTGTCGCGCTTGAACGCCGCACAAATAACTTCGCCAAGCTCGCGCGTGTACTGCGCGTCGCGCGCGGGATCGCGACGCACGACGTCGCCCGGGCCGAGCACGTAGCTCAAAGGGTCGACGCGCCTCCCGTGGGCGTCGTGGGACTGACCCTCCTCGTCGACCGCATTTCCGAAGCAGTCGAGCGGTTGCGAGAAACGAACGACGACGGCGCCATCCATTCCCGCGAGCTTGTTCACGAACGACGCGACCCGCGAAAGACGCGTCGATTCGTCGTCGTCGATGATGTAGCGAGCCTTGCCTTCTTCCTGCAGGAAGTCGTCGATCAACGTCTCGGCTTCGAGGGTGAGGAGGTAGTTGATGGTCGCCGGCACGAAGAAGACGCGCTGCGGATCGCCCTGTTCGGCCGTGCGGGCGAACGCTTCGACGCCCGTCCCCGCGAGACCGAGCTTGAGCCGTCGCTCGACGCCGCCGGAACGGGACCGAGTCCCACCGGGGAAGAAGAGCGAGTGGTACCCCTGCTCGATGAGGACGCAGGAGTAGGTCTTCAGCACGTCCTTGTAGAGGGTGTGGCGCAGCCGACGATCGACGCGGTAGGCGCCGAGATTGTGCATGAAGTAGCTGAGGACGGGGTTCGTGAAGAGGTTCTTCCCGGCGCCGTAGGTCGCAGGCGGCAGACCTGCGCGTTCCATCGCGAAGCCGAAGACCACCGAGTCGAGGTTCGACAGGTGCGTGGGGACGTGGATCAACGTGCCGCGCTCGGCGAGCTTTCGAAGCTCGCGCGTCGGCCCCTGCACGAGAATGCGGTCGTCCATCGCGCTCAAATCGAAGGCGCGGTGGAGATGCTTCACCGTTTGCTTGGGGGCCAAGAATGCGCCGAGCAGCGGTGCAATCGCGCGCGAGGCGAACTTGTAGACGCGACCGTCGAAGTTTCCGGCGATGTCCCACGCATGACGGCGCGCGATCTCGGCGACCTTCCGCCGGCGCTCCGCGTCGCCCATTTGATCGACCGTCCGCGCGAGGGCTCGCCAGTCGGCAAGGTCGGCGCCGCCCGAGGCGCTGAGGCGACGAATCTCTTGGTAGGCAGCGTCGGTCAGGGCCTGGCTGGGGTCCTTCACGGAGCGGGTCACACGATCGACGACCTCGTCGACGATCGCGCTACGTGCACCGTTGAAGCCGAAAATCGACGCGTTCGACCTCATTTTGCCCTCCATCCCACGACCCCTCCGAGACGCCCAAATTGTTGCGATCCGCCCAGCGGTCTCGGAACGTAGATGATAGAGAGACGGTAATCGCAATGCCCCATGATCCCGCCGAAGAAATGCACGCCGACCTGCTCGCGTTGGCGCTCGCCGGCCGGGCGGACAGGGTGGTCGATGCGGTCCTCGCAACGCTCCCTCCCGAGGCCCGGGGCGCCTTCATCGCGACGGCCGAAGCGCTCACCGCGGTCGGGCTCGCGGCAGACGAGATCGCGCCGAGCCGTGGTCTGCGCGCACGGGTCCTCGCGAGCGTGGTGGCGAAACGTCGCGCGCCGCGTCGCGCGCTCCTCGTCGTCGACATGATCAACGATTACGTCCGCGCGGGTGGACCTATGGAAGTCCCTCGGGCGCGCGCCATCGTTCCGGCACTCGCCACGCGCATCGAGAGCGCACGCGCCGAAGGCGTACCCGTCGTCTACATCGTCGATCGCCACAGCCACGACGACTCCGATCTCGACGTGTGGGGGACGCACGCGGTCGAAGGCTCCACGGGCGGCGAGGTCTGGCCCGAGCTCGCGCCCCGCGCCGACGACCGCATCGTCGCGCACCCGACGTACAGCGGCTTCTTCAAGTCCGATCTCGACACGGCGCTGCGCGCGCTCAACGTCGACACGCTCGTCATCACAGGCTGTCTCACCGAGATCCAGATGTTCGCCACGGCGACCGATGCGATGCAGCGCGGCTACGCCGTCGAGGTCCCGGCCGATGCACAAGCGGGCGCGAGCGAGTCGGGCGAGCAGGTCGCGATGGCAATGATGCGCTTCATGGCCCCCTACGAGCCCGCGCGCCGCGCCCTATTGGCGAGCCTACCGGCGATCGCCCCCGCGGTCTGACGCACGCTGGGCTGCCGCGCAGATCTCGGCCCGACGCGCGGTGCGTGCTACGGATAGGCGGGTGGAAAAGGTCGCGGCCCTCGTCCTTTGCTTCGTGCTCCCCGGCCTCGTCGTCGCGGCCTGCGGCGGTCAATCCACGCGCGAGCCCGCAACGGGAACCTTCGTCGACGCCTCGGTCATCGATCGCGCGCGCCTCCCCGCGCCCATCGTCGTGACCGTCCCGCAGCCCGGCACGGCGAGCGATGCCAGCGTCGATGGAGATGCGGGCGCCGTCGAAGCGGGCCCGGTCTGCACGATCACGATCGACACGCCACCGCTCCTCCCCGCGAGCCACGTCGCCATCCCGACCGAGGTCACCTACAGCTCGAACCCGCCTTCGAGCGGCCCGCACTACCCGATTTGGGCGGCGTACAAGACGTGGCCCCAGCCCGTGGATCGTAGGTATTCCGTTCATAATCTCGAGCACGGCGCGATCGTCTTCGCTTACCAGTGCGCGGACGACGCAGGCTGCGCCGACGTCGTCGCAGCGCTCGAGGCTGCGGCGGCCACGATCCCTACCGACCCTATCTGCGTCGCCCCGGTCCGTGTTCGCACGGTCATCACGCCCGACCCGCTTCTCGACGTGCCCATCGCCGCCGCGGCGTGGGGGTGGACGTACAAGGCCGATTGCCTCGATCTTCCGAGCCTCAGCGCGTTTGCGCAGGCCCACTACGGGCAAGGCACCGAGATGATCTGCAGCGACGGACAAGACACGTTCTAAGCGGGCGACGGCGATGCGCGGGCGCTTGCGATCGGGAAAGAAGCGCCGCATTGGCAGTGCTGCGCGCGAGGCTCGTTTCAAGTTTCTCGCGGACGCGACGACGGCTCTCGTCTCGTCGCTCGACTTCGAGACGACCCTCGAAGCCGTCGCGAAGCTCGCCGTACCGATGCTCGCCGACGGCTGCGTCATCGATCTCGTCGACGGCGACGATCTCCGCCGCGTCGTCTGCGTGCATCGCGACCCCGAGCTGCAGGCCTACTCGGTGGAGCTGAAAGCCCTCGGCCCGCCCGCGAACGACGCGCCGGTGCGGCACTTCATCGCCGCGAATACCCCAACCCTCATTCCGAAGTTCACCGACGCCCACGTGGTCGCCGCGGCGCGCGACGCGCGGCACTTGGCGATCCTGCGCGCGCTCCACATGGAGAGCACGATGATCCTGCCGCTCCGCGCGCGGGGGCGCACCATCGGCATTCTATGGCTCTACTCGTCCGACGCCGAAAGGCTCTACGGCGAGCGCGATCTCGCCCTCGCGGAAGATCTCGGCGGGCGCATCGGCCTCGCCATCGACAACGCGCGCCTCTTTCAAGAGGCGCAGGAGGCCGTTCGCATTCGCGACGAGTTTCTCGCGATCGCAAGCCACGAGCTCCGCACGCCGCTGACGCCGCTCAAGCTCCAACTCGGGCGCCTGCTCCGGCAGACGACGGACGCGAGCACGCACGAGAAGCTGGTGCTGGCCGACGGGCAAGTGGACCGGCTGACGAGGCTCATCACGCAGCTCTTGGACGTCTCGCGCATTGCAAGCGGTCGCCTCGTGCTCGACCCCGAACCCGTCGATCTCGCCGAGGTCGTGCGGCGCGAGGCAGAGCACGCATCGATGGAGGCGCGCAAGAAGGGGAGCGAGCTGCGCATTCACGCGAACGCGCCGGTCGTCGGTGTGTGGGACGCCGCGCGTCTCGAGCAGGTCGTCGCCAACCTCCTTTCGAACGCGATCAAGTACGGCGACGGAAAGCCCGTCGACGTCGACGTCTCCACGCGCGAGGGCGTGGCGTACCTCGATGTGCGGGACCACGGCATCGGCATCCCAACGGAGCATCAAACGCGCATCTTCGAGCGGTACGAGCGTGCCGTCTCGGCGCGTCACTTCGGCGGTTTTGGCCTCGGCCTGTGGATCGTGCGTCAAATCGTCGAGGCGTCGTCGGGGTCGATCCGCGTCGAGAGCGTCGACGGCGAGGGGTCGCGCTTCATCGTCGGCCTACCGCTGGTCGCGGGCTTGCGCGGAAAGTCCGGTGGTATCGTCGAGGACGCGTGA
>JANXMC010000072.1 GCA_025354825.1 Myxococcales bacterium
AAAGCGAAGGCCCGTGGTCGCAACCGTCGCCGCGCTCGGCGATGCGGTCGCCGCACGGTCGCCGGTGAAAACACTGGCGACGAAGTCCGCCGCCGACGCGCCACCCGCCACGCGCGCGCCGAGAGCCACGAGGGCGAGCGGCTCGCGCTCATGCACGGGCGTACGCGTGAGGGCGCCCGGGACGAAGGCGAGCGACGCGGGCTCGGCGCGGTACTCCTCGAGAACGAGGTGCGCATTGTTGCCACCGAAGCCGAATGCGCTCACGGCCGCGACGCGCGGCGCGTCGCCCGCGCGCCACGCCGACGGCGTCTCGGTCACGCGGAACGGCGACGCGCCGTCGAGCCCATCGAGGCGCTCGCTGCAGCTCGGCGTGGGCGGCGCGGTTTCGTGGGCGAGGGCCGCCAATACCTTCTGCAGCCCCGCCACGCCGGCCGCCGTGATCAAGTGGCCGAGGTTCGCCTTGAGCGATCCCACGTGCACGCTCCCGGGCGCGCACTCGGCGAAGACGCTGGCCATACTTTCGAGCTCGGTGCGATCGCCCACGGGCGTCCCCGTGGCGTGGCACTCGACGAGCGACACGCGCGAAGGGTCGATCCCCGCTTGCATGTAGGCTGCACGCATCGCGCGAACCTGCCCGGCCGACGCCGGCGCGAGGAGACTCTTGCTCCGGCCGTCGTTCGAGAGGCCGACGCCGCGCACGACGCCGAGCACGCGGCGACCGTGGGCAACCGCGTCCGAAAGGCGCATGAGGGCGACCATGCCGGCCCCTTCGGCGGGGACGAGACCGTCGGCGCGACGATCGAAGGGGCGCGGCACGCCGGTGGGAGACAGCGCGGTGAGCGCCGAGAACCCAACGTGCAAGAAGAGGCTGTCGGCGCGGTTGGCGGCGCCCGCGAGCATCACATCGGCGCGCCGCTCGTGGAGCGTGTCGCAGGCGAGGCGAATGGCGTAAAGCGACGACGCGCAGGCCGCATCGATGCACATCGCTCCGGCGCCCAGCCGCAGCGCACGCGCGAGCACGTGAGCGGGAAGCCCGGACATGAACCGGTTCGCGGCGTGGGGCTTTTCGAGGCCGAGGAGCGCGCGCGCGCGGGCGCCGCCGCCGAGAAAGGCGCTGGGTTGCCCGTCGAGGAAGACGGCCTCGCCCCACTGCGCCATCGCCTCGGTGGGGAACGAGAGGTTGCCGACGACGGCACCGATGCGCGCGCGGTTGGAGGGCGATGCCGCGAGCGCGTCGAAGCCCGCGTCGGCGAGCGCGTCGCGGCCCGTGGTGACGATCCACTGAAACAGAGGGTCGAGCGCGCGAAGCTCGTCGGCCGACACCGCGAGGCCTGCGCCGTCGAACACAGCCCCTTCGACGTAGCCGCCGCGTGTCGAGTAGGTCGCATCGACCGAAGACGTCGGGGTGCCGGCGACGAGGCGCGGGTCGATTCGAAAGCGCCCTTCGGGCACGTCGCGAACGAGCACGCGGCCGCGCGCGACGTTGTCCCACAGCGCTTCGGGAGAGAGCGCGCCGGGCAGGTTGCACGCCTGCCCGACGATGGCGATGGGCTCGAACGCGCGCGTCGTCACGTGAGCTGGCGCGTCGCGCTCTCGCGAGCGCCGGCGACGAAGGACGAGTCCTCCGGCAGGCGGTGCGCTTCGACGCCGCGCATCTCGGCGACGACGCGCCCAGACGCGTCGACGAAAAACACGTCGGCCGTCACGCGCGAGGCCGTCGGCGGATCGGCGAGGAGAATCGCGCGAAGCTCCCCCTCGAGCGCGCCCGGCGTATGCAGAATCACGGCGCCCACGCCCGTTGGAAGGAACGACCCGCGCGCCGCGTGGCGCGCCCACAAGAGCACCAGCTGAAGCCCTGCATCGAGGGCCGCGGCATCGAGGCGCCACGGGTGCTTCGGCCACGTCGTCGCGACGACACCGCGCACGCGCGCGACCATCGCCCGCGGCGCGACGCCTTCGATCGACTCGATGAGATGAAAGCGCGGACCGTGGAAGAGCGCGTCTTGGTAGATGCCTCCGCGCGGAACGGCGTAGGGCTCGAGGCTCGGCACCGCAGGCGCCGCCGTCGGCGGGAGCGCGCTCGACGCGAGGTCGAGCGTTGCCGTGTAGTGCGGCGCCGCAGCGTCGCGGCCACGGATTTCGGCGCGAACCGTGCCGCCCTCGGAGGCGCCGCGGACGATGGCGACCTCGAGCTCGGTCCCCGCGCCGGTAAAGCTTGCGAGGCGTACGCCGCGAAGCACTTTCACGTCGCGCAATGCCGTCACGACGAGGTCCGGCCGGAGCGCGCCGGCAGCTTCGGCCATGAGCTCCAACGCGATCACGACGGGGAGCACCGGCACACCTTGAACGGCGTGATCGGCGAGGTAGCCGTGGGTCTTCGCGTTCACGTGCTGACGCGTGATGGCGACGGACGGTTCGTCCGCGGTTTTGATCGCGGGCGACAGGGCGCCGCCAAAGACGACTTCGACCGTCGTTCCGAAGGCGCCGGCCATGCGGCGCGCGGCGAGCTCGTCGACGAAGAAGCGCGCCCCTTCGGCGTGGGTGAGAACGTGCACGCCGCGCTCGACGAAGATCGCGTGAAGCGCGGGCGTGACCATGCCGCCTTCCCACGGCCCCCAGTGCATCGCCTTCACGACGACGTCGCTGCCGCGCCGCTGCTGCTCGGCCTGGAGCATCTTGCTCATCGCCTCATTCGCCATCGCGTAGTCGACCTGCCCCACGTTGCCGAACCGCCCGGCGACGGACGAGAATGCGCACAAGAGATCGAGCGGATCGGACGCGGTGGCATCGAGGAGCGCGCGAAGGCCACGCACCTTCGTGTCGACGACGCGGTCGACCTGCTCGCGGGTTTTGTCTTCGATGCGCTTGTCGGCGAGGACGCCCGCGCCGTGGACGATGCCGGTGATCGGCCCGAACGCGCGGCGCCCTTCGGCCACGGCGGCGGCCACGGATTTCTCGTCGCGAATGTCGGTGGCGACGTAGATGGCCTTGGCGCCGAGCCCTTCGAGCTCGCCGAGGAACGCGCGAATTTCGCGGGCTGCGACGATGCGCGCCGCCCATTGGCCTATCTCCACGAGCGACAGCGCGCGCCCTTCGGCTTTGGCGACGGCGATGAGCGCAGGCTTCAGCTTCGCCTCTTCGGCAATCTCGGCGCAGCTCGCAGGCTCCGCGGCGACGATGTCGGTGCGGCCGAGGAGGACGATGCGCGGCTTGCACGCGCGGGCCAGCGCTCGGAGCGTCGTCGCCGTTACGCCGCGCGCCCCGCCGCTCGCGACGATGACCGAGCGTGGCGAGACGAGCGACTGCCCTGTCGCCGCGAGCGCTTCGGTGACGACGATGGGCTCGACGCGGTGCGCGCCGCGACGACCGACTTCAACGCCATCGAAGCCGGAGGCGAGCTCGTCGATGACGATGCGCGCGGCGTCGAGGGCCGCCATCCCCGTGAGGTCGATGTCGAGCGCTTTGCACGCGACCGTCGGCCATTCGAGGGCCGCCGTCTTCACGAGCCCCGCGAGGCCCCCCGTGATTGCGCGCACCGCATCCACGCGCGTCGTGCCGAAGTCGCCGCCCGTGTCGAAGGCCGCGAGAAAGAATGCGCCGGGCGCGCCGCGCAGATCCGAAGCGACGCCGCGAACGGTGACCAGGGCGTCCTTCAAGTGCGCAACGGCGTCGTCGCTCGACGCCACGTCACCCAATGCCGACACGTCGACGAGGCCGCCGACGGCTACGCCGCGCTCGGGCTGATCGCCGCGGGCGAGAACGACCGCGTGCATCCCGCGGTCTTCGAGAAGCGCCGCGACGGCCGATGCGACGCCGCGACCGTCGTCGACGACGATGATCACGCGCCCTGCGGGAGGCGCGAAGGGGCGTCGGGCGCGCTGCGGAATCTCCTGAATACGGAGGACCCCTCGCTGCGCCATCGTCGCTTTTGGCGCGGCCTTCATGGGCGAGAGCGGCGTCTCGCGGCGGGCATGGGGCGACGGCTCGCGCTGGGTTGCCGGAGGCTCGGACGCGATCTTCGCCGGCGCGCTCGTCGTCGTCGTCGCTGACGCAGGCGAGAGCGCGCGGGCGATCTCGCCCAGGGTCGCCAGCTGCGCGAGCTTCAGCGGATCGATTTCCGGCGCCACGGGGACTCGCTCTTTGAACGCCCCGAGGATCTCGACACGCTTGATAGAGTCGATGCCGAGGTCGGCTTCGAGGCTCATCTCGAGGGCCAAGGCGTCGCGCGGGTAGCCCGTTTTCTCGGCGACGATGGCGAGGAACACTTCCGCCGCGTCGACCTGGCTCGAAGCCGCTGCAGCTGCGGGCGCCGTCGCGGGAACCCGAGCGCCGGCCGGTGTGAGGGCCTTCGCGATGTCGCCGAGGGTCGCGAGCTGCGCGAGCTTCAGCGGGTCGAGCTCGATGCCGTCGGGCATCCGCTCTTTGAACGCGCCCAAGATTTCGACCCGCTTGATCGAGTCGATGCCGAGGTCGGCCTCGAGGCTCATCTCGGGGGCGAGCGCTTCGACGGGGTAGCCCGTCTTCTCGCTCACGACGGCGAGGAGCAGCGCCGCCGCATCGATTGCAGGCGGTGCTGCGCGAGGCGGCGCAGGGGCGACCGGCGCGGGCATCCGTGCGGACGCGACCTGCACCGCGGGCGGCGCGTGCGCGGGCGCGGGCGCAGGCGGCGGAACGTAGGCCGCAGGTGCGGGCGGCGCCGCGGCGAGGGCCGGGCGCGGTGCCGCGTGGGCTGCGATCGTCAGCGTCGGCGCGTGCCCCGCGAGGAGCGCGGCGAGGGCCGTCGATGTCGCCTCGGACGCTTGCAAATACGCAAGATGCGCATCGGTCATCGCCTTCTGAAACGCGGCATGGGACTCGGCGGTCTGCCGCTGCCCTTCGCGAAAGACATCGAGCCACCCCGCCGCAGCCGGCACGGCCGTCGGTGCGGCGTGCTGCTGCGTCGGCACCGTCGCGGGCGCGGCAACCGCGTGGCCGTTCGCGCCGTTCGTGTAGCCCCGGCTGTCGTTCGTGCGTGTCGTCATGGTCCGTGCGTCCTTCGGCGAAACGGTAGCGGCGGCCTGCATCGTCGGTGCGGGCGCGGGAGCGAGCACTGGCGCGCGCGGCTGCGCAGGCATCGGCGCCGGGAATGCCGGTTTGCCGTAGTTCACGCCGCGCAGCCCCACGCGCGACTTCGACGGCGCAGCCTTCGCCTTCGCGGGCTCGGCGCTCCGCGGCAGCTTCGTCACGTCGACGCCCGCGCCCACGGCGACGAGGCGTGCGAGGCACGCGAGCATCGCGAGGGCGCCGTCTTTCTTCGGAGCGTCCGTCGCGAAGGCGACCGCCTTGTCGCCCAGAATGCGCGCGACGAGCGGCGTGAGCACCGCGCCCGGTCCGACCTCGACGAAGACGCGCGCACCCGCGTCGTACATCGCACGCACCTCGTCGACGAAACGCACGGGGCGGGCGACCTGCTCGGCCACGACGTTTCGAAGCGCATCGGCGTCTCCTTCGTAGCGGCTCGCCGTCGTGTTCGCGAAGACCGCAATCGTCGGCGCCTTCACGTCGATCGTCGCCAGAAACGCGCGGAGCGGGGCCGTCGCATCGGCGACCAGGGGCGAGTGGAAGGCGGTCGAAACGGCGAGGCGCTTCGTCGTGACCTTCGCCTCGTCGAGAGCACGCGCGACCGCATCGATGGCGTCGCGTTCGCCCGATAGGACGACCTGATCGGGCGCATTGTGGTTGGCGACGACGACCTTTCCGACGACGCCAACGCGCGCGATCGCGCTCTCGGCAAGCTCCGCGCTGGTCACCGCCGCGAGCATCGCGCCGGGCGTTCCGCTCGCCGCCGCCATCAGCTCGCCGCGCTTCCGTGCGAGCTTCATCAGCGAGGCGAAGTCGAGGCTCCCCGCCGCATGGAGCGCGACCAGCTCGCCGAAGCTGTGGCCGGCGACCATGGCGGGAACGACTCCGAAGAGTGCGAGCACGCGAAGGCTGGCGACGCTCGCCGCGCCGAGCGCCGGCTGCGCCCACTCGGTCGCCGTGAGCGTCGCCGACTGCGTCGCGCGCGCTGCCGCGTCGAACGTCGACGGCGGGAAGATGATCCGCGACAGCGGCGTCTCCGCGAGGGCAAATCCGTCGGCCTCGTCGAAGGCGCTCCGGGCTTCGTCGAAGGCCATCGCGAGGGCGCCGCCCATTCCGAGGCTCTGGCTCCCCTGCCCTGGAAACACGAAGGCGACGTCGCCGGCGACCGCGCCTGCACCGGCGAAGATACCGGGCGGCATCGCGGTTCCCGCCGTCACGGCGGCCCGCGCCTTCGCGAGGAGGGCGCGCGCGTCGTCCTCCGTCGTCGCCACGAACGCGACGCGGCGCCCATCAACGTGCGCGCCTGCCGGGTAGCGATCGATGGCGGCGCCCGCAGCTTCCGCGAGGGTCATCCCGCCCGCGAGATCGCTCTCGACCGCCGCGACGGATGTGGCCAGCGTCGCGGCATCGCCGCCCGCCGCGAGCAGCACGAACCCCGGCGACGCTGCGAGGCGCGGCGCCTTCCGCCCGGCGCCCACGTACTCTTCGAGGGTCAGGTGGAAGTTGCTTCCGCCGAAACCGAACGAGCTCACCGACGCACGCCTCGGGTGGTCCGTCGCGGGCCGTATCCAGGGGCGCGCTTCGGTCGCGATGTAGAACGGGCTCGCGGCAAAATCGATCGCCGGGTTCGGCTCCGTCACGTGCAGCGTCGGCGGGATCACCTTCTGATGCAGCGACAGCGCCGCCTTCAAAAGCCCCGCCGCCCCCGCCGCCGACTTCGTGTGACCAATTTGGCTCTTCACCGAGCCCACGGCGCACCACTGGCGATCCTTACGACCGCTCTCTTCGAACGCGATGCGCAGCCCTTCGAGCTCCGCGGCGTCGCCTGCGCGCGTCCCGGTTCCGTGGGCCTCGACGAGCTCCACGGTCGATGCCGAATACCCCGCGGCCTCGTACGCACGACGCAGCGCTTTCGCCTGCCCCTCGGGCACCGGCGCATACACGCTCTTCGCGCGCCCGTCGCTCGACGTACCCACGCCGCGGATCACGGCGTAGATCTTGTTCCCGTCCCGTTCGGCGTCGGCGAGGCGCTTCAGCGCCACCATGCCGAGCCCTTCGCCGAGGAGCGTGCCGTCGGCGCTCTTGTCGAAGGGCCTGCAGCGACCCGACGCGGAGAGCGCCGGCGTCTTGCTGAAGCACATGTACATAAAGATGTCGTTCATCGTGTCGACGCCGCCGCTCAAGACGACGTCGGCGCGCCCGAGAACGAGCTCGTCGATCCCCATCGCGATGGCCGCGAAGGAGCTCGCGCACGCGGCATCGGTCACGGCGTTGGTGCCGCCCGTGTCGAGGCGGTTGGCGATGCGCCCGGCGATGACGTTGCCGAGGAGCCCGGGGAATGTCGCCTCGGTCCACGGCGCAAAACAGGCTGAAATCTTCGCGCACGCCGCCTGCACCTCGGCCTCGGGAATGCCCGCCGCGCGCATGCCGGCTTCCCACGCGGGCCGCTGGAGGCGCGACGCCATTTGGCCGAACAGCTCCTGCCCGCTGGTCGCACCGAGGAGCACGCTCACGCGACTTCGGTCAGCCGCTTCGAGCTTGCCGTCGAAGCAGTCTTCGAGCGTCGTGCGCGCCACCAAAAGCCCCAAGAGCTGGGACGTGTCGGTCGACGAAAGCATGCTTGGGGGGATGCCATTGGCGAGCGTGTCGAACGGCACCTCGGGCAAGAACGCGCCACGCCGGCAGTAGGTCTTGTCGGCGATCTTCGGATCGGCGTCGAAGTAGTCCTCGAGCTTGAAGTGCGAGTCGGGCACGTCGGTGACGAGGTCGATGCCGCGCACGACGTTCTGCCAGAACGCCGCGACGTCGACGGCGCCGGGAAAGAGCCCGCCCATGCCCACGATGGCGATCGCCACGCTCTCTTGGTCCTTCGTCGTCTTCGTCGTCATGCAGTGTCCTCAAAGCGCCGAGGGGTGAACGCAAAGGCGGCGTCGGGAACGGGCACTCCATAGGAGCGTAGCTGCTGCGCGCGCGTGATGGCGGCCGCGCCTTCGAGGAAGTTCAGCCCTATCTGCGCGACGGTTCGGCTCGCGAGCGGCTCTAAAAAAGAGCCTTGGGCCCATGCGTTGAACGCGCCCATCGCCGGCCCGCACCAGATTTGAAAATCGGTCGCGCGCGCGTCATCGCCCGCGATCGCCCACTTGCTCGCCTGGCCGAGGTACGCGCGAAAGACGAGGGCCATCCGGTGCTTCTCGTCGCGCGCCGCGCGCTCGTTTTCTGCGGGGGCGCGCGTTTCGAAGAACGCATGCGTCGCGCGCCAGAGGTCGTCGATCGACCCCTTGAACACGTCGCGTTCGAGGCGCTCGCGGTCGCCTTTCGGGATCGCGTCGAGCGATGCGTGGGCCTTGTAGAGCTCGTACAATTTGTGCGCGCGGACCGCGAACAGGGTGCCCCGTTTGAGCACCTGCACCTTCACGCCCATCTCGAACATGTCGGCGGCGGGCGCCATCATCACGTCGCCGAGACGCGCTTCGGCGAGGAGCGCTTTGCCCCGCGGCGAGAGGCCGCTCTCGACGGCAGCTTGGTTCACCGACCCGGTCATCACGTACCCCGCGCCCATGGCGAAGGCCGAAGCGACCGATGAGGGCGTGCCGAGGCCGCCCGCCGCGCCGACACGAATCGCCTCGACGTAGCCCCGTGCGCGCGTGATGTCGTCGCGCAGGCGAAGCACCGTGGGCAACACCGCCGGGAGCGCTTGGTTGTCGGTGTGGCCGCCCGAGTCGGCTTCGACGGTGATGTCCGACGCGACCGAGATGCGCGCGGCGAGGCGCGCTTCGTCGGCCGTGATGGCGCCGGTGCGGGCGAGCTCCTCGAGCATGGCCGTAGGCGCAGGCTCCATGAAGCGCCGCGCGACTTCGGGACGGGAGACCTTCGCCATGACGAAATTCTTCCGCACGACGCGGCCGTCGCCGTCTTGTGTGAGGCCGCTTGCCGCGTAGCGCACGACCATCGGCGTGAGATCCATGTAGGCCGACGCCGAGACGCACGTGACGCCGCGCGCGAGGTAGAGCGCGACGACCGCGGCTTCCAGATCGGCTTCGTGGGGGCTGTGAATCAAGTTCACGCCGTAGCTGAGCGCGCCGTCGTGGCCGTGGTTCCGGTCGCCGAGCGCGTTCGAAATGGTGTCGAGCTCGCGCGCGACCCTTTCGATCGACAGCCCCGCCGCGCCGAAGAACCCAAGCATCCCCGCGCGCGCCGCGGCGATCACCATCTCGGCGGTCGCGATGCCGTTGGCCATTTCACCGACGACGTAGGCGAAGCGCACACGGTGCGCCTCGTTGAACGCACGATCGCCGAGCCATTCCGGATAAAGCGGCGGTAGCGCGCCGAGCAGGTTCAAACGCGACGCGCTCGACCCGTTCGCCGCGTGGGATCCGAACGTCGCCTCGCCTCCGAACGCCACGCCCACACCGCCCTCGTCGTTCGCCACCACGAACGCCGTCTCGCGCGCGCGCGCCGCGGCACGGCCGATTTCACCGCGCGTGAACGACGCCGGCTCACGACCTGCCGTCCATGTGCCGAGCACACCCAAGCTCGAGTCCGCTCTTATCGAACCGCTCACAGAGCCACTCCTCTTCGATGACGGCATCGGACGCGTCGCCTTATAGACCGTTTGACATCCGAGGCGCCATGGGCGCGAATCCGGGCGCCAAAGGTGCGCGTGATCCATTTCGAACGTGTTTCAATCCTGAGTCTCGCCCACGTAGACGCGCCCGTCCGCGTGTCGACGTCGTCGCTCGAGGCACGCCTCGCGAGCACGCTCGCGCGCCACGGTTTCGCGCGCGGCATCCTCGAGTCGCTCACGGGCATCCGCGAGCGTCGCTTCTGGGACGAGGGCGTCATGCCGAGCGACGCCGCGACCAAGGCCGCCGAGCGCGCTCTCGAGTCCGCACGTGTCGATCGAACCCGCATAGGGCTGCTCGTGAGCACCTCGGTGTGCAAAGACTTCATCGAGCCCTCCGTTGCCGCTCTCGTGCACGGAAACCTCTCGCTCGGTCCGCACTGCCAGAACTTCGACATCGGCAATGCGTGCCTCGCCTTTCTCACCGGTATGCAAGTCGCGGGCGATATGATCGAGCGTGGTCACCTCGACTACGCCCTCATCGTCGACGGCGAGAATAGCCGCCCTGTCGTGGAGGCAACGCTCGCGCGTCTCGAGCAGCCTACCTGCGACGCGAAGACCGTTCGCGACAGCATCGCAACGCTCACGCTCGGCTCGGGCGCGGCCGCGATGGTTCTCGCGCGGCGCGACCTTGCACCCCGTGCGCCGCGCCTTTCGTCGATCGTATCGCGCGCGGCCACCGAGCACCGTCACCTGTGCCGCGGCCAAGTCGACGGCATGGTGACCGACGCGGGCGGCCTGCTCACCGCGGGCGTCGCCCTCGCCGAAGCCACGTGGAACGAAGGGCGCGAATCGCTCGGGTGGGACGCCGACGTCTTCGACGAGCTCGTGCTCCACCAGGTGAGCTCGGTGCATACCGCCAAGCTGCTCGAGCGCCTCGGCCTCGACGCGACCAAGGTGCTCCCCCTTTTTCCAGAGTTCGGAAACATCGGCCCAGCGTCGATCCCCATCGTGCTCGCAAAGGCGGTCGAAGCGGGCCGCGTGCGCGCCGGAAGCCGCGTGGCGTTGATGGGAATCGGTAGCGGCCTCAACTGCTCGATGATGGAGCTCGTATGGTGATGGGAAGCGACGTTCAAACGGGGCGCGCAACGCCGCCCACCGCCGTCTCGAAGGCTCTCTTCCCCTTCGACGGCCACTACTTCGATCGCGGCGGCGGCATTCGTATGCACTACCTCGACGAAGGAGCCGGCGATCCGGTCGTCATGGTCCACGGCAACCCGACCTGGTCGTTTTACTACCGCAACCTCGTGCGCGAGCTGGCTCGCGGGGCGGGCGGCGCAGGCGCAAGCTACCGCTGCATCGTCCCCGATCACGTCGGCTGCGGCTACTCCGACAAGCCGAGCGACGCCGCGTACACGTACACGCTCGAGCAGCGCATCGACGACCTCGAAGCGCTCCTCGAGCACCTCGGTGTGCGCGAGCGCGTCACCCTCGTCGTCCACGACTGGGGCGGAATGATCGGCATGGGGTACGCGACGCGTCACCCCGACCGCGTCGCCCGCATCGTGCTCCTCAACACGGGCGCATTTCATCTCCCCGCGAGCAAGTCGTTCCCGTGGCCGCTCTGGCTCGCCCGCGATACGCGCATCGGCTCGCTCTTGGTCGAGAAGCTCAACGCCTTCAGCCTCACCGCCACGCGCGTCGCTGTCACACGCCACGCGATGCCAAAAGAGGTCCGCGACGCGTACATGGCGCCCTACGCCGCGCCCGGCGACCGCATTGCGACGCTCCGGTTCGTGCAAGACATCCCGCTCAGGGCGTCCGATCGCGCGTGGCCTGTCGTGAGCGGCATCGAGGCGAAGCTCCCGACCCTCGCGAAGAAGCCGATGCTCATTTGCTGGGGCGGCAAAGACTTCGTATTCGATAAACACTTTCTCGCGCGCTTCCGCGAGCTCTTCCCCGACGCAAAGGTCTTGGATCTGCCCGACGCCGGCCACTACGTCCTCGAAGACGCGGCCAAAGAGATCCTCCCCGCAGTGCGCGCGTTCCTCGAGGCGAACGCTCTGCCGACCGGCCCGACGAGCTCCGCGACAACGAGCAAGGGCGTGGCGTGAGCGCACGCTCCGCCAACATCGCGAGCGCCCTCACGTCGATGGCCGATCGAATGCCGCGATCGACCGCCATTTACGTGCCGACCGGGCGCGGCGGTGACGGCGTGCAGCGCTACGTGGAGCACACCTACGAAGCGCTCGACGGCGACAGCACCACGATCGCAAAAGGGCTGTTGGCGCTCGGCTTCGAGTCGGGCAGCCGCGCCGCGCTCATGGTGAAACCGAGCTACGAGCTCTTCGCCGTCACGTTCGCGCTGTTCAAAGCCGGCATCGTCCCTGTGCTGGTCGATCCGGGCATCGGTATCCCGGCCCTCGGCACCTGCCTCGCCGAAGCCGCGCCGTCGTCGTTCATCGGTATTCCCCAAGCCCACGTCGCGCGCATGGTCCTCGGCTGGGCACGCCCCACGATTCGCCGCCTCGTCACCATCGGCCGCAAGCTCCTCTGGGGCGGCGCGACGCTCGACGACGTGCGCCGCGCGGGCGGCGCGAAAAACGCCCCTGCGCTCCCTACGGCCCGTGAGAGCGACATGGCCGCCGTTCTCTTCACGAGCGGCAGCACGGGCATTCCAAAAGGTGCCGTCTACGCGCACGGCACGTTCGCCGCGCAGGTCGAGATGATTCGCACCACCTACGCCATCGCGCCGGGTGAAATCGACCTGCCCACGTTCCCGCTCTTCGCGCTGTTCGATCCGGCCCTGGGGATGACGACGGTTCTACCCGAGATGGATTTCACGCGCCCGGCGCGCGTCTCTCCGAGAAACGTCATCGAGCCCATTCGCAAATTCGGAATTACCAATATGTTCGGCTCCCCGGCGCTACTGAATCGCGTCGGGCGGTATGGCGACGAGCAGAACGTATCGCTCCCGTCGCTCCGCCGCGTCATCTCGGCGGGCGCGCCGGTGCCTGCGAGCGTGCTCGCGACGTTCTCGAAAATGCTCAAGGGCGACGCCGAAATCGTGACCCCTTACGGCGCCACCGAAGCGCTCCCCGTCGCCACCATCGGCAGCCGCGAAATTCTCACGTCGACCCGCGCGAAGACCGACGGCGGAGCGGGCGTCTGCGTCGGCCGCACGGTCGCGGGCGTGCGCCTCGAGATCATCCAAATTCGCGACGAGGCCATCGCCCACTGGTCCGACGATTTGCACGTACCGCCCGGTGAAATCGGCGAAATCGTCGTGGCGGGCCCCAATGTCACCCACAGCTATTTCCACCGCGACGAGGCGACGCGCCTCGCGAAAATCGACGACGGCCGCGGCGGCGTCATGCACCGCATGGGCGACGTCGGGTACCTCGATAGTGACGGTCGCCTGTGGTTCTGCGGGCGCAAAGCCCACCGCGTGATCACGACGGCGGGGACGCTCTTCACCGACCCCTGCGAAGCGATCTTCAGCACGCACCCCGGCGTCTATCGAGCAGCCCTCGTCGGTGTAGGCTCGGGAGGGACGAAGCGACCCGTGATTTGCATCGAGCTCGAAGAGGCTGCGCGCCATCGCGATAAGGGCGAACTCACGAAAGAGCTATTGGCCCTCGCCGCGAAAGTGCCAATGACGAGCAGGCTCGATACAATTCTTTTTCACAAATCGTTCCCCGTCGACATTCGGCACAACGCAAAAATCTTCCGCGAGAAGCTCGCCGTCTGGGCCGCGGGAGAGCTTTCATGAAGGCGCTCGTCACGGGCGGGGGCGGCTTCCTCGGCAAAGCCATCGTCGCGCGGCTGCGCGCCCGTGGCGACGAGGTCACGAGCTTCGCGCGCGGCGCGTACCCCGAGCTCACGGCGATGGGCGTCACCGTCGTGCGCGGAGATCTCGCCGACACCGAAGCCCTCCGGAGAGCCGCCGCGGGGTGCGACGTCGTCTTCCACGTCGCGGCAAAACCCGGGGTTTGGGGCTCGTTCGACGAGTTTCACCGCGCCAACGTCGAAGGAACGCTCCACGTCATCGACGCCTGCCGCGCAGCTTCGGTCACACGCCTCGTCTACACGAGTACGCCCAGCGTCGTCTTCGGGACGGTGGGGCACGAGGGGGTCGACGAGTCGGTCCCCTACCCGCGCGACGACGAGTTCATCGCCGACTACCCGCGCACGAAAGCCGCTGCCGAGCGCGCGGTCCTCGCCGCCAACGGCCCCGACCTCGCCACCGTAGCGCTTCGCCCCCATCTCATTTGGGGTCCGGGCGATAACCACTTGGTCCCGCGCATCGTCGCCCGCGCAAAGGCGGGCCGACTTCGCAAAGTGGGGACTGGCAAATACGCCGTCGACTCGGTCTACATCGACAACGCGGCCGAAGCCCACGTCCTCGCCGCCGACGCGCTCTCCCCGGGCGCGCCCCACGCGGGCAAAGCCTATTTCATCTCCCAGGGCGAGCCGGTCGCCATCGGGGATCTCATCGACCGCATCGTCGAAGCGGCGGGCTTGCCCAAGGTCACGCGCTCGATCCCCGCGGGCGTCGCCTACGCGGTAGGCGCGATCTCCGAAGTGCTCTACCGCGCCGTCGGCGCGAAAAACGAGCCTCTCCTGACCCGCTTCGTCGCAAAGCAGCTCTCGACCCCTCACTGGTTCGACATCGGCGCCGCGAAACGCGACTTCGGCTACACGCCCACGATATCCCTCGACGAAGGGATGAAGCGCCTTGGCGTATGGCTACGATCCGGCGCCCCCGCGACTGCCTACTAGCGCGTTCGCGCGGTCAGGCTCGCCCGAAGAACGCCTTGGTCTCGGGCTTCAGCCAGAAGATCAAAAGCGGAATCGAAATCGGCATACAGCAGACGCTCGTCATTCCCACCGAGATAAGCACGATATGGTAAATCCACGCCCAAGGCGCCTTGGGTAGAAAGGGCGCCGCGAGAAACGGAATCCCGAGAACGACGCCCACGACGACGAAGAGCCCAGCCGGCATGGGCGGCTGCCCGGGCTCCGGAGCCATGAACGTTCCGGACGACGCGATCACGACCCCCACGACCGCAACAAGCAGATAAAGCACGGCCATCGAGATGGCGTAGCCGAGGTAATAGCGCCACACCTGCGGCGGCTGCGGCGGCTGCGCGCCGTTGCCGTAATAGCTCGGAGGTTGGGGCGCATTGGGGCCCGCATAAGGGTTGTAATTCATGGCCGGCAGCTACCATGGGCCTTCCAGCCGAGCCATGGGCGCCAAACGCGATTGGCGGCCCTTTCGCGTCTCGCGCGAATGGCAACTACGAGTCGTCACCGCCGCGGCGGGCTGGCGTTGCGAAAACGCTTCTCGATCACGAAAAATTCGGCCTCCGAGAGCTCGCCGGCATCGGTCAGCTTGCGGACGAGCGTCATGAAGAGCAGCCGTTCGGCCAGCGACGAGAACGGAGGCACGCTCCAGCCGTCCATGAAGGTCGCGAAGCGCCCATGCACGGCGCGCCCCGGGTGATCTTCGGGAAGCACCTCGGCGGCGAGCGCCTTCGCACCGGCGAGCGTCGCAGCCCCAATTAGCCGCGGGCGAAAGACCTGCACGAAGTAGGCATTTTCGAGACCTTCGCGTTCGTATCGCCGATCACGTGCGGTAACTGCGCGGTCCATCGCGGTGTCGTAGCAGCTTCTCCACGCCACGGCGCGCGCGCCTCTTCCCCGAGCATGCGACACTTCATGGAGGCCAAGCTCGCGCGAGCAGAAGCCCGCAACCCGCGAATGAACTTCGTTTTCCATCACCACCTGGCGCTGCGCGATCTCGCCTCGCCCCTCGCAGGCGTGGGGGCGATGCTCCCGGACTTGTGGCGCATGGCCGACCGGCGTGTCCATGCGCTCCCCCGCGCCGGCGCCGATGCTGCATTCGAAGGCGCCACGGGGGCGACGCGCGAAGTCCTCGCGGGCATCTGCCACCACATCGCCGTCGACGCGTGGTTCCACGCCGCTCCGGTCTTTCGCGACGGCGAGCGCGCCGCCGCCGCTGCGATCCGCGCGGCCGCCCCAAACGCGCCGCGCATCGGCCTTTTCGCCCACCCACTCTGGGAAATCTGCCTCGACGGCGCGCTCCTCCACAACGCCGGCGCCGATCATGTCGTGAGCGCCCTTCGCCACAGCTTGGCCGTCGCACGCGAGAGCGCCGCAATGGGCGAGGCCGCCGAGGTCCACCACTTCCGCCGCATCGCACGGGACCAAGCGGCCCGCGAGGCGTTCGCCCGAAGGCTCGAGAAGCTCGAGTCCGCCATCACCGACGGCCCGTGGGTGAGCGGCTACGCGAACGGCGCGGGAATCGTCGATAGGCTCGACGGCATGCGTGCGCGCTTCGAATTTCCCCCCATCGAAGGGCCCGAACGGGCCGCCCTCGCGAAGGCGCTCGACGGGCTCTTGGCCATCGCCGCCGAGCCCGTTCGCGCGCTCCTCGCGTGCGGAACCTTCAGCCCGGCCCCATCTCCACAGTCTTGTCGAGCTTGCTGACCAGCTCGCCGGTGAGGCGCCTTTTCCAGTCTTCGACCTCGGTCGCGTGCGCGCCGTGCGGGAAAACACCCTTGTAGCGCTCGAGCCTCGCGACGCCGTCGCGAACGGGCTCTTGCCGCGCCGTCGCCAGAAGCGCGCTGAAGTACGCATCGTCGACGAGATCGCGCTCTAAAAGCTTCTCGGTGGCGTCGAGCTCCATGGCCTTCTCGAAGTCGGTCACGGCCTCGGCGTACTGCTCCAAAAGCTCGTAGGCCGTTGCGCGATCGACCATGATTTCCGGGCCGGCGCTGCCGCCATCGATCTCCTCCGTCGCCGATGCGACGGCTTCGTCGTACTTCCCCTGCTCGATGAGCTTGCGTGCGAACGACATCCCGTAGCGACCGCCCATAACGACCTCCCGCAGGCGCCCGTGAGCCGGGCGCGCGTCCGCGTTCTAGTCGATGCGCCGCCGGGGCGTCGCGGGCGCTTCGTCGCTTCGTGCCGGCTCAGAGCTTCAGGAGGCGCTCGCGGGCGGCCTCGACCGAAACATACCGGGACAAAAAGAAACGGCGTCCAAGGCTGGGGGGGGATGCCTCGAACGCCGACAGCCACTAAAGCATGCGTCGTGCCACGCACACTTCGTGTCTTCACGGGGGGTTAGCAACGCCCCTGGAGACAACTTTTTCAATTATGAAAGAACTGCCGTGCATTCGCGGAAGCGCGCCCTGCGAAGCGGCGGTGGCAGTGCCAGGTGCTTGGAACCTGTGAACAAAAAAGTCGAACGATGTTTTCGACGATAGGGACTTTCTGTGACATTAGGCGCGCCTCTACATTTTCTCACTCCTCACCGGCACGGGGACCGAATGAGGAGCGCCCGCGAATGCACGGAGCCAGCATGACCAACGAGCGAGAAGCCGACGAGTTCGAGAGCCCCCGTTCCGGAACGCAGGCGCGTGAGCCTGCCTTGGTAGCGGACGCCGGCGCCATCGAAGACGATCCCGAAGACATCGGGGAGATCTTGGACGGTAAGAGCCGCGTCGACGGACGGTTGAATGGGGCCCTGCCGCAGCGCGTATTCGACGCGCCCCGGCCGCGCACCGCGGCACCGCGTCCGAGCGGTGACGAGGCGGAAGAGAGCTCGGCTCCTTCCCTCGACCCGCTGCGTTTTTATTTGAACCGCATGGCGAAGACGCCGCTCCTCACGCGTGAGGGCGAAGTCGAGCTCGCGCGCCGTATCGAGCAAGGCGAGATTGCCGTCCTCCACTCGATCGTCGGGTCCCAGGCGGCGCTTCGCGAAGTGTTGGAGCTCGGGGCCAAGCTCCGTCAGCACAAGCTCCGCGTCCGCGAGGTCGTGAAGGTCGAAGCCGACGAAGAGGTCGATTTCGACGAGCAGACGGAAGAGCGTCGCGTCCTCGGGCTCATGGGCCAGTTGAAGCGGTCGCTCACGGTCGGCAACACGCCGGACATCACCGCCCTCGAGAAGATGCGCCTCAACAAGTCGGCGGTCGATCACGTCGTTCGTGGTCTTCGCAGCCAGCTTCGCAAGGCCGAGCGCTTCGAGCGCCGCGACGACAAAGCCCCGGCCACGAAGCCGACGGCCGACGTGGTTGCTCTTCGCGAGACGGAAGCGTCGATCCGCACGGCCGAGCGCCGCATCGAGATCGCCAAAGCCGACCTCGTGAAGGCGAACCTTCGCCTCGTCGTCTCGCTCGCCAAGAAGCACACGAACCGTGGCCTTCAGTTCCTCGACCTGATTCAGGAGGGGAACATCGGCCTCATGCGCGCCGTCGAGAAGTTCGACTACAAGCGCGGCTACAAGTTCAGCACGTACGCCACGTGGTGGATCCGTCAGGGCATCACCCGCGCCATCAGCGACCAGGCGCGGACCATTCGAGTGCCGGTGCACATGACGGAAGTCATTCACAAGGTTCGCCGCACGAGCGTTCTCCTCTCGCAGGAGCTCGGTCGCGAGCCGACGCCCGAAGAGCTCGCGGCGAAGATGGAGATCCCGGTCGAGCGCGTGCGCACGGCCCTCCGGTGCACGCGCGAGCCCGTGAGCCTCGAGACGCCGGTCGGCGATGAAGGCGACTCGGAGCTTGGTGACTTCGTCGAAGACACGACGTTCCCGTCGCCGGAGACCGCCGTTCACGATGCGCGCGTCGCATCGCAGACGCGCGAGCTTCTCAAGACGCTCACGCCGAAAGAGGCGAAGGTCCTCCGTATGCGCTTCGGCATCGAAGAGCGCAGCGAGCACACCCTCGAAGAGATCGGCGCAATGTTCTCGGTCACCCGCGAACGCGTTCGTCAGATCGAAGCCAAGGCGCTCAAGAAGCTCCGCCACCCCGCGCGCGCGCCGCAGTTGAAGCGGGTCGCCGAGGCCTGATCACGTGCACCAGGCTGCTGCCTGGTGAACGCGCTCAAACCGGATCCCTAGGACAAAAGTAAAAGAGCGTGGCCCTTCGAGGGTCACGCTCTTTTGCGTTTAAACGGCTGGGAGAAGGTCTACGACGAAGGCGAGGCTCACGCCTCGGCGGGCGCGCGCCCCTTGCGGAGGATTAGCTCCAGCGAGACGACGGCGCCGTAGACGGCTGCGCCCGCGAGCATCGGTACGAACGGAACGTGGGGGGCGAGCCACGGCGCGGCGACGGGCACGACGAACGCCTGAAGCAGCGTCCACGCCGCCGGGAAAAAGACGAGCGACCAGAAGAGCAGCGGCGCGAACCTTCGAAGGTGACGCGTCACTTTGGCGAACACGACCCCAATGACGGCGCCGGCGACGAGCGCCGCGACAAAGCCTGCCACCTGCGCTTGCAGCCCCAGGAGGGCGCCGTTGGAGACGAGCCTGCCCGCAAACTGGGCCAGGTCGACATGGCCTCCCCGCGCCAGCAGCACGCGGTCGGCGGTGGCGAGCATTGCCGCACCTGCCGCGGCGCCCGCGAGGAAGCCCGCCGTGGCGGGGCGGAGGCGGTCGTAGTGCTCGGCGAGGTCGGTTCGGACCTCGGCCGTGACGACCTCGTCGTCGTCGACAGAAGCGACGTCGGACCAGCTCAGGTTCTGGACCGACACCCGGCGTAGCGCGCGCGCCGACTTGCGTTCGAGCTCGAGAGTGGAATCGCTGAAGTTCATCGGACGTCCTCCGCGCGAGTGACACCGCGCCTCGACGTAAACTCTGACCCCGGCCCGGTGGGATGGCCAACCATTCCACCACACATTGTAGGCGAGGGGTCGCGAGCGTACGCTTCGGTCGCCAGGTCAAGCAAGGCGGGTGCCGGTTCGGCTGGCGCCCTTGGCGCACTCGAGGCGAAGGGACAGGCGCCGCGGCTTTGGGTTGCAAACGCGTGCTGCCGCGCCGATGACGCGCTCGCTGCTGAGACTGGGCGCCGCAACCGCCGGCCGAGCTGGCCGGCCCTCTCATGGCGCGGGTGAGCGAAAGCGCCACACCCGGCCACGTGCTCGGGCGGCGGCAACCTCCCTTAGCCCCGCGTCGAAGCTTCGGGGTGACCAGCCGAGCTCACGGCGGGCCCTTTCGCCCGAGAACGCCCAGTGCTGGCCGTCGGACATGGCCGCCGCGTCCCTAAGGAGGCGAACGGCGCCGCCGGCAAAAGGGAGGTCTGCCGGCGCGCCCGCCGCGAGTCGCCCCAGCGCGTCGACCCACGACGACGGCAGGTAGAGCCTGGGCGCGCTGCGGCCGCTGGCCCTTGCGAACGCGTCGAGCCACCCGCGCAAGGTCACGACATCGGCCGCGAGCGTGTACTCCCCTCCGTCCACGCCCGCGTCGGCGACACGCACCACGCCGTCGGCGCAGTCGGCGACATGGACGAAGCAAAGCTGCATCCCCGGCCGCACGCCGATGCGCAACGGGCTCTTCATGAGGAACGCGTGGGCGCGCCCCACCATGCTCGGATCGCCGGGCCCGTAAATCGTCGCCGGCATCGCAATCCGCAGCCGCGCCCCCCGTGCAATGAGCCCACGCGCCACCTCGTGGGCACCACGCTTCGTGGCTTCGTACGCCGACCTCGGCGCCACGCGCGACCAGTGGTCCTCCCCCACGAGCGCCTCGCCCGTGGCGCCAAGCGCCGCCACGGAGCTCACGTGCACCGCGGGGATCCCAAGGTCGAACGCCCGCCCAAGTACGTTCGCCGTACCCCCCACGTTCACGCGCTCCATCAGTATCGGATCGCGCGTCCCGAGCTCGTAAAGCGCCGCCACGTGCACCACGCGCGAGACGCCGACCATCGCCCGCGCAACATCGTCCGCCACCGTGATGTCGCCACGAACGACGTCGACCTCGACCCCCGCAAGGCGCGCCGCGCTCACCCCCGGGAGGTCGAGCCCCCGCACGCGCTCGCCGCGTTCCACCAGCAGGCGCGCCACGTGACTCCCTAAAAATCCAAGCGCGCCCGTCACCAACGTCGTCCGGGTTTCGAACATTCTACAAACATAGAACATTCGAAACGGGAGCAGGCAACAGACTCAGAGCCCAGAGTAAAGAAAGGGGGAAAGGCGAGAGGAAGGGAAAGAGTTATTTGTAGACCGCACGTACGTGAGGCAAGCCCCAAATCCCCCCCTTCCTCTCCCCTTCCCACCTTCCCCCCTTTCTTTCTCTGGGCTCTCGCTCCTCGTCGCTGTTTGCCAATCGTGAAGTGGCCAATTGGCAATCGGCTACTTGCCAATCGTGTTGGCGAGGATTGCGACGAAGATGAAAAGCACGACGAGCGGGGCGATGAGCCACCAGGCGACGGTGAGCCATGCGCGGTGTAGCGAGGCGCCCCCACGGTCGCGGCAGCGGAGGCAGACTGCCCACACTTTCGCGCTGCCTTCGGTGAGGACGCAGCAGTCGCCGCAGACCGGCGATCGGCAGCGGGCGCAGGGGCCGACGGCGGTGGCACCGCAGTGACCACATCGTGCGTCTCCGCCGTCGCCGCTGTCTTGCTGATGCAGGCTCACGAGGCGGAGTATACTTGGCTAGGCACCGTGGTCCTTTCGAGCCTTCGACTCTCGCCTCGTGGTGGCAGCCGCGCTTTCGCGTTGGCGGGCGCAGCCTTCGCGATAGTGGCGTGCAGTGGCGCGACGCCGACGGAGCTTTTCACGCCGTCGTCGACGACGGCGGGCGTCGCCGATGCGAGCCGCGCCGACGGCTCCGAGACGACGGACAGCGGCGGCGAGCCGGGGGACGGCGGATCGGTGCCGGTGGTCGACGCGGGGCGCGATGCGACGACGGCCCCCATCGACGCGAGCACCGACGCGTCGCTACGCGATGCTTCCATCGACGCCGCGCCCGTGGTCGACAGCGCCGTCGACCGCATCGACTGCCCGGGCGCGCCCACGGGGTCGACGTCCCTCGCTTGCACCGTCGGGAAGCAAACGTGCTGCCGACGCGGCGCTGCCGCTTCGTACACGTACGCGTGCGAGAGCCCGCCGCCCGCCGGGTGCACGTCGTCGGGCATGGGGTCGGCGCCGCTCTCCGTCACCTGCGACGACGCCCGCGACTGCGCCGCGCTCGGCCGCCCCACCACGGTGTGCTGCGGCGACTACGTCACCGACGCGCAGAACCAACCGTCGGTCGTGTCGGTGAGCTGCGTCTTGGCCGCTCGATGCCTCAAGACCCAATCGCGGGTCGTGCTTTGCGGCGACGGCGATGGCGCGCAGTGCCCCGCCGCCACGCACTGCGACGTGAGCCAGACGGCGCTCCCCGGCTTCCGGATCTGCGTCGCGAACTAAGTCTCTCGGGCGCGCCGCACGGGCGTTTCCGGGCGGCTTCGCGTTTCCCGTGACCGTAACTCATTAATGCGTTACGTCCCCCGTCCGGCATCTCGAGCCGGTCGGAAGGGGAGCGCGATGGTCAAGGTCAAGGTTCGGAGCATTGGAGTAGGGCTTGCCGGCGCATCGGGCTTGATGGCCCTCGGCCACGGCGGGCTAGGCTGCGCGGCCGACGCAGTCCCCCCCGGCGCCTCGCAGTCGCGCGACGGCGAGACCGGGTCGACGTGGAGCGCCGTGACGGCGTCCGCGGGGAGCGCGACGCTCGATTTTGGCTACGGGTACGGCTACGGCACCTGGCCCAATTACGAGCTCGCGGTTGGAAGCTCGACCACCGACGAGTACCTTCGCGCCGGCGAGAGCGTCACCGTTCGCTTCCCCGCATCGCTCCTCTGGTCGCTGCTGTACCCGTCGGCGAGCTACCCGGCAGACACGGCACGCGCGAAGCGCCTGCGTGTAGCCGTCACCGCCCACGCGTTTCGAAACGGCGCCGAGGTCGCGACCCATGCCGTGGGTGCGGGCGCGTCCGATCCGTGGACCGGCGACGAATTTTGGACGCTCACCCTCGAGGCCTCGAGCTTCGTCCTGGACAGCCACGCCGACGCCATCGGCTTTAGCGCCGTCGTCACCGATCTCGACGACGCGACGGTCACGGCGACGATCGACGCCGACCACGTGCGCCCGATGCCGGTGCTCGGCTCGGACATTCCGAACAAGACCTGGCTCTTGGACAGCGACGGCTCTCTCAAACGGCAGCGCGTTCTCGAAGGGGGCGCCCCCGTCCGCAGCGCGGCTCTCGCTGTCGCGTATACCGATTATCGCGCAAACACGGTCGCGGACGCGTCGTCGATCAACCGCGAGATCGGCACGTATACGGCCTTCACGCGATTCGGCACGATGGTCGCGCCGATTTACGGGCTCATCGTTCACGAAGTGGCCATCGGCATCGACCAGGGGGCGGGGTTTCACGACGAGCAGCCGATGGCGCCGAACAGCGCGTCGCGCCTCGTGCCCCTGGGGCGCACGGCCTACGAATCCCGCATCGCGGTCGACGCGAAAGCGACGACACTGCGCGCGTACGTTCACGTAAAAACATACGTCGTTGCAGACTACACGCCGTACGGGACGGTTCTCTCGCGCACCTATGCGCAAGGCGAGCGGCGCCTCGTACGCGAGACGTGGGACCAGCCCGGCGGCGTTGGAAGCAATTACGAAGTATCCACCGAAGAGCCCAGTGCGAATGCCTCGTTCGAGCGAACGGTCATTTTCGTGAAAGGCGTGACCAACGCAGGGCAGAATCTCTTTTTGCGCGGCGGTGTCGATCAGGTGGTCGCCACGCGCGATCTCGGGCGCACCTGCGCCGACGCCGCTGGGCGACCAACCTACGACTGCGCGATGCCGCTCGTCATTCTGCAATACCGAAATACGACGACGGCGCCGTGGAAGGGGCTCGATCTGTTCTTGGATTGGTATGGCCGCGAAGGTGCGCAAAAGCTCGCGGGGGGCGACGGCGTGCTCGCCGAGGGGACGGCTGCGGACTGGACGACGGACACGTGGCCTGCAGCGTGGGGCGACACGAAGACCGTGGCGCGCGACGGCTACGGCGTGACGCCGCTGAATGTGTACGGCGCACACTACTGGATGGTGGACGCCGCGATCGACTGCACGAAGGCGTTCCGCGCGAGCGACGGCACGCGATGGTTCGAGGTGAAGAGCTTCATCACCGGCGGCCCGGGGTGGGAGGCCGATGTGGCCCAAACCGGCGCGCCCTATGCGTCGACGAACCATGTCGCAAAGTGCGGCGCCGTAAGCGTTTTCGAGCGCGGCGTCGCTACCGCGAGGTTCGCCACGCTGCCGTGAGGCTGCCGGGAAAGGTTGCGGCGCGCTAAGCTCCGCGACCTCCATGGATGAACCCCTCTTCGTCAAAGGCGGCACGGTCAAGGGCGAGGTCGCGATTGCGATCCCGCCCGGAACCCTTGCGGCCGAATGCGATCGCGTGATCGCAAAGTCCCTCGCAAACATTCTGACGGACGCCGCCAACAAGCTCGGCGTCGTGCTCGCGGCCCCTTCCAACAAATACGCGCGCCCGCTTCCGGGGAAAAACGCCGAAGGGAAGACGCGCTACGAGATTTCGGGGCGCGTCGAAGGCGGTGCGCTCTTGCCGGCGTTCAACCAGCCTCAAACGAAGAAGCGCGGTCGCAAAGAGCGCTAACCAAGTCGCTCGAGGGTCGCGACGACGTTCTCGGGGCTCCGCTGCGCCAAGTCTCGAAGGCGCTCGGCATCGAAGAAGACGACCGTCGACCCGCGTTTGGCGACGGCGGTGCGGGGCGACGCGATCTTATGAAGGGCGTCGCGTAGCCCGAAAAACTGGTCCGACCCCACGGTCGCGAGGGGCGCTTGGGTCATCTCGGGAATCGCTTCGGCGAACAGCGCAAGCTCGCCCCGTGCGACGAGGCAGGCGAAGTCGGGCGCCTCGCCGGCGGTGATCGCGACCGAGTCTTCTTCGATGACCTGAATCGAGTGGAGGCAGCCGAGGATCTCGTCGCGAACGGCGACGTCGAGCTGCCCGAGCGACTCGTGCATCGAGAAGAACGAGTCGATGCGATGAATGTGCTTCGTCGCGGAGATGCGCATTTTGAGGCCGTCGTTCTGCCCCATGATCATGGCGAGAACGCCGGCGTCGATCGCCCAAACCTCGGTCGTTCGTTCGGCGCGCAGGCTCGCGGTACAACGTGCACCTTTCTCGCCGAGCACGCTCGATTCGCCAAGCAGCCAGCCCGGGTAGCAGCACCGAACCATCCGCGGCGGGCCGCTCGCGGTCTCGAGGAGCACCGAGACGAGGCCGCTCTTCACGACGAAGACGGTGAGCGACGGATCGCCCTCTTTGACGAGGACGTCGCCGGGCTTGAGCGCGCGAAGGACAGCGTTGTTCTCGAGCCAGTACTGCTGATTCTCGGTGAGACCACGAAGCCCTTGGGCGTCGAAGAGCTGCGTGAGCGGGTGGAGGCGCGCGAGGTTTTGATCGAGCAGCGTCGCGATGGTCGAGCGCGCGTAAGCATCGGCGCCGAGGAGATCGCTCGCGGCGAGGGCGCAGAGCTCGAGCTGCGCGATGTCGAAGCGATCGGCAAAGTCGCGGGCGGCGGCCTCCAAGTAGCTCGCCGCGAGCCCCGGCTCGCCGAGGAGGCGCTCGATGTCGGCCATGAGCATCAGCGTCTGCCCGCGCACCTCGGCTTCGGCGAGGAAGCGCGGGAGGATGTCGCGGGCGCCACGCAGCGAGGCCTTATCGCCGCGGGCGACGGCGCGCTCGTGAACGACGGCAGCGGTGCTGGCGCTGTCGTCGGGGTCGGGCACGGCGAGGCCGATGCGCGAGTCGACCATCATGTCGGCGAACTCGTCGAGCTCGATGGGCACGGCCTTTTTAGCGCCTGCCGCAGCGCTCTCGGCGCGTTGGCGAATCGCCTCGACGATTCTGTCGACGGACGGCGGCGCGACCATCGCTCCGTCGTCGTCGACCTCGAACTCGCCGACGACGATGTCGGCGGCCGTCGATGCAACGATGATCGAGGCGATCCACGACTCGCCCGCGACGCGGCGGCGGCGTCGAACGTCGCGGACCGCGAGAACGGCCCCGAAGTCGCGACGCAGGTGCGCTTTCAAGGCGTCGAGGATGTGCTCGCGACTCACCCGCCCAAGTATACGGTCAGTTCACCGCACTCACGAAAGGGCTCTTTTTCCAGAACGCCATCGCGCGCCCGATTCGCCAGCGCGAGGCCGCGTTTGCGCCGCATTTGCCCATTGTGTAAACGCCCAGCCGCTCGTTGAACGGCAGCGCGTGGCAGGCGGTGAACGACTCACGCATCCTTTCGCGGCCGATTCGGAGGCATTCGAGCCTGTCCGCACAGGCCTCGCCAGGTCTCAGCCATACCTGCATGAGCCCGAGCGAGCGCCCGTGATCCCCCTTCACCTTGAATGCGTCGATGTCAGCGCGATAGGTCGACTCGTACGAGGCGATGGCTGCCATAAGGAGCGCTGTCCGCGCCGTGCCGTCCGCAGACGGGAACACGGGCGCTTCCGCAGCGACGTTTGCGATGTCTTCCGCGATGGATTCGTAACGGCCCGAATCGGCCGCTCCCGGGGGAACCCAGGTCATCATCGCGGAGACTAACCATGCGGTAAGTTCGTGCATGCGTGCCTCCAGAGCCAAGGACAATGCCCGGGGGCTTCATTAAGCGGAACCCGGGAACGCCGGCTCCTAGCAATTGGCGTGCACCGTTCGGCACCTAGGGTTAGCCATACCCCCAGGACGCGAGGTCAGTGGCCGAAGTACCGCGAGGTCCCGCCTATGGAACACGTTCTATAGGTAAAAACGTGAGTGCTTCAAGACGTGAGCAACCAAGGGTTGCCACGAGGCCCGAGTGTCCTGAACATCGGCCCCCGTGACCTAAACGCCCTCTTGCGAAAGGGTCGCTTTCCACGGGGGCGACCCTTCTGCGCAGGGCTCTACGCGCCTCGTCAGTCGATGTACGCAGCCACGATCAGCAGGCACGAAGCGAGGGCCGTGGCAAGTGCGACGAGCCCTAGCCCGAGGCGCGCGGCCTTGGTTCGACCGCCGTACTTCACGAGCGTCCCGCCGAGAAAGCTCGCGGCGAGGCCGACGAGCGCGACGACGGCGAAGGTCATGTGGGCGTAGCGACCGAGGCCGAACCGAACGAAGGTGCGCCAGGCGAAGAGCGTCAAGAACGCGAAGTGCGCAACGAAGCCGGCGCTCGCGAGGGCGATGGCGACGGTGTCGAGAGTGCGCGTCGGGCGGCGAAAAGCCATGGGAGAAGCGTGCATTCACAACGGTGCGCGCGCCAGGGGGATGCGCTAGAAAGGCGTCGCGCTCCGAGCCGCGCCCTCCCCCTCTCTCTCGCTTCGCAGTACCGCGGCCCCTCTCTCGCTTTCACGCGCTCGGAGCGCGTTTTCCGCTCAGCGCCTCGCGGGCTAGGTCGTCGAACGACATCCCTTCCACGCGGGCCACGTCGGCGTCGTCGTAAAGGCGCGTCATGAGCTCGGGGTGAACGCCGCCCACGCGCGCGATGGCGCTCCCGAAGAGCGCGCCCGTGGCGGGGTGGTTGAACATGTCTTGAAGCACCGTCATGAACTTCGCGAAGGGGCGCTTCACGCCGGGCTTGAGACTCAAAAGCTGAAACCGCTTAAAGGCCTCGCGAAGGCGCTCACCCGACGGATCTACGCGCTCCATCGGGGTGAAGAACACGTCGCGAAAGAACGGCTGTGCGCGAAAGAGCAGATTGGCAAATATCCATGCCGCTTCGGCGCGCTGGGCGAGCGGCGGCGAGGGGCGCGCCGCGAGCTCACGCGAATAGGCCTCGGAGCCGTAGTGCTCGACCATGTGGTAATCCACGGCAATGTGGCGCGATTCGTCGCGGTTGATGAGGCGCATCGCCTTGGCGCTCATCGGATCATCCACGTAATCGTCGATCGATCGCAAAAGCGCGATATCCAAAATGAGCTCGCCCCCCGTGACGTACGAATTGGCGACGTCGTCGGACAAATACGCGATAGCGCGTAGAAACGGCGGGACGAACTTCTCCAAGCTCGTATTCGTGCGGTACGTTCGATACCGATGAACGTCGTAGTAATCGGCGAGCATTTGCGCGACGTGGGAGTGCCGCACCTCGTCGCCCACGAAGGTATGGAAGATCTCTTTGAGCGTCGGATCCGCCACGCGGCGCTCCTGCTCCACGAACAGCGCCGCGGCGATGCGCTCGATACCGGCCATATCGGTAAAGAGCTGCACGATGGCCATCTCGTCGTCGCGCGACATCGGGCGCGGCGTGCCGCTGAAGTCGAGATCGGCCACTTGCCACTGGTCGCGTCGGCACATCGTCAGCATTCGCTCGAGGTCCATGGGCGTGCTCGCCTCCGCGGCCGAAGACTGCCACGGCGTGCGGGTGGATTCGAGGCGGATGGTGCGGGGACGGAGTAACCTTCGGCGTCGATGACTAGGCTTGCGGCGCGGCGGCTCCTGCTCCTCGCTTTCCGAGGCGTCGTGCTCGCAGTCTACGGGGTCGCGCCGATACTCGTGTTTCTCGCCGCGCGCGACGCAATTGCGCAGTCGACGGCGCACAGCACGCCGTGGGAAATGCAGTGGGCGCCCCGCGGGCAGGCCCCCTCGAGCGGCGGCTGGAAGGCGACGGCGTCGACCTTCGCCCCGCACCCGCAGGCGGCGCACGACGCGCTATGGCTGCGGATGCATCTCCCAGCGACGCTGCCCGATCGCCCGGCGCTGCTGCTTCGAAGCGAAGGGCGCTTTCGCGCGCAGTGCGGCGACGAAGCGCTCACGTCGATTCGCGCGATCGAGCCCGACGAAGGGTATTTCCACGGGTGGGCGCCGTACATGCTGGGCGTGCCGGCGCGCTGCGTGGGGGGCGCCGTCACGTTCGAAGTGCTCGACGAAGATGCGGTCGCCGGCATTGCCGTGAAGCTCGGCGACGCCTCGGCGATGGAGACCACCCTCGTCCATCGCTACGTACCCCACGTCGCCATTGCGGCGATCGTCGTTCTCCTCGGTCTGCTCGTTCTCGGCGTGGGACTCATTCGAAAAGGGGGCCGCGAGTTCCTCGGCTTTGGCGCATTTCTCATTTCGGGCGGGGTTTACGTCTTCGTCCGGTCGCGCTTTCCGGGCTTCTTTTTCGGTTCGAAACCGTGGGCGTGGGATTCCGTCGAGCTTCTAACCCTGTATGCGATTCCGCCGCTCTATATCGTTTTTCACCGCGCGACCTTCGGCTCCGGACTACGAAATAGCCTCCGGGTCGTCGCCTGGGTCTCGGGGCTCTATTTCGCAGTGGCGGCAGCCATCGCGCTCACGGGCGCGATCCCCCTCGACCGCACGCTGTCGCCGTTTCAGTGCCTACTCACGCTGGTGCTGGTGGCCGTTCTCGCCGACGCGATTCGACTCACGGCGAAAGGCAACGCCGACGCGCGGCTCTTCATGGGCGGACTCGGGGCCGCGTGCCTCGTGTTTCTCGTGCAGGTGCTGGCCGATCTCGAAGCGCTCCCCGAGAGCATGGTCGACGTCGTTCGCGGGCTCCCCCTCGTCCCGATGGGGTTCTTCGTTCTCATCGTGTTTCTCGGCGCCATCGTCGTACGGCGAACGGTCGACGTGTACGACCTTTTGCAAGTCTACGCGCGGGATCTCGAGCGGCAAAACACGGCCCTCGCCGAATCGAAGGTGGCCCTCGAAACGCAGTCCCACGAGCTCGACAAGAAGAATACCGAGCTCTCGCGCATCAATACCCTCAAAGACGAATTTCTCGCGAATACGTCCCACGAGCTTCGTACGCCGCTCAACGGCATCATCGGCCTCGCGGAATCGGTCTTCGAGACGACGCGCTCGCGCCTCGTCGCCTCGGAGCGGGCGCACCTTCGCATGATCATGATGAGCGGCAAGCGCCTCGCGACGCTCATCAACGACATCCTCGATTTTTCGAAGCTACGTCATAAATCAATCGAGCTTTCGCGCCGCGCCGTCGACGTTCACGGCGCGGTGGACGCGATCGTCGAGCTTTCGCGGCCGCTCGTCGGCGCACGCAGCGTGACCCTTTCGAACGACGTGCCGCAGTCGATCGCCAAAGTCGCCG
This sequence comes from Myxococcales bacterium, assembly GCA_025354825.1. GTDB lineage: Bacteria > Myxococcota_A > Polyangia > Polyangiales > Polyangiaceae > JANXMC01. The sequence continues at coordinate 29,515 of JANXMC010000072.1, forward strand.
CCGACGAGAACCGCCTTCAGCAGATTCTCCATAACCTCGTGGCGAACGCCATCAAGTTCACCCACGCGGGCTCCGTTCGCATCGCGGCGACCCTCCAAGGTGACTCGGTACGCGTGACGGTGCGCGATACGGGAATTGGGATCGACGCGTCGAAGCTCGATCGCATCTTCGAGTCGTTCGAGCAGGCCGACGGGAGCACCGAACGGGAATACGGCGGGACCGGCCTCGGCCTCGCGATTACGAAGAAGCTCGTCGAGCTCCATGGCGGTCGTCTCGACGTCACCTCCGAAGTGGGCATTGGGTCGACGTTCTCCTTTACGCTTCCCCGCGCGACGGACGAAGCGGCGTCGGTCCCGGCGCCGGCGTTTCGCCCCGAGCCCGAGGACGACGACGCGGGCGCACCGCTCTCGACGCGCGTGAGCGCCCTTCCGGTACCGCGACGTCGGTACCGCGTTCTCGCCGCCGACGACGATCCGGTGAATCTCGCAGTTCTGGGCGCGCAGTTGAAACAAGAGGGGTTCGACATCGTGCAGGCGGCCGACGGCTTCGAAGCGCTGGCGCGCCTCGACGGGCCTACCCGCTTCGACGCACTGCTGCTCGACGTGATGATGCCGCGCATGTCGGGTTACGAAGTTTGTCGACGTGTTCGGCGAATCGCGGCGACGAAGGAGCTCCCCGTGCTCCTGCTCACGGCGAAGAACCAGCCCGACGACATCGTCGAAGGATTCGACGCCGGCGCGAACGACTATTTGACGAAGCCCTTCTCACGAAAAGAGCTTCTCGCGCGCGTGCAAACCCATATTTGGATGGCGCAGAAGAATACCGCTTTCGGCCGCTTCGTTCCGCGGGAGTTCTTGGACCTTCTCGGCAAGCGCGACGTGGCCGACGTGCAGCGTGGCGACTGCGTTCTTCGAGATATGAGCGTCCTCTTTTCGGATATCCGTGGCTTCACGACGATGTCCGAGCAAATGGCACCGGACGAGACCTTTCGTTTTTTGAACCGCTGCCTCGAACGGATCGGCCCGCGGATTCGTGAGCACAACGGATTCATCGACAAGTACATCGGCGACTCGGTCATGGCACTGTTCCCCAACGACGCGACCGACGCCGTTTCTGCGGCGCTTGCGATCGCCCGCGAGATCGAGATCTACAGCGCGTCCCTCGTGAAGCTCGGGGGAAGCGCCATGGCCGTGGGGACGGCGATTCACCGCGGCCCGCTCATGCTGGGGACGATTGGCGAGGAGCACCGCATCGAGGCGACGGTCATCGCGGACACGGTCAACGTCGCCTCGCGCCTCGAGGGGATCGCAAAGGCGCTGTCGGTCTCGGTGCTCATCAGCGAGGACATCGCCCGCGCCCATGCGCAGCCGTCCGAGCTCGGCCTGCGATCCCTCGGCCGCATTCGGGTCCGCGGACGTCTGCGCCCCATGGCCGTTTTCGAGGTGACCGCCGCGTGCACGGACGACGTTCGCAACGCACGCGTCAAAACGAAAGACGCATTTGCCGAAGCGCTCGCCGTTTACGAAAAAGCGGATTTCAGGCAGTCGGTGAAGCTCTGCGAGGCGCTCCTCACCGAAACGCCGAGCGACGGACCCGCTCGCTTTTTGCTGACGCAATCCCGCGAAATGGCGCGGAGCGTAATCCCCGATTCGTGGGACGGAACGCTCGACGTCGAGATGCGCGTCGAGACGCGCTAAAGACCCACACGCAACGCCCGTTCGCCGGCGCGGGGGCCGCATACTTTGAAGAGATGCGATCCAATCGCCTTATCTCGGTTGCCCTTATGTCGTCGGTTCTCGCGCTCTTCGGTGCGCTCGGGCCGTCGTGCGAAGACGACGACGTGCGCGCCACGCGCGCGACCTACGCGGGGCCCGAATCGGCCGTGCTCACGGCCAACGGCGCGCGCGTGAAGCTCGATTTGCGCCGCTTCCGAATGCAAATCGAGACTACGGCGGGAAAGCTTCTTCTCGATACGTTGACCGAAGATCCAAAGGTCGAAGGCGACGACGTGCACGCCTACGGCGCTCTCGCGACGACCCACAATGAAACCGAGATTCGCGCCACCGCCATCGAGGGGTACGACCACCTCTCGTCGACAGAATCGCCGTGGATTCATGGGTGGAGCGTGGCGAGCGCGGCCCTCACCGACGCCTCGGCGAAGGTCGACCTCTTCGACGCGCGCACGCCGACCGTCACCCTGCATCTCTCGATTGCGCTTTCCGACCGTGAAGTGAAAGTCGACGCCACCGTCGACGACGCACGCCCGGCTCCGCCGCCAAACGCCGACCCGCCGGCGAATCCACCGCTCAATATGGTCGGTCAGTCGTTTCATCTCACGCCCAACGAGCACTTTTTCGGCCTCGGCGAACGCGAAGGGTCGGTCGATCACCGTGGCCGACACTACGAGTGCTGGACGGAAGAAGGAGGCCTCGGGGGCGGAGAGAGCACGCCGCCGGGCCCCACGAATCCCACGCCCAACGGCCCGGGGATGACCCACCTGCCAATTCCCTTTTTCATTTCGACGTTGGGCTACGGGCTATGGCTCGACACGTCTTACCGCACGGGGTTCTCCCTCGGCGCCGATACCGAAGACGCCTTTCGCATCTATTCGAACGAAGCGGCGCTCCACTACCGCGTCCTCGTCCACGACGATCCGATGGAGACGATTGCCCACTTCACGTCGCTCACCGGGCGCCCGCCGCTCCCCGCGCCGTGGGTCTTCGGGCCCCGGCGTCGCGTCGACATGGGGACGATGGTCGCAGGAATCCCCGAAGCCGACGCCCTGCGTGTGCATCACGTGCCGACGACGATGGCCGACGACACCACGCATTTTCTGCCCAATGCCGAACAGGTGGGGCGCGAGGCTGCGCTCTCGGCGTGGACTACCAAGCTTCACAATCTCGGCTACAAGCCTATCGCCTATTTTAATTCGTACGTCTCGGCGACGCTGCCGAACGCGGCGGCTCTCCTCGCCTACGGGCGAGCGCACGACCTCTTCGTGCGCCTCGACGACGGCTCCGAGTTTCTCACGTATATGATTTCCGGCGGCGGCCAAGAGGTCGCCACAATCGATCTCACGAACCCCGCGGGCGTGACCTGGTTCGAGTCACTTCTCAAAGGCGCTCTCGACCTCGGATACGACGGATGGATGCTCGATTTTGGGGAGTATTTGCCCGTACGCGCGAAGCTTCACGACGGTACGAGCGGCTACGAAGCGCACAACCGCTTCCCGGTGATCTACCAAAAAGCGACCTTCGATTACATGAAACGCGTTCGCGGGGACGACTTCATGTTCTTCGCGCGAAGTGGGTATACGGGCACGCAGTCGTTCACCCCGGTCGTCTGGTCGGGCGATCCGTCGGCAAGCTTCGACGATGCACGCGGGCTTCCGGCGCAGGTGCGCGCGGGGATCAACGCGGGGATTTCGGGTATTCCCTTTTGGGGGAGCGACATCAGCGGGTTCACCTGTTTGCACGATGCGCCGGCGGATAAAGAGGTTTACCTGCGTTGGGCAGAATTCGGCGCGCTCTCGACGGACATGCACGACGAGAACGCGTGCGCGGGGGCGCACCCCGGCTCGCCGCCCAAGTGGACGCTGTGGAGCGACACCGAAACGACGGCGGTCTATGGCAAATACGCGCAGCTCCACACGCGGCTCTTCCCCTATTTGTACGCGGCGGCGAAGCACGCAACGGAGACGGGCGCCCCCGTGATGCGCCATCCGATCCTCGTGCATCCTGGTGAGGCCGAGGCGCTCGCCGTGCGCGAGGACTACTACTTTGGCGACGCGCTCTACGTGGCGCCCGTCGTGCGGCGAAACGACCGCACGCGCGACGTGTGGCTCCCGCCGGGCGAGTGGCTGGACTTCTGGACGCTCGCGCCGTTGCACGGCGGCGCGCATGTCACGCGCGAGGCGCCGCTCGATACGCTACCGCTGTTTTTGCGGGCGGGGCAGCTCGTTACGATGCTGGATCCCGACGTCGAAACCCTCGCGGCGGCACCTTCGGCCGATGTCGTGGGGATGGCCGAGCGCGACGGCGTGCTCGATGTCCGCGCGCTTCTCGTGGGCGATGCAGACGCCGCCACGGCGAAGGCGCAGACGGCGCTCGTCGACGGCACGCAACTGGGCATTGTGCGCTCGGGCGCGGTGACCGACCTGTCTGCCGATGTGCCGTTGGCCGCTTCGGAGGGCGACCTCGCAACCTGCGCGCGCTGCGTGCGAACCGATCCGGCCCCCGGCGGCGGCACCCGCGTGCGCCTTTCGGCGACGGGTGCGGCGACCGCCGCGGGAATTGCAATTACGAGCGCGCGCGCGTCATCCCCCGTCAGGGTGCGGTGGGACGTCGTCGTTCGGTAGCCTTGCCCGGCGGGAGCGCCCTTGCGGCCTTGAGCATCGGCGCGAGGAACTGCCCCGTGTACGACGCTTTCACCTTCGCGACCTGCTCCGGCGTCCCCTCCGCGATCACGCGGCCGCCGCCATTTCCCCCTTCGGGCCCCATGTCGACGATCCAGTCCGCGCACCGAATGACGTCGGTGTTGTGCTCGATGACGACGACGCTGTTGCCGCTTTCGACGAGCTTTCGCAACACGATGAGCAGCTTGCGAATGTCTTCGAAGTGAAGCCCCGTCGTCGGCTCGTCGAGGACGTAGAGCGTTCTCCCCGTCTGCGATTTCGCAAGCTCGCGACTGAGCTTCACGCGCTGCGCCTCGCCGCCGCTGAGGGTCGTCGCGGGCTGCCCTATTTTCATATACCCGAGACCGACCTCGACCAGCGTCTCGAGGATTCGGCGCAACGGCGTATGGGCTTTCCACAGCTCGAGGCATTCGTCGACGCTGGTATCGAGAATGTCGGCAATCGATTTATCGCGATACCGAACTTCGAGCGTCTGCGCGTTGTACCGCTTCCCTTGGCAAATATCGCAGGGGACATACACGTCCGCGAGAAAATGCATCTCGACCTTCACGACGCCGTCGCCCTTGCACGCTTCGCAGCGGCCGCCCTTCACGTTAAAGCTGAATCGCCCTGCGTCGAAGCCACGCGCGCGTGAATCGGGCAGCTGCGCGAACGCCTCGCGGATGATGTCGAACGCCTTCGTGTACGTGCCCGGGTTGGACCTAGGCGTGCGCCCAATGGCCTTTTGATCGATGGCAATCACCTTGTCGAGCGCTTCCAATCCCGTGAGCGCGCGGTGGGCGCCGACTTCGCCCTCGGCGCGGTTCAGCGCGTTGGCGCAGGCCGGAAGCAGAATGCCACTTACGAGAGAGCTCTTCCCGGCGCCGCTCACACCGGTCACCGCCGTAAAAACGCCGAGAGGAATCTTCACGTCGACGTCTTTCAAGTTGTGCTCGGTCGCCCCTTCCACCGTGAGAAACGCCCGCGGCGCGCGCCGTTCGGTTGGCGTCGGGATGCGCACGCGGCCCGACAAATAGGCCCCCGTGAGGCTCTCGCGGCACTCTTCGAGGCCCTCTGGCGTGCCGCTGTAAATCACCTTGCCGCCGAGATGCCCCGCGCCCGGGCCGAAGTCGACGACGTGATCCGCCGCGCGCACGGTCTCTTCGTCGTGCTCGACGACGACGACCGTATTCCCCAAATCGCGCAGGTGGCGCAGCGTCGCGATGAGCCGCTGGTTGTCGCGCGGGTGGAGGCCGATGCTCGGCTCGTCGAGCACGTACATGACGCCCGACAGCTCGCTCCCGAGTTGGCTCGCGAGACGAATACGCTGCGCCTCACCGCCGCTCAAGCTTTGAGCGCCGCGCTCGAGAGAGAGATACTCGAGGCCGACATCGAGAAGAAACCGGAGGCGGCTCGTAATTTCGATGAGCGCCCCCGCGCAGATCGTCTTTTGGCTGGGTGAGAGCTTGATCGCCATGAAGTGCGAATGGGACTCCTTCACCGTGCTTCGCGTCACGTCCGATATCGATTTTCCGTCGACGAAGACGTTGAGGCTCTCGACGCGAAGGCGCTTCGCATCGCAGGCGTCGCACGCCTGATCGCGAAAGAACTTTCGGTACTGCTCGCGCATCGCGTCCGAGCTCGTATCGTGGAAGAGTCGAACCAAGTTGGGAATCACCCCTTCGAACTTCATGTCCCACGTGCCGTGGCTGGTGCTCCCCTCTTTGCCCCAACTCACAGCGACCTTTTTCCCCTCGAGGCCGTGAAGCACGAGCTCTTGCTTCGCCTTTCCGAGCTTCTTCCACGGCGTGTCGAGGTTCACTTTGCAGGCGCGGGCGACGGCATCGATGATGCGGAACGTCCACCCCTCGCCCCGCGCCATCGACGCGGCCCACGGCGCGATGGCGCCGCCGCGAATCGACAGCGACTCGTCGGGGACGACGAGGCCGGGGACGACCTCGGCGCGCGTTCCCAGGCCATTGCACGCGGGGCACATGCCGAGCGGGCTGTTGAACGAAAAGCTCTGGGGCGTGAGCTCGGGGAAGCTCTTACCGCAACACGCACGCGCCTCGCTGAACACCAGCGGAGCGCCGCCGTCTTGCAAAACGCGCATCTCCCCCTTCCCTTCGCGGAGCGCCGTTTCGACGCTCTCGACGATGCGGCCACGATCGCGCGCTTTGATGACGACGCGATCGATGACGACTTCGAGCGTGTGCTTTTTGTTCTTGTCGAGCGTTGGCAGCGAATCGAGATCGAACACGTCTCCGTCGATCGCGACGCGCAAAAAGCCGCGCTGCGCGAGCTCGGCGAACAGCTCTTTGTGCTCGCCTTTGCGGTGCGTCACGAGGGGCGCGAGCAGCGTCGCCTTCGTCCCCTCGGGCAGCGTTAGAACTTCGCGTGCGACCTCTTCTGCGCTTCGCGCACGAACAGCCTTGCCGCACGTGGGGCAGCGCTGCTCGCCTGCGCGTGCATAGAGCACGCGGAGGTAGTCGTACACTTCGGTGATTGTCCCGACAGTCGATCGTGGATTGCCCGAAGCGCTCTTTTGCTCAATCGCAATCGTCGGCGATAGGCCACGAAGGTGGTCGACTTTCGGGCGCTCCATTTGCCCCAAGAACTGCCGCGCATAGGAGCTGAGAGTCTCTACGTAACGGCGCTGCCCTTCCGCGTAGAGCGTGTCGAAAGCGAGGCTCGATTTCCCCGAGCCGCTCACGCCCGTGAAGACGACGAGCTTCCGTTTTGGGATATCGAGGCGATCGACATCGAGATTGTGCTCGCGCGCTCCGACAATTTGAATCGAATCGGGCTCGCGAGCGGCTTCGCGGAGGGCGCTCTTTGCGGACTTCGACGAGGGGATACGCGTCATGGCAGCGGGGGGTTTTACTACACGTACGTTCAGATGACGAGGGGCGGAATGCGGATGGCACGGAGCTCGCTCGTCCAATCCCCATGACCTCGCGTGGGCGAATGTCCAAACCGATGAATCTCGACGCGCCGACCCAGGCCGCGCGAGTGGCGCGTGCGCGCCAGATGGGCAAAAAGGGCGAGTCGCGCAAGATGCTCGTGGCCCTTCGCGAGGCCTGCGTGCGCGACGAAGGGGCCGCGTGGCTCTGGACGCTCTACGGCGCGCGCCTCGCCGAAAATGGGCGTCTCAGTGACGCCGAGCACGCGCTGCGTCACGCGCTCTGGCTGCGTCGGACGTCGGGCGACGCACCTCGCGTGCGCACCACTCAAGCGTTGATCGACGAGCTGGGGACGAGGGATTCATCCCACCTTCGCACGAGTCAATTTCAGTTTTGAACGACGATCTCGCGTATACGATTGCCAAGTAGCTGAAATTCAAAACTCGAGCGGCGGCACGACTCGTGCGTAAGTGGTTGGCGGCGTTCGAGGCTATCCCCCCCCCAGCCTTGGACGCCGTTTTCTTTTGTCGTCTCGCCGGCGTTGAGCAGCGCGTTCCCGCCTAGCTCCGCTTCCGAGACTTCGGCCCGGTGGGCGCCCCCGAATCGGGCGCCGACTCTGTTGGCTCCTCCGAGCGCCTCGAGGCGCTGCGGCCGGCTTGGTCGAGGGCGCGCCGCAACAGAAACTCGATTTGGCCGTTCAGGCTGCGGAGGTCGTCGGCTGCCCAACGCTGCAAGGCGTCGAGCAGCGACGGATCGACCCGAAGCAAGAACGGTTTACGTTCGGCCACAACCCGCTCCCACGCTTATGTGTAGAGGGAGCCCGTATTCAATACGGGCTGCGTGCCACGCTCGCCGCAGAGAACGACGAGCAGGTTCGACACCATCGCCGCTTTGCGCTCTTCGTCGAGCTCTACGACGTTGTTGCGCGCGAGGCGCTCGAGGGCCATTTCGACCATGCCGACCGCGCCGTCGACGATCTTCTGACGAGCGGCGATGATGGCCCCCGCCTGCTGCCGCTGAAGCATCGCCTGGGCGATCTCCTGGGCATAGGCCAAGTGGCTAATCCGCGCTTCGATCACCTCGACACCCGAGAGCTCGACGCGCTCCTGAATCTCCTTCTTCAAGTGCTCGGCGACGAGGGCCGTGTGGCTTCGAAGCGAGGTGTGCGAATCGTCGTGGGCGTCGTAGGCATAGCTCGTCGCGAGGTTGCGAAGCGCCGCTTCGCCCTGCACTTGAACGTACTGCGCGTAGTTGTGAACCTGAAACGAGGCCTTGGCGGTATCGACGACTTTCCAGACGACGATGGCCGCAATCTCGATGGGGTTGCCGTCGAGATCGTTCACCTTGAGGCGCGTCGATTCGGCGCTCACGACGCGTAGGCTGAGAGGGCGCTTCGAATAGAACGGGAGCGCCCACGAGAGCCCCGGCGTTTTGACCGAGCCGATGTAGCGGCCGAACAGCTGAAGAACCTTGGCTTCGTTGGGATTTACAATGAAGAAGCCGCTGCCGACGAACGGCACGACGACGCTTAACGCCACGACGAAGGTGACGGTAAACGAGGCGAGCGCGTGGTCTTGCGCCGTGCCTACGACACCGAGGCAGAGCGCGAGTGAAACGACAATTAGGCCAAGCAGCACAAGGCCGCCGGGCGTGGCGGTACGAACCTGTTCGCGAATCATGACGTAACCTCCTGATGGGTATCAAAGTGATATCACTTTGATACCCCGTCAAGAGATAAACGTCGGGAGATCGTGGCGCCCTCGAACGGAGAGCGCGCCGGAGCTGCTACCCGCGGGACATCGACACGAGCTCGCGCTCGGCCTGGAGCCAGTCTTCCTCGTAGAGGCCGTCGACGAAGCCGCGGCTCTCGAAGAGGGCATAGGCGCGTTTGGCAATTTCGTCGTGGCTGGGTGCCGTGACGGCGTTCATCGTCGCGAGCGCTGCGGGCTCTGTCTTCTTCTTCGCGGCCTTGCGCGGCGTCGCGCTCGAGGTCGGGCTCTTCGTGAGACTCATGGGCAATCCTCCTCTCGGTCGGAACGCTGCCCGGCGTAACGGCTCTCGAGCAGGAGTGCCAACTATTCGGCCGTCAACGTGGAGCGCCACGGCAACCTGCGCACCGAATGCCGTAAATGCGATCATGGACTGCCCAATAGCGACTCCCGTGCCGCCTTCCCGAACGGCCGTACTACCGAAATCCACGGCCGAATACGAATAAGCCCCAACGCCCCGTCGCCAGCTTGGCGGCGCGCAACCGTTTTGCGCCATAGGCAACGTCAAGGTGTCAACGCTCGTTGCGGACCTACCGCCGTGGAGGACGGGCGGCCTGGATCGGGCTACGCTTCATGGCGATGAGCCGAACCCGCGCCGCACTCTGCATGGGCGCGCTTTGCGTGCTTCTCGCAGGCTGTGCCGCGCTGGTCGACTTCGGCGGGCTCGAAGGGGGCTGCCACGCGCCCTGCGTCGACGGCGCCAGCCCGGTCGACGGCGAGGGGCCCCCGCTCGACGGCAGCGTCGTCGGTGATGCGGGTGGAGAGGCCTCGGCGGCGGTCGATGCCGGCGTCGACGGCCCTCCGACCATCGAGCCCGACGCGGGGCCGTGCCCCGGAAAGGCGGGCCCGGTCGGTGTTCGCATCCCGGTCCGCGCGGGCAAGAGCTTCTGCGTCGACCCCACCGAAGTGACGAACGCCGAGTACCAAGCCTTCGTCGAAGCTGCCGTCCTCCCCGATGGGGGCACCACCGCCGCGGGGGCAGGCGTCTGCAGCTGGAACGCCGACGTGAGGCCCGCCGCTGGCTACCCGCCGGCGGCCGGTCGCGAGAAGTACCCGGTCACCTACGTCGATTGGTGCGACGCGCGCGCGTACTGCGCGTGGGCTGGAAAGCGCCTCTGTGGCGCCGTTGGCGGCGGCGCCCTCGCGTTCCCCTTCCCTCCCGGGCGTCCCAACGACCAGTGGCTGCTCGCCTGCGCGGGCGCGAACGCCACGAAGTACCCCTACGGCAATGCGTACGTCGCGAAGACGTGCAACGGCCTCGAGAACGGCGCCGGCGTGACGCTGCAGTCGCTCGCCACGTGCGTGGGCGGCTACAGCGGCGTCCGCGATATGAGCGGCAACGTTTGGGAGTGGGTCGACGCGTGCGACGGCGCCGTGGGAGCCTCGGACTTGTGCTTCAAAGCCGGCGGCTCGTTCAACTCGCCCGAGCCCGAGCTCGTATGCGACTTCCCGAGCGGCGCCGAGCGGCGCGACACGCACTTGCCGAATGTCGGGTTCCGCTGCTGCAGCGAGCCGTGAGCGTGCGGGCGGTTTAGAAGCGAAGGCCGAGCGACGCCGCGCCACCGCCGGGCAACGGCGCAGCGCCGACCGTGACCGCAGGCGCGCGGTGCGCTTCGGTGGGGCGCGTGAGGAAGAGAACGACCGCCGTCACCATCGCGGCGCCGCCAACGCCGGCCGCGATGTTGGCGTAGGTGACCTTATGGTGGGCGGGGGCGAGCTCGTCTTCCGTGCAGCCGGGGGCGCATGTGCCGCGCACGTCGGCAACGTCGCTGCGGGCGGCGAGGACGAGGCCCAGCGACGCGCCGAGCCCCGCGACGCCGATGGCCGCTGCAACGATGCTCGACGTTGGAATAGGGCGATGCTCTTCGACGACGTCGGGCGCGCGCGCGGGCGCCGTCGTGGCGGGCGGCGTCTTTCCGCGCGTGACGACCGGCGCAACGGGCGCAGGCGCGGCGACGACCGGCGGAGGGTTGGACGCGAAGCTCACATCGAGGGATCGGTTCTTCTCGCCCGTTCGCAAGAGGACGCGCTGCTCGATCGCCGGCGCTCCGGCCGTCTCGAAGCGAAACGTGTGCTCGCCCGGATCCATTGGCAACGGTGCGCCGTCGAGGCGCGTCGCGAGCACGGCGCCGTCGGCCGTGACCTTCACGTCGACCACGTCGCCGCCCGATGCGTCGCGCGCGCGCACGACAACGGTCGGCAGCGCACGTTCGACGTCGTCGATGCGAACCGCGCAGAACGATCGCACGATCGAAGGGCACGCCGCGCGCGCGCAAGAGACGAACTCTTGCCGCGCCGCACGGAGCTTGCCGCTGTCGCGAAGCTCTTGCCCGCGGTCCGATGCGCGCACGCAGGCGTGCTTATCCTCGGCATGGGCGACGCCAGGTAGGGCGACGAGGGCAGCCGCTGCGACCGCGAGCGCGCCCAAAACACTGCTACGTCGCGCGCACGAATCGAAGCTCGGTCTCATAGGCATTCCACTTTGAAGTGACGACGGCCGGCCGAGTCGACGGTAAACGGCGGATCGCATCGCGGCCCGGGCTTGCGCCACTTGTTCGGCTTGCGCACCGACGGATCGACCGACGCGTCAGCGGTCGTATCGCTCGCGGCTGACGGCATGGCCGACGCCATCGGCGCGACGTCGACGGGCGTCGCCGAGCCCGCCATGTCGGGCGTGCCTGCCGCCGCATCGAGGGCGCCCGCCGCCTGCGCGGCCTGCAGCTCGGTCATCGCCCGGACGTCGGGGCTCAGCCCCTCCGACCGCTTCAAGCGCACCCCCACCATGGCCGCCGCCGACGCGAGGCCGACGGCCGCGAGGATCGCGCCGCGGCGTCGCGAGCGGCGCATCGGACTCGCCCGCGGCAGCGACACTTCGACCGCCGCGCGGTCGCGCAGAACGTCGCCCGCGACGAGCTCGACCCACGCGCCGACCTCGGCCGGCGTCGCAAGCTCGATAACCCCTTCGAGCGCCTCCGCCATCGCCCGCGCGGTCGCGTAGCGCCACTTCGGATTTCGCACGAGCCCGCGCAGCGTGACGGCGTCGAGCCCCGCGGGGACGCCCGCAGCTTGGGAGCTTGGCGGCGGCGCCACGGCGCGCGCGACCTTGCCGATGACCTCGGCCTCGGTGTCGCCGTCGAAGAGGCGCGTCGCCGTGAGCCCCTCCCACAGCACGATGGCCGCCGCGTAGACGTCGGTTCGGCGCGTGACCGGCTCGCCGTGAAGCTGCTCCGGCGCCATGTAGCCAAGCTTGCCGCGAATCTGCCCATCGCGCGTCGTGCGCGATCGCCCTTTGGCCTTGGCGACGCCGAAATCGAGCACCTTGGCGATGCCGTCGGCGCCGACCAGGATGTTCTGGGGCGACACGTCGCGATGCACGATGTGCAGCGGCTCGCCCGCTTCGCTGACGGCCTCGTGGGCCGCGTGGAGCCCTTGCAGAACGCCGTGGACGATGGCGGCGGCGATGCGCGGCGGGATGACCTCGTTGCGCTTGCGCGCGGCTCCGAGGAGACGCGAG
>JANXMC010000012.1 GCA_025354825.1 Myxococcales bacterium
CTCAACGTCACCGCGCTCATGACGCTCGAGCAGGTCGCCGCGGTGACCGAAGCCGTGAAGGACGGCCCCGAGTCGTACATCTCGGTGTTCGCAGGCCGCATCGCCGACACCGGCCGCGACCCGATGCCGCTCATGGCCGCCGCGGTGGAGATGATGAAGCTCGCCCCGAAGTCCGAGCTCATTTGGGCGAGCCCTCGCGAGCTCCTCAACGTGTTCCAGGCCGACCAGGTCGGCTGCCACATCATCACGGCAACGTCGGACATCCTCGCGAAGCTCAAGCTCGTCGGGAAAGACCTCGGCGACTACTCGCTCGACACGGTGAAGATGTTCTTCGATGACGGCAAGGCGGCCGGCTATTCGATCTAGCTCGGACTTCGGGCCGCTCTCGGAAGCGGCTCAAATGCGAAAGGCCCGCTCCCTCCAACGAGGTGCGGGCCTTCTGCTTTCTGCCGCGTCCGGGCTCGCTACTTCTTCGGCATGATGTCGCCCACCGTGACGATGGCGATGAGCGCCAGCATCATGAGCAGGCCGACCGCATGGATGCGCGCTTCGAGCTTCGCGTCGGGCTTGCGCCGCGATGCCGCTTCGAACCCGAGGAACATGAGGCGCCCGCCGTCGAGCGCCGGGATGGGCAGGAGATTGAACACCGCGAGGTACGCGCTCAGCGCACCGAGGAGGCGGAACAGCTGGCCTGCGCCGAGACCCGCGACGATGGCGACCTCTTTCACGATGCCGACGGGGCCGCTCAGCTCGGGCTTCTCTTTGCCCGAGAGCATGCGGCCGAGGCCGTGAAGCGATTCGTAAACGACGACGGCAGGCGCCTTGATGGAGAGCTTGGCCGCCTCGCCGAGGGAGACCGGGACGTTGTCGCGGCGGTACGGGCCGATCTGAATCTTCCCCTCGTTCTTCTCGCCCTTCGCGGCGGGCGTCACGGGGATGTGCACGACGGCGCCGTCGCGCTCGACGTCGATGTCGATCTTCTCGCCGGGGTGGCTGCTCACGGCGCGCTTCAACTGCTCCCAATCGGAGATCTGCTCGCCGTTCACGCGGACGATCTTGTCGGCCTCGCGCATGTCGGCGAGCTGCGCCGAGCCGCCCTGGGCGACACTCACGCGCATCGACGTCTCTTCGACGATCGTGTTGCCCGTGATGAGAAATCCGGCCAAAAACAGCACAGATGCGAAGACGTAGTTGGCGGCGGGGCCCGCGAAGATTGTCACGATGCGGCCCCAGAGCGACGCGTTCGCGTAGCTACCCGGATCCTTCTCGTCGATCTCTTCGTAGGGGTTCATTCCCGCGATTTGGACGTAGGCCAAGAACGGGATGATCGCGACCTGGTAGACCGTGGGGCTGCCGGGTGGCTGGTGTTTCCAGATGGTCGGGCCGAAGCCGATGCTGAACTTCAGCACGCGCATGCCGAAGTGGCGTGCGGCGAAGTAGTGGCCGCTCTCGTGAACGACCATCAGCACGGCCAAGCCGAGGATGGCGATAAGAACCGTTCCAGGGCTCATTGAGAGGAGTCTAAGTTGCGTGGTGGCCGTGCGCCACGCCTACATGAAAGACGCTCCGAGGGTAATGGCGGGGTAGCCGACCCGTGCGGTCAAGGCGACGTGCTCCGACAGATGGTACCGACCGCCAACCGCGAGCGTGGGCCGCCAGCCGAGGCTCGGCGCGTCGACGCAGCCCGGGGTGTTGCCACACTCGTGGAAGAAACCCTGGAAAATGGCAAAGCCGGGCTCGCCGAAGACGCTCCACTGACGCGCCACGAAGAAGTTCCACTGCATCGCGACGGGGAAGAACAGATAGTTCGCGCCGCACGCCTGGTTCGAAAGGCGGTAGCACCCCGCGTAGTGCAGAAACTCGACGCCGAAGCTCACCGCGATGCTGTTGTTGAGCGAAGGGATGAAACCGTTTTGCACGACCGGGATCGAGAAGCGCCCGCCGAGGCCGACGCCGCTCGAGGCGTAGACGTTGTCCCAGCCGAGCGTGAGATGGGGCTCGAGCTCGATGCGGTAGCTCGGGTGGTCGCCCGGCGTCGAGATCGTGTCGTCGGCGCGTGCGTCGCGCGGCGCGAGCGCGACCGTCGCGAGCGTGACGGCGATCGCGGCGGCAGCGGCGAAACGGGGAGAGGTAGCGGGCGCGTACAGCATGGGTGCGTCCTACAACGCGCCATGCATGTTTCGCAAATCGCGCGCGCTGTGCGTTGCGCGCTTGCAGGAATCGCAGTGTGCGCGGCGTTCGCGCCCGGCGTCGCGCGCGCAGACGATCCGCCCGTCGCGACGAGCGATGCCACTGCGGCTGAAGAAGTCCACGCGCGCGGGTCGCGGGCGGGAGGCTTCGTATCGCGCGCGAACGTCGACGACGCGCCTCGCGAGGTGACCGACGCCGCGAGCCTCGTCGAGCCGCTGCCGGGAGTCCACGTGCGTCGCTTCGGGGCCGACGACAGCTTCGCGACGCTCTCGATTCGGGGGACGAGCTCGAGCCAAGTCGGCATTCTGCTTGCAGGCGTGCCGCTCAGTGGCGGCGCAGATCCGTCGCTCGACCTCTCGACGTTGCCGCTGTGGCCCGGCGCGCGCGCAACCGTGTATCGATCGTTCGCGCCCGCATCGCTTGGGCAAGGGTCGCTCGGTGGAACGCTCGCCCTCGACGCGCCGAAACCCGACAGCCCCGCGCGGACCGACGCCTGGATCGCAGCCGGCGCGTTCGGATCGCGACGCCTGCGCATCGGCGACGTGCGCGCGGTGGGTGACGGGGGCGCGCGCATCGCCACGGCCATCAGTGCGTCGCGATCGGACGACGACTTTTCGCATTTCGATCCGCTCGCGTCGACGTCGTCGCGCGACGTCTACACCACGCGAATCAACGCAGGGCACGCGGCGGTGAACGGCCTCGTCGCGCTCACGGTGCCGGTCACGTTCGCGCACGAAGCGACCGGCGCGCTCACGGTCACCCTCCTCGCCCAAGCGCGAAAGCAAAAGCTCCCCGGCACGCTCGCCGCGCCTACGCCCAACGCCGAGCTCGCGTCGAACCGCCTGCTTGCATCCGTCGAGCTCACGGCGGCAAACAGCCTCACGTTTCGCACGTGGGGCCGTCGCGAAGGGCTCGATGCGCGCGATGCGTCGTCCCGCGCCGTGGTGACGCTCGGCCCGTCCGAATCGCACGACGCCATCTTCGCCGTCGGCGCCTCGGCGTCCGCGCGCGTGCGCCCCCATTCGTCGACGACGCTCGACGTCCGCGTCGACGGCTCCGGCGAAGCGTACGACCCGGGGCTGTGGGTCGGCGCCGCGCAACCTTCGAGCGCCACACGCGCATCCGCGGGCGTCGGCGCCGACGTCGAGAGCATGCCCATGGGGCGCCTTACGTTGAGCGCATCGGGGCGCGCCGATGCGTGGCACGACAGCGCGGCTGCGGGTGTCGACGCTCGCACCGAGCTTCGCCCCACCGGGCACATCGGCGCCGAGCTGCGCGTCGGCGATGTCGCGTTCAT
>JANXMC010000030.1 GCA_025354825.1 Myxococcales bacterium
GCGCCGTCGGTGTTGCCGCCGTTGCTGCGGTGAACGAGGTGAATGCCGCTCGAATTGTAGCCCGTCGCGAAGACGCTCACGTGGTTCGCGCTGGCGACGAACGCTTCAATCTTCTGCGCCGCAGCCGACGCGGACGACGACGCGAACGCAGACGAATGGATACCGAGGTTCGGGTAGCTGAGGCTGATTCCGGTGTGCCACCCCTCGGACCACGAGCCGTTCGGAAGGCCAATGCTCTCCTGCGCGATATAGGCGTCCGTGTTCACGGCGACGTCATAGATTTTTTGCGCAGTCTGAACTTGCAAGTGCACATGCCCCGAGTCGCCATTGCACGTTTTCGACCCGCCCGGCACGACGACCGAGACGACGTACCCATCGAGCCGGCCGAACTTCGAGGAGAGCCCGCTGCCGAAGTTTCCCGTGCACGAGGTTCGCGTGGGCGAGCCGTCGTCCGCGTTTCCGCCGGTCGACCCCCCTCCGGTGGTCGAGCTGCCGCCGGTGGTCGAGCTGCCGCCAGAGCAGCCGGTCGGCGCGGGTTTGCATTTCGCTGTCGCTGTCGCGCACCAATATCCGTTGTAACAGCCGTTCGATTGGCAAGTATGGGCGCCACCACATGCTGTGCAATTGGCCGGTGAATCTGGCGAAACGAGGCCGCCACAGGTGACGCTGGGATCGACGACGGCGGAGGTACTCTCGCCGTTCGCGCTGGAAACGTCGTCTACCGTGTTCGCCCCGGCACACGCCGACAGGACGAAGAGCGCAATCGTAGTGCCGATAACTCGTTTGAGCATCGTGACCTCTCTTTGGATTTGGAGAGGGGCTCAAATGACATTTGGATGTCGCTAGGAGAAGGCGAGTGAACAACGAATTCGAGACGAATTCGCCTGCGTGCGAGCTTTGCCGGCGAGCCGCAACGAAAGCGGTGCATGCGCGACACATACCCACCTCAATTGTGAAGATGAATACATATTAAGGATGGATACGTAATTATCCTGAATAGAAAACGAGACGCCGTTCGAATCGCAAATGCCGTGTCGGGCGGAAACGCGGAGGGCCGGCGGCGCGAGCGGGGCGCTCTGCCGGCCCCGACCGGCTCACGCAAGCCCGACGTAGAGCGTCTGCACGTCGTCGTCGTTGTCGAGCGCGTCGAGGAACGCTTCGACCTCTGCCCGGGCGGCGTCGTCGAGCGTCACCGGATTGTTCGACTTCCAGATCAATTGCGCCTGGGTGACGGTCCACTTCCTATCGGCGAGCGCTTTGCTCACGATATCGAGGTCCGTCGGTACCGTGAAAAAGCGGGTCGCGCCGTCGTCGCCGGCTTCGAGATCTTGCGCGCCGCATTCGATGGCGGCCTCTTCGGCGTCCGTGCTGGCGGTGGGAGGCGAGGCCTCGACTTGGCCGAGGCGCTTGAAGTCCCACGAGACCGAGCCCGACGCCCCCTGCTGCCCTTTACGAAAGAGCATGCGGATGTTCGCGGAGGTGCGATTGCGGTTCTCCGTCAGGCACTCGACGATGACGGGCACCTGGTGGGGCGCGAACCCTTCGTAGGCGACGACCTCGTAGTTCACGGCTTCGTCGAGAAGGCCGGCGCCCTTCTTAATTGCGCGCTCGAGCGTGTCCTTCGTCATCGACGCCTTCCTCGCCGCGTCGACCGCCATTCGAAGCCGCGGGTTCATGGTGGGATCGGCGCCGTGCCGCGCCGCCACCATGATTTCCTTCGCGAGCTTGGTGAAAATACGCCCCTTCGCGTTGGCCGAGGCCTCGCGATTCTTCTGCTTCCACTGTGCTCCCATGGCTTCGCGCGATAGCGCAGGCGGCGCAGGGAAGGGGAGGAAATGCGCCCAAGCGGCGCCCTGAGGCTACCTTGACGCGCTATTCGAGGGAGGTCGGAACAATCAGAGCGCTTTCGAACAGTGCCCTTCGCGCTTAGTGCGGCGTGGGCGCCGTTTCGCACGTGGCGCCGCGCTGGCCACAGGCGAGAATCGCGCGTACCGCCGCGGCGTCGTCTGCGGCGTCGGTTGGATTGCCAGCCGCATTCGGCGACATCCAACGGAGCTTCGCCGTCGTGCGGTACGCGTCGCTCACCCAGCGATTGAACCACGACGCCTGCGAGCCGTCTCCCACGGAGCGCGCCACCCATTCGACAACGCTCGCCTGCGAGCCGATGCGGTGGCACCCCCCGCATTTGCCCGCATCGACGAGCTGCGACGGCTGCTCCCACGCCACGTCACCGCCCGGCGTAGGCACCGTGAGCGATTCGCGCGCGAACACCGAATACTTCGTCGCGATCGAATAGGCACTATCGTCACCGATTTTAGGCACGAGCGCATGCCCGCCGGCGCCCTTCAGCTGATCGATCCAAGGCGAGTGAATCCACGGATCGGCGTCGTGGCAATTGGTACACTGCACGCTCGCCACGTCGCGGACGTCCATCCAAAACCTATCGCCCTCCGCCGAGCGGGGGGAGGGGATGTGGGAGGCGTCTTGGGGATTCTCGAGGCGCGAATTGAAAAAGCAGGTTTTGCCCGTCGTCGGGTTGTGGGCAATCATGTTGATGTCGTCGAAAGCGGTATCGTCTTTCGCGCGAAGGGCATAGCGGCGGCATGCGACGACGATGCGCGTCCCCTTGGAATTCACGGTCGCCATCACACGCGAGAACGGGCTGCACTGTGACACTGAGCTCTGGTCGCCCGAATAGCCCAGCCACGCGGGGCGATCGCAGCGCGAAGCGGCCGCGAGCCGTGCGCCCGTAAGTGGGAATGCCGCGGTCGTGCCGTCGAGCGACGTCACAATCGTGTCGGGGCTCGACGGATTGCTCACGGTAATGGGTACGATTTGGGCGCCCGCACCTCCCACACAATCGAGCGCTCCCTTGTCGAAAAGCGAAAGCTCACCGAGGTCGTCTTCGCACGCTGCGGCATACGCTTGCACGCCGTGAAGGCGCGTCGTCGCGTCGACGAGCTTCACGGGCGCGAACGCGTCCCACGCCGCCATCAGACTCATCGTGAGGCCCGCGAGAACGCCGCCCTTCGCGTCGACGAGACAACCTTCGATGACCGACCGCGAGAGGCGCTCCTTCGTTTGGCCGCGGTAGATGCTCGGCAGCAGATCGGCGCTCACTGCAGGGCCTACCAAATCGAGAACACCGTCGAGGGCTTCGCCACCGTCGCGTGCGATCGGCGAGGCCGATTTCGCGAGCTGGGTGCAGTCGACGTCTCCCGAAGCGGTCGCGTCGGCGCGGAGCGTGCGGGCATAAACGACCGCGCCAGCGGGCGTGTCGAGCTTCACGCGCGCATGAAGGCGCCCTTTCGCGCTGTCGTAGACGAACGCCAGGGGTGGCGTCGGCGGAGGCCCCGCGTCGACGGGCCCGTGCGTCTCGCCGCCGGCGGGCGACCCCGCACGGCCGCCATCGGGGAGACTGCCGCTTTCGGTCGGCGCGCTGCTGCACGCCGCGAGGAGGCCGATCGCAAAAGTGAAAAGAGCGGTATTTGGCGCCAAGGTGCGGCTCTCTACAGCAAGGCCGATGCCCGCCGTAGGCGGCCAAAATAAAGCAGATCCTTCGCGAGAAGCGCGCGAGGGAGGACGCGCTCGTGGATCCTTCGGCCTGGCAACGTCAGTTGCCAACGACGGCAAACCCTCGGTGCCGATGTAGGCAATCTCGATTGGCCATTACGCGGAGTTCGATTGTGACGAACGCGCTTCAGGGACCTCTTTATTCTATCTAACCGCTTCGCCTACCGCGTTTCGCTGGGCCTTCGTTGAGGGCGAAGTGTTTGGCGCGGCGGCGGCGACGTCATTCGTCTAGGCCCAAAGGAGGCCGCCTCGAGATTGTCGGCTGGCCGTGCGCCGGTGAGCGACGTCCCCGAGCTGTGCCCCATCACCTCGCTCGCGTACCGAATCGCCTGGGCGTAGTAGGGTATTGCGGGTGCCCCGCGCCCTTCGTGAAATAGGCCTGTCCGTAAAGCGTCTCCAGATGCGGCACCACCGCGCCATCAACGGTGCGCTGTCCAAGCACGACATCAGCGTGGTGCAGTGGGACGCGCTCCGTCACCTCGACGAGAACCCCGAAGCCTCGCTGCACGATCTCGCCGTGCTCACGTTTCAGAGCGATCAGGCGTTCGGAACGCTTGCCACGCGCATGATCGATCGCGGCCTTATCGAGCGTGTTCCCGGCCCCGGCCGCGCGGTGCGCCATCGCCTCACGGACGAGGGGCGGTCGCTCCGCCGCGCGGGAGAAAAGATCGTCGACCGCGTGCTCGCCGAGTCGTTCGCGGGTCTCTCGCAAAAGCAGCTCGCCGCCTTCGACAAGCTTCTCACTCAGGCGCTTGGAGCCGACGCCGCCGCCGAGGCCGCTTCGGACGAGTAGTCCCAAATCGCGCGGAGCAGCTCGGCGGGCGTTTCGATTTGCGGCACGTGGCCCGTCCGCGGGAGAACGTTGAAGCGTGCGTTGGGAATGGCATCGGCGAACGCCTTTCCATAGGTGACGTCGACGACGCGATCGGCCTCGCCCCACAGAACGAGAGCGGGGATCGAAACGTCGCGTAGGCGCCCGCGGAGCGTGGGATCGGTCATCGCGCCGCCGTAAACGGCGAGGGCCGCGCGGTTCGCCGCGGCGCCTGCGCGCTGCGCGTCGGTGAAGCTCGACGGGTCGATTCGGAACTTGACGGGGTCGTGGTAGCTCAGCGCCATGAGCTCCGGGAGTGTGAGGGAGAAGACGTCGGCGACGGGATGCTCATCGACTGTGATGCCGACGGCGTCGACCAGGATGATGCGCCCGACGCGCGGCGATTTCAGGAGCGCCATCTCGGACGCGACCCAGCCGCCGATGGAGTTTCCAACCAGGGTCACGTCGTGGAGATCGAGCTTGTCGAGGAGCGCGACGTAAAGCTCCGCAAGCGCGCGCGGCGTGGCGAGCGCCTCGGGGCGCGGCGTGCCGCCGAAGCCAGGGTGGGTGGGGGCGAGCACGCGCGCGGGGCGCTCTGCGCCGAGGAGCTGCGCGAAGGGGGCGACGGAGAGGGGGCCCGCGCCGCCATGAAGAAGCAGAAACGTGTGCCCGGCGCCGGTGTCACGAACTTCGAGCGAAACGTCGACACCGGAAACGGAAAGGGAATGCGTCGTGCTGAGCATGGTGGCTCCTTCGTGTGGTTTTTGCCGGCATCGGCGTTTTATATCAGTAAGCTTATATCAACATGTTGATACGCGCAAGGCGTGGCGGTCGAAGGCGGGCGGCGTGGGTTTTCTGCGCGTCCGTGCGTGCGCTCCCCGTCCGGCGTATCGTCGTGGGTTCAAGGAGCCTCGCCGTGCCTCTTCTTCTCCCGCGCCTATTGCCTTCGTTCTCGCGCCCCCTCGCCGCCTGCTGTCTCGTGGCCCTTTCGGTCATCACGTCGGGCGCCTGCTTTCCCGACTTGAAGCTCGCCCCCGACGACACCGGCGTCACGAACGACGGGGGCGTGCAGCCGCCCGACGCGACGGTCGACGAGGCGGGCATCTCCGCAGGAGAAGGCGGCACGCAATCTCCTCCCGACGGCGGCGCGCACCTCGATGGCGCGACAGGCCAGGGCGACGCGGGCGCCGTTGATGTGCATCGCCTGATCGGTGCGGGCAACGCCCACGTATGTGTGATTCACGGGGCGAGCCACGCGCTCTACTGCTGGGGGGAGAACGGCCGTGGGCAGCTTGGCCGCACGACGAGCACGACCGAGGTCCCCACCCCCGACACGGTGAAGGTCGCCTTCGATCCGCTGCTCAACGTCGTCGAGACGACGGTGGTCGGCGACGTCGCTTGTGCGCTCACCAGCGACGGTGCCGTAAGGTGTTGGGGGAACACGATCTCGGGGGCCGTGGGCAACGGCGTCTCCACCGAATCGGCGGCGGATCCTGGAGCGCCCCTCGCGCTTCCCGACGCCGGCGCGCCCCTCGGCTCGCGTGCGACCTCCATCATCGGGTCCAACCTACGAAACTGCGCGCTGCTCTCGGGAAACCAAGTTGCCTGTTGGGGAGTTGGCAATGGCCTTGGGCCTGTGTTGCGCCCGTCGCCGGCGCTCGTTCCAGCGATCGATGCGGGGATCGCGATGCTCTCGGTGGGGACGTCCGAAGCGGCGAACGGCGGGGAAGACTGCGTTCTCACCTCGGAGGCCGCGCCGCGGATTCTTTGCTGGGGGATGAACAACGAAGGCGTCTGCGCCGTCGCCTCCGACGTCGCGTGCAATCAAACTTCGGATATCGCCTGCGTGGGCAAACCGACGGCGATCCCCACGATCACGGGCGCCGTGCAGGTAGCCGCGAGCGCCACGGTCGCCTGTGCGGTCTTCGGGCCCGAACGCCGCGTCGCCTGTTGGGGCGGCAATGTCGAATACTCGCAGCTCGGAAGCCAGCCGGGCGGGCGCTCCGGCGTCACGGGCGGCTACTTGCCGAATCCGATTTACACGGAGGCCGGTGCGCCTTTGGTCAGTGTGGGCGAGGTTGCCGTCGCATTTCGGCATACGTGCGCGATCGTCGGCGCCGAGCGTCGCGTGGTTTGTTGGGGGGACGCGACGCAGGGGAATCTCGGAAACGGCGAAACGCCGGCAGGCGGCACCAACGTGTCGCGCGCGCTGCCGCAAGACGTCCTCATCGACGTTCAGCAGACGCCGCTCGTGGGCGTCGCGCAGATCACGACGACGGGCGAATTCGGCTGCGCTCTAAAGCTCGACGACACCGTTTGGTGCTGGGGCGTGAACGGGAGTGGGCAACTCGGCGTCGCCTCGAGCGCGGTCGCCGCTTCGGGGTACGCGCGAAAGGTCGCTCTTCCGTAAATAGCCGCCTCCTCGCGTGGCCTGTAGGGAGGACGTCGATCGCGCCTTCGAACGGTCGCGGCTCACCACGGCGGGGACGGGGCGCGCCAGGTCGAGGGCGAGCTCGAAGTCGGGCACGGCGACGTCGGCAAACGACGACGCCACCAAGCGTTCGCCGCGGACCGTTCGCCGGTGCGCGCGGATCGATCGGTACAAGCTTCGCTCGACGTCGTGAACGCGAAAGTGGTCGACCGACATGAGCTGGGAGGCCGTCGCGTCGCTCTCCTTACCGCGCCCATCACGCACGCGAGCTTCGCTTGCAACCGAGCGCTGGAGCGTGAACCGACCGCCGTGGGCGAGCTCGATTTCGACTTGATAGGTCGCCTCTCCCATGGCCGCCCGAAGGTGATCGCTGGGGGCGACCCCCGCGGGCTGCAGCGCGTGCGCGAGCAGCTCGAGGAGCGTCGATGCCGTCGAGAAAGCCGCCTCCCGTGATCGCCAGGGAGACGAGACGCGGATAGCTCTCGTGCGCATCGGGTGGCGCAGCGAGGGGGAAAATCGGGAGCGGTAGAGGCGTCGGCATCGCGCGCGCGAGCATAGGCGGTCACGCATCGTCGTGCGGCGGGCTGGGGGTGGGAGCCTCCAAGAAATGGGCGGCCACCGCCGTTTCCATCCCTACGGCGCGCGCGCGCCTGATCGACGACGACTACCTTTTCGACGCGCGCGAGGGGCGTTTGGGGTTTCTCCTCCATTGAGGAGAAGAGTTGTCTCTCTGTACTATTTCGTAATCGCCACTCCATGGGACGTCACGTACGCCACGCTCACCTGCGCATCGCCCGTGGTGGCGGCTCGCTGCGCGATGCCGTCGAGGGCGACGGTGATCCGTGGGAGATAGGTTTTCGCAGTCTCCTGATGAAACCCGATGCTCACCACGCGATCGGTCTCCGGGGCCGCACGAAGCGCCTTCACGGCGTCGTCGAACACGCCGAGAATCTCCGGCGCTGTGATGTAATCTGCGAGGGCGCCGTTGTCGGGGACCTCAGTGAACGAGCCGCCGCCGGCTTTTAGCGAATAGGGCTGAGAGCTCGGCGTCGTGTCGCCCCAGAGCGCCTTGACCGCGTCGAGAAGGGGGTACCCTTTGAGCTCGTCGGCGAGAAACGGCGACGGCACCGAGGAATGATCATAGGCGAAGTGCTCGAGCACCAACGCCGTTCGCACCGTCTCGCCTGCGAGCCAGCCGCCGGCGCGAAAGCTCGAAGCGTGGCCGAACCCATTTGCTTCGAGGGTCTTCACGCTGAAGGCCATGACCTTCTGAAGCTCCTCCGCCGTATAGAGTGAGATCGGAACTTCGTGGCCGCAATCGCTCGCGCAATCGGCCGCCGTGAGCGTGGTCCCCCAGAAGGTCGGCCCGCTTCGAAACGTCACGCCGGAAGCTTCAAAGAGGCTCTTCCATCCGTGAATGTGCAGACCGAGCTCGTCCATCGGGCGAAGAACGCGTCGAATCAATGCGGTCACCGCCACGGCGTCGGCCCCCGGCTTGGTGAAGTACGCCGCATTGAGAAAGTGAACGATCGGAATCGACGGGTACTTCGTGCGAAACGCCACCATGGCCGCGAGATTCGTCTCCGTCATCTCACGCCCTTCCCAATC
Organism: Myxococcales bacterium; assembly: GCA_025354825.1. Classification (GTDB taxonomy): domain Bacteria; phylum Myxococcota_A; class Polyangia; order Polyangiales; family Polyangiaceae; genus JANXMC01. The sequence goes on from JANXMC010000030.1 coordinate 8,424, forward strand.
GACGGTGAGCACGAGATCGATCTGCCCGCGACGCGTATCGGCCGGAGTGTCGGGAGAGCCGTCGTTGGTACTCCCGCTCTCGCCCGTCGTCGCGCCCGCGTCGACCGGCATCGCCGTCGTCGGGCTGCCGCACGCGAGCACGGATGCCGCGAGCGATGTCAGGAGGAGGGTCGGGGAGGTGTGGCGAGCGCGACGGGACTGCATGGGAGGCGGTGGGTATCACGGTTCGAGGACAACTGCTGATACGACGGTGGGCGTGAGAACGAGAACGAGAACGAGCGCACTTCGTCCCTCGAGGCTTTGCGGCCCGTTCGCGCGCAAGGTTCTCGAAGTGCTCTTCGATGGAAGGGCGGAGGCCGTTGAGGACGAGCTCGCGGGCGCGGCGAGCCTCAAGGGGCAGATCGCCAAACAGCGAGCGCGGCTCCTCGTGCCGCCCGCTGCGACAGACGTGGCGAAGCTCGCCAAGGTCTACCGAAATGGCCCTCTCGGTAACGTGACCGTGCAGACGAAGGGGTCGACCACCCGCTTCGACTTCGGCGAATGGTCCAGCGCGGTCGCATCGCGAAAGAACGACGACGGCTCCACCTCGTACTACACGATCGATCCGGGCGTTTCCGGATTCGAATTCGTCGTCGGCGAGGTTCGCGGAGAGCGCGTTCTCGTCACGCGCGACATGCGGCACGAGTACGTCTTCGAGGAGACGAAGTGAACGAAGGGCTCGGCCACGCGCGGAACCCCTACGACGACGTGCCCTACCGCTCGCTCCCCATCGAGTGGACGGCGCCCGAGCGCCTCGCGCTCACGTCGATGCTGCACGGTGGGCCGCGCCTCTCGCTCGGCTCGTACCGCGTGCTGGAGCTCGGTTGCGGCGACGGCTCGAACCTTCTGCCGCTTGCTTACTACCGCCGCAACGCAACGTTCGTTGGGGTCGATGCGTCGGCCGTCGCCCTTCGAGCGGCAAAGGCGCACCAGGAGGAGGCTCACATTGCCAATGTCGGCTTTCTGCACGCCGACATTCTCACAGCCGACGCTCTCCTCGAAGGGACCTTCGACATCATCCTCGCCCACGGTGTGCTGTCGTGGGTTCCCGCGGACGTTCGCGACGCACTTCTTGGCATTTGCGCGCGCCGTCTCGCGCCGGGGGGTCTCGTCTACTTGAATTACAACGCCCTGCCAGGGTGGAACGTGCGTGGCATGGTGCGCGACTTTCTCCTCGCGCAGACGGCGGGAATCTCCACGCTTCGCGAGCGAACCACGCGCGCCCAAGAGGCGGCAGCGGCGATGGCCGCGTCGTTCGGCGCCTCCGTCGACGACCATCCGTATTCGAGGCTCATGGAGCGTGACTTTCGCTTCGTCGTCGAGAGCGACCCCACTTACGTCGCGCACGAGTTTCTCTCAACGGAGAACCACGCCTACTGGCGAAGCGACTTCACCGCGCTCACGGCTCGATACGGCCTCACGCACGTCGCGGAAGCCGACTTCAACTACCCGTGGAGCCGCGTCCCCGACGGGTTGTCACGTCAACTCGCCGAGGCGAACCTCAGGGGTCGGAGCGCTGACGACACGCTCGACTTGGTCTCCTACCGCCAACTCTGCTCCCCCATTCTCACGCACGCCCCGTTCACGCCGGTCGCCCCAAGCCACGACGAGCTATCGAGCCTCATCGCCGCGGCATCGCTCGCACCGCTCCCGCACGACGGCTCGGGTACGAGGCTCTATCGGCACGCGTCGGGCTTCGAGGTCGAAGCGAAAGACGGCGCTGTTGGAGCCGCGTTCGAACGCCTCGCGCCGCTCTGGCCGCGCGGCCTCCCCATGCGCGAGCTCTTCGCCGATACGGCGGCGTTCCTCGACGACTTCCGCCTGCTCCATCGCCACGGTCTTCTCGACTTGCGCCTTTGCGAGCCCGCGCACGATGCGCCCCCCAGCGCGCCTCTCAACGCCTGCGAAGCGCGCTGGGGAGGCTACGCGACGTCGCCCTACCACGTGCGGAGTGCGCAGCAGTAGCGCCCGAAGCTCGACCACACACCGGCACGACGGAAGGGGCCTCGCCACGCTACGCTTCGACCGTTCATGCCCGTCGCGTCGCATCACGAAGACTTACCGTTCGCGGCGGGGTCGAGCCCCTTTCGATTGAAGGGGATCGTCTACCGCGCCCACTGCGAGTACGCGGCGGCGTTCATTCCTGGAGGCGAGCGCGCCGTGAACGCGATGCTCACGCGCTCCGATCTACGCGCGTTCTTCGAGCAGCGTTTCTTGGCGTCGTCTTGGTACGACGCGCTCCCCATCGTCCCCATATGGCACGCCTGCGCCCAGGTTCTCCAAATGAACGCAAGCGAGTTTTTGCGTATTCGGACCCGACATCAAGCGCGGCAAGACATTCACGGCGCCTGACGTTACGATCGAGTCGAGCCTCAAGGGGCAGACAGCGGGCGCTCAAGACGTCTCCGTCGCGGCGCACTTTAAGAACAGCTCTCTGCCCCTTGGAAGCTGACGGTCGGACTACGCCAGACGAATCAGGCCTTGCCCTGCTGATGAATCGCGAACCAGGCCCCCTGCGGATCGGTTAATTGAGCGATGCGCCCGCCGTCGGGAACCGGCATCGGGCCGCTCATGATCTTCGCGCCGTGCGCCGTCGCCCGCACGAGCGCGGCGTCGAGATCGTTCGATTCCACGTAGTAGACCCACTGCGTCGCGATTCCGCCGGGCGGCACCGTCATCATTCCTCCGAGGGCTTTCTCGCCGACTCCAAAGAGGCGGTACATCCCGTGGCCGGTGTCCATCTCGTGGATGGTCTTCCACCCGAAAAGCTCTGCGTAGAATTGGTATGCAGCGCCGGCATCCGACGTGAAGAGCTCGCTCCAGCAGAATGCGCCCTCCTTCGTTGAATCTTGCGCGCCCCCCTTTTGAGCCGGCGTGAAGAGCGCGACGGGGGCGCCTTGCGGGTCGGCGATGAAGGCGAAGCGACCAACGGTGGGCACTGTGCCGGCTTCGCGCAGCACGGTGCCGCCGAGCTTCTGGACGAGAGCGACCGAGGCGTCGACGTCTTCGACGTGCACATAGGAGTACCATCCGAGAGGCGCATCTTCAGCGGGCGGCGACATCACCCCGCCGAGGGGGCCTTGGCCGTTCACCCACATCGCGTAGTCCGAGCCTTGGCCGAACGGCTGAATCGTCCAGCCGAAGACCTCCGTGTAGAATGCAATTGCCGCTTTCGGGTCGCGGGTGAAGTGCTCGTACCAAACGAAGGTGCCCTTGTTCGAAGTTGTCATCGCGGTATCTCCAGCGTGCGCCTGCGAGCGTCGTAGTTCGGGGGGGGGCGATGATAGCGCTAGACTGGCGGCCGATGGCGCGGCGCTTCGCTCTCTTCTGCATTCTCATGGGCTGCGCGTCGGGGACGCCGAACGCGAGCGTGCGGCCTCTCGAGACCGTTACGTCGCGCGCGTTCTCACGCGGCCTCTACGCAGGCGCCAGGCATCACGACCCTCGCCATCGAGCCCGCTCGCGCCTACTACGGCGATCAACGCGACTTCGGCGTGATGCTTCGGGGCCCCGCGCGCCTTCCCGAAGGGGCCGCACGTTTCCTCGCGTCGGTCACGCAAGCGTTCGCGCGGCCTTAACCGTCACGCGTTTAGGGTGACAGCTTTCCGATGAACGGGAGCTGCACCGTAGATGTGAGCCCGTGGCCGCAGAAGTCGACGGCGCCATCGGAGAGCCCCGTGACGAAGAACGCGCCACCGCCCGCGCCCGCGGTGCGGAGCCCTTGGGAGCTCGTGGCACCAGCGTAGCTCCCGGCCCAATCGAGGGCGCCTGTAGCGCCTATATGAGCAAAATAGATAGCGCCATTGGCGGTCGCGGGAGTGGGCAATACGCCATTGCCGAAATCGAGCACGCCGGTATACGTGCCAATCACGCCGATGCTACCACTCGCATCGACTGCGACGCCGTTCATCTGCTGAAACCCTGCGGCGCCGTAGCGGTTCGACCAGAGGCCGTTCCCCGTAGCACCGAGCTTGGCGACGAAGAGATCGCCATCCTCGCCGGTTTTTGCGCCGCTGCCGACGTCGACAGTGCCGGAGACGATGGCGCCGAGGACGACTTCGCCCGCCGCGCTGACCGCGAACGCGTCGACACGTTGGGCCGCGGCGTCGCCGTAAAGGTTGCTGTAGACGTGCGCTCCGGCCGTTGTCAGCTTCGCAATGAACATATCCGTACTTCCGCCAAACGGTCGCACGCCGCCGCCGAAGTCGACGGCCTCGGTGGCCTGGCCCGCGATATAGACATTGCCGGCGGCGTCGACTTTCACGCCCCCCGGGGAAACGGCGATGCCGTTCCAAACTTTGCTCCACTGCGCGACGCCCGCGCGATTGAGCTTCGCGATGACGGTCGACGTGGTGCCGGAGCGGGACGTGAGAGGGCCGTTGCCCAAATCGATCGTCCCCTGGAACGTCCCCGCGAGAAAGACGTTTCCTGCAGCGTCGACGGCGACGCCCGCGCCGCGGTCCTGCGCGGCGTCGCCGAAGCGAACGGCCCAGCGCGCGTTCCCTGCGCTGTCGAAGGAGGCGACGAAGCCGTCGAGATCGGTGACCGCCGTCGTGGTGAGGGTCGTCGTCCCGAAGCTTGCGAGAAGTCGGTAATAGCCCGTGACCGCAATATCTCCTCCGCTGCCAACCGAGATCGCCTGGCCGCTGAGGGCCCCCTGGGCGTTCGCGGTGCCAGTTTGGTCTTTCGGACTATAGACGTGGGCCCACAGCTCGTTGCCCGACGCGTCGACCTTCGCGAGCGGGAGATCGTTGAGACCCACGGCGGCGAGCGGCGTTGTGCCGAAGTTCATCGAACCGGGGAATTGCCCCGTGAAGTAGGCATTCCCGAGGGCGTCCGAGTCCGTGCCCCAAAGTGTCGCGAGCGTCGTCGTCCCCACCCGTTTCGTCCACGTCGCGGCGTGCGTCGCGCAGCTTGCGTCGGGCCCGCTGTCGGCGGCGGGAATTACCGCGACGTCGGCGCCCGCGTCGACGGTTGCCACGGCGACGTCGACGCCTGCGTCGTGCGGCGTTGGAGAAGGGGCCGCGTCGCGCGCGGCTCCCGCGTCGGGTCGTGGTGTGCTGGCGTCGACACCCGTCCCTCCGTTCGGATTCGACGGATCCGAGACGCATGCGCCCGCCGCGGCGCACACGACGAAGGGGAGCGCTGCGACGAGGCGAAACGGACGATTGGGCATGACCTGCGAGCATCGCACCGTTCTTCGGCGGCGAGCCTCTCTCTCTTCGCGTGCCTGTCTCGGTGCCGTGGCCGCGCGCGATCCTGAATGGGATGACGCCTGAAAGTGTGTACAGCTGTAGGCGCGCGCGGGCGCGAAGGCCCCTCACAGGCTAGGGTGCCGCGATGACCACGAAACAAAACTCCCTGATTGCCCGCGCCAACCTCTTCGTCACGCGCGCGCGCATGGCGAACGCCCACGGTTCGGCCCAGGGGCGGGCGTTCCGGGCGCGTCAGGTGGCGAAGGACAAGCGCGACCTCGAGGCACGCAAAGTCCAGGCGCAGCTCGCGGCCGATGCCGCCGAGGCCGGAACGGCCGGCGCAGATCCCGCTGCCGAAGCGCCCGCCGCCGCAGCACCGAAAGCCACGACGAAGTAGCGACGAACCTCGTGAGCCTCCTGCGCGCCTTAGGGGTCGACGTCCTCCGCGTGGGGCCTGGTCTCGTGTGCTTCGCCCTCGCAGCCTGTGATCCGCGTGAGAATGCGAAGGCGGGCGACTTCGACGCGACACCCTCGTCGATGCCGCCCACGCTCGCGGGCGCGCCTCCGCAGGCCGCGGCGTCGTGCATCACCCGGCAGACCACCCCCTTCGCCGAGAGCGCCCACAGCGCGATCATCGAAGTGACGGTGAGGCTCGATCGCTGCCGCGTCGTCCCCGTCGTCGCGCCCCGTTTGACGACGCTCGATGCGCTCGCCCCGGTCGGCGCGCTCGTTGGCATTAACGGCGGCTACTTCGATATCAACGAGCGCCCGCTCGGATTGCGACGGATCGCCGGCGTCGAGCGGAGCGCGCCGTGGGCAAAGGCCCATGGCGGCGTCGTCGCCTTTGGGGGGGCACGCCTCTTCGTTGGCCCGCGCGCCCTCATGCCGAGCGACGTCGAGTCGGCCGTGCAGTGCAAGCCGCTCCTCGTCGAGCGCGACGGCGAAAACGGGATTGCGACCGACGACGGGCGCCGTGCCGCACGCACCACGGCGTGCGATACGGGCGATGGCGCGGCCCACTTCGTTCTGTTCATTCCCGCGGCCAACGGCGGCCCTACGCTTCGCGAGACGGCGGAGATTCTCCGCGCGCCCCGTGAAAAGGGCGGCTTCGGCTGCCGCGCGGCGCTGAATCTCGACGGCGGCCCTTCGACCGGCGTCTGGTTCGCGGCGGGCGGGTCGACGCTCCCTCCCGGCCGCATCGTCGACGGCCTCTTCGTCGTGCCGAGGTGAGCTAAACGTCGAGGGGCCGAAAGCCCACCCGCGCCCCGACGGCATGGGCGTGAATAGGCAACGACGCGCACACCGGCGTGGTCGCTGCGCACCCACTTCGTGAGCGTATCGAGCCCATCACGGGAGATGCTACGCGAGCCCGAACGCGCCCTTCAGCCGCGGCGCAAATGCCTTGCGATCGCGAGGGCGACGGCATGACGCGCCTTTGGGCTCGCTTCGTCGGTGATTTCGATCTTCAACCAGCGGGCAAAGCGTTTCAATGCGTGCACGTTGCATTGATTGAGGAGCTCGAACTCCATGGGGACCGATCGCGGCGGACCGCCACGCCTGCGATGCGTTCGGGTGCGTGGGCGGCTGCGAGGGCGAGACTTCACGACCGACGTCGTAGCAGGTAGAGGCGCGAGAATGCGGGCCGTACCCCTGCGTCGACTTTGCGTGACGGCCGCGTCGACCTGAGAGACAAGAGAATGATGACTCTCAAGCTCGCATCCGCCGCGCTCGCGCTGTCCTTATTCGCCCTGTGCACGCTGTCGGGCTGCAAAAAGGACGATGCCCCCTCGGGCCCTTCGGGCAATCCCAAAGAGGCGACCGACTCCAAGGGCGCCGCGCCTACTGTGACGGCCTACAGCCGCCGCGCGGTTTCGTGCGCCGAGATCATTGCGGGGCTACGCGACGGCGTCGGCAACGAGACCGTCGCGAAGGGGACGTGGGGGAACGCTCCGAAAGAGATGCAGGTGCTCCCGCCCGGCGCCGAACTGTGTGGATCGGACATCGCGCGCAAGACACCCGTCATCAAGTCGGCGCTTTTCGGAGATGCGCTCGGCGACTTTTACAAGCCCATCGCCGCGTCCATGGGGTGCACGTGGAAGGGGGTCGAAATTCAGGGGAACGATCGCCTGAAGACGACCCAAGTCGGCTTCAAATGCCCGCAAAAAGCGGGCGGAACGAGCCTTGTCCACACCGACTCGGGCTCCGAGTTTTACCACATCAGCTTCTGAGGCCTCACCAACGCTTCTGCACGTTCGCGATGAACTTGTAGGGGTAGCCGAGGTCGAAGGCGCTCGCGTCGTCGAGCTTCTTTACGTCGTCGGCTGTGAGCTTTACATCGGCCGCCTTTAGGTTGTCGTCCAGCTGCGCGACCGAGCGCGCCCCGAAGATCACAGACGAAACCGTGGGCTTCGCAAGGAGCCACGCGAGGGAAATGGCGGCGGGCGTCGTCTCCTTCTCTTTGGCCATCGAGGTGACGGCATCGAGCGTCCCCCAACCACGGGCGTTGTCGAAGTCGGCAAACCCCTGTTTCCACTTCTCGAGGCGAACGCCAGGGGGCGGCGGCTTGTCCTTCGCGTATTTGCCCGACAGAAAGCCTGCGGCGAGGGGCGACCAGGGGAGGACGCCTAGGCCGAACTTGCTGCAGACCGGGATATGCTCGCGCTCGAGATCACGCACCATCAGGCTGTATTGCATCTGCAAGGCGACGAACCTGTGGAGGTGCTCGCTCTTCGAGATCCACTGGCTGTCGGTGAGCCGGTACGCCGCGTAGTTGCTGGCGCCGAGGTAGAGCACCTTGCCGCTCCTCACGAGGTCGTCGAGGGCACGAAGCGTCTCTTCTTCGGGCGTTTCGATGTCTTGCATATGGATTTGGTAGAGATCGATTCGATCCGTCTTCAAACGGCGAAGGCTCTCTTCCACGGCCCGAACGATGCGGTAGCGCGATGCTCCTGTGCCGTTAGCCCCTTCGCCCATCCGAAATCGAAATTTGGTGGCGAGGACGACGCGGTCGCGGCTGTTCGACTCGGCCATCCATGCGCCGACGATCCGTTCCGAGAGCCCCTCCTGCCCGTAAACGTCGGCCGTATCGATGAAGCTCACACCACGCTCGAGGGCGCGGCTCATGATCGCGAAGGCCGTCTTTTCGTCGCAGCCGACCTTGTGCATGAACGACGCATCGTTGGCCTCGCCAAACGTCATTGCGCCGAGGCAGAGCACGGGAACCTTGAGCCCGCTTGTTCCAAGTGATCGGTAATCCATAGTCCGCGCTTTCTTTTGCGAGTGCCTGTTCGGGAGGCCGCGGACGATACCTCACCCTCGCCACCGCCTGTCGTGCGCGAACGATTTCGAGCGGACCCATGGATAAAACGATCCGGCAGAAAGCGCCCAAAAACGGTGATTGGCGTCAATGTCCTACATCGGTCCCGGGGCTTTGTGATTGGCGCGTTCTGTGCGTAGGGCGCCCGCAGCGATGCCCGCGGCGACGCGCCTCTCGAGGCGGTCCCGCGAAGGCGCGCCTTTGAGCACACGCTCGTTCCTCGGGAGAAATTCGATATGCAGTTTCGTCGTGTCATCACGCCCTGTTTGGCATTCATGGCCGCCCCCTTCGTTCAGTGCACGTCGCCCGTCTCGGTCACCGAGCGGGTCGACAGCCAAGTCGTCACACGCACCACCTTGAGCGGTGTCGAGATCTTCGCGGAAGAGAGCGGCAACGTGAGCCGCTACCTCTGCTCCAAAGCGGCGATCGATGCGCTGCCCGAGGGCGCTTCGGCCCTTCGCGACGCGGCGACCGTCCGTGCGAGCTGCAAGCAAAGCGGCTCCCTCGACGTCGCGACCTTTCGTGCGAAATGGTCGTCGGCCTACATCGAGTACGCAAACTTCACGATTCTCGGGGTTCACGACGCCTCGGGCGAGCTCAACGAGCAAGAGACCATCGCGTTGAGCGATCTCGTCCGGTCACTCGGGTGGAGCTTCGCCGATCCCAAGACCAATACGGAAGCGTACGAGGGGGCGGCGCTGCGCGAGACGCGTGGGGCTTTCCTTAACGTGCTCGATACCGTGTTCGACTCGGCGGCGCCGAGCGGCGCGAAGTTGGGTGGTGGCAGCGCACAGCAAGGCGCCGCCATGCACCTCTTAGGAGAAGGTGTGGAGGTCGCAACGGTGCGCCTCGAGGGGGACGCAAACGGAGCCCCACAGGTTCTGGTTCTCGGTCTCAAAGGGGCGACGGCCCTCGTGGATGCGCTCGATGTGACGTCGAACGACGACTGTGCCGCCGTCGAGAGTGTGAAGGCGCTCGGCGCGAACGGCTCTACGAACGTGGGGGCGACCCATGCGACGGGCGATCGCTGGGCCCTCGACGGCGCGCCGAGCTCTGTGCTCAGCGTCACGGTCACGGCGACGAAGCGCGTGGCCGGGGATTGCACCCTCACAGTGTCGGCCCACCGCGCCGAGCTCGCCGAGAAGCCTGCGTCCGATGACGCGCGCGATCTCAAAATGAAGACTCTCATGGCCCGCCGCGACCACCGCAGCTGGCACTATCTCTGGCACGGCATTCGGAACGGCTGGCTCCGTATGTCGACCGCGCAACGCGCCAAAGTCCGCGCGATGGGCCCCGCATGGGGTCGCGAGCAAGAGCCCGCGAAGGCGCCGTCCAAAGCGCGCGGCGAAGAGTTCCTCCATATGCACCGCGCGATGCTCGCGATGCTCAAGGACCACCTCGGCGATCAGATGTACGAGCCGTGGGAAGCGCCGCCTCCGGCCGACGACGCGAGCTTTCCTCTCCCCCCCGACAACGACGACCCTCAGGCCTACGCGCAGCTCGTCGCATGGGACAAGCAGGCGAAAGACAGCGGATTTCTAAAGGGGAAGTCGCTCTCGGAGTATGGAGAGTGGCTCGAGACGACGCTCCACAACAACATGCACATGCGCTGGGCCGACTGGCGCGTCGGCTCGAAATTCCAACAGCTCGAGCCCGCGAACGTCTTCACGCCCGGCAAGCCCGACGCCGACGTCTTCGCGAACGATTACCTCGGGTCGACCTACGCTTCCCACGTGAATCCGATCTTCTATCGGCTTCACGGCTACGTGAACAACCGCATCGAAGACTGGCTCGCCGCCAACGGTTACAGCGAGGTTTCGGACGACGCGGCCTGCGTCGCTCCCACCTGTTACAAGTGGCGGGGCGTTTGGGACGGCGCCTTCCCCCACCGCATCACGAGCGATACGACGGTCTCGGTCACGCCGTCCGAGGCGCCGACTCCGGAGGCCCTTCAGGGCCTCGCACAGGATCGGAGCCTCGTTCGGCTGATTCACGCCAACTCGAACATGTCGAACGCTCCTACTGAGGGCCAGCCGTCGTCAGGCAACTGACCTCGGAGGCCGCGAGAACGCGGCTGTAGACGCGGATGTCGTCGATCTGACCGTTGAGCCACTCGTTCGCGGTGTCGATGGCGGCGCCAACGACCATGGATGTGCCCGTCGTAGTGAGCGAGAGCGCTCCGGCGGGCATGTTCGTCGTGGTTGCATCCATGTACGAGACGATGTTCGTGCCGCCGTAGGTCACGACCGCGGGGTGCCTTGTTCGAGCGGCGGCCCCCGTCGGAGAGCTCGAATCTGAAGCGACGTTAACATAGGTCCCCGACGCGCCCGTGAACGAGAGGGCGGCATTCGCGTTCCCATGCTTGTCCGTCGTGAACGAGACACCGGAGCCGGTGAGCGCGCCACCGGCGCCGACGCCGAGCACGTCTTGCACGGTGCTCCCCGTGATCGGATACCAAGCGACGAGGCCGTTCGACGACGTCACACAGCTGGGAGTGGGGGGTGTCGTACCCTCCCCATGGCCCTCAAACGTGGAGTTGGAACCGTTCGGATTGTTGAAGCTCCCGGCCGTGGGGCTCGTGCAATTCTCGCTGTTCGGGGCCACGTCGCCCTAGCTCGTGATGATGCCGGACGACGCCCCTGCGCCCGACCCGGAGGCCAGCGTCACCCCCGTACGGGTCATGGAGTCGATGTAAGAGGTGAGGCTCGTCACCTTACCCCCCATGAGGTTCGTCGCGGCGACGCTGCCGGTGACCACTTCGGGCCCTGCCCAGAGCAGGCCATGGCCGCCAGAAGAGATGACGCGAACAACCAGACCCTGCCGCTTCGCATAGGGAGACCCCCTCGTCGTGGGCGCCCGCTCCCACCGCTGGGGGGCGCATGTGGTGAACGTGGATTGGCGATTAGGGCATCACCCGATGACCGAACAAGCCAATCCACTAGGCCTACGGCCCCCCGAAGCTTCAGGTCGATGTGAGCAATTTGTCGCACATTTAGGCGCGGTTACATGTCCGTTGGCGCCCGCCTGAGTCGGAATGCCAAATAGCAATTGGACGCAACCAGGGTTGCTCTCAACGAGGTTTCCCAATTCCGAATGGGGGTACGGGAGGGGTTCCATCCCGTCAAACCCCCCGGTCCAAACCCGCCGGCGCCGTGCGGTGTGGGGTCGGCGTTGGTGGAGCGACTAGGAGACCCCTGCTCTAAGAACTTTCAAAAACCTCGATGAGAACACTTGCTATGTACATGCACAGGCGGCTAGGTTCTCCATCACAATGGCGAAAGCAAAAAAGAGCAGTGACGGGTCCAAGGTCTCCAAGTCTGCATTCGTGCGTCAGCACCCGAGCCTCAGCCCCGCCGAGGTAGAGGCCAAGGCGAAGGAAGCTGGGATGACGCTGTCGGCAGCCTATGTGTCGAACATCCGCTCGGCGGACAAAGCCAAGGGTGGCGTTAAGAAGACGCGCGGCCCCAAGAAGGGTGCAACCGCCAGCGCCAAGGCCGAAGCGGCAGCCCCCCAGAAGCGCAAGACGGGCCCCACGCCCGGCGGCGGCCCCTCGAAGAGCGACTTCATTCGCGCTCACTCCGATCTCTCTGTGAAGGATCTCGTCGCCGCGGGCGCAGCCAAGGGCATCGAGCTTTCGCCCGGTCTCATCTACGGCGTTCGCGCGGCAAAGGGCCCCAAGGCGTCCAAGGCCACGGGCGCAAAGCGCGGCCGTCGTCCCGGCACGCAGGCCACGTCGACTGCAGCGGTTACGAGCTCCTCGCGTGGCGCCGCCGGCGACCCCGTCAAAGAGATCCTCCGTATTGCAATCGCGTCCGCCGGCATCGACGGCGCAGCCCGTCTGATCTCCGATGCGCACAAGCGCATCTCGATGATCGCCTGAGAGGTCGCTCTCTCGAGAGCATGCTCGTAGGGCGTAGCCCGAAGGAACATGCTCTCGGTGCATCCCATTTCGGTATTTTTAGCGCGAACCGTCGCTCGTGAGCTCTACTGAGCTTTACGGGATGAGCCGGACGTCTCTGCACAAATAGCGCTCGTCGACTCCCTCGTCAGGGTGCTCGCGCAGCAGGCGCCGGCGCTCGACGCCGAATGTGCAGCTCCGCGCGACAACCCGCCAACGCTCCTGACGGCGATCTCCCAGTGCGCGGCCCGGCTCCGCCCAAGCACGCCGCTCTTCATGAGCACGCTGCTCGCGCGCACCCGCGCAGAGCCGGCCATAGATCACGAGCTGGTCGCGAGATCGAATCCGCCGACCCCGTCTGGCTCCTCCCGGCGTTCATCCCAGTGGGAGGCGTTCGCGCCATCCCAGCTGCGCTCGGCCGCTCTGCGAGGCGGCGGCGTGATGGGTGCTCACCACAGTCTCCTCGAGGTGGTCCGGGGGGCGTTCGAGGGGCTTTGGAGCGACCCTGCGTTCGAGCGGTGTCGCGAGGCGCTCCGCCGCGTCCTCCCAACGGTCGACAGGCTCGCACGGGAGATTCGAGAAGACGCCGAGGCCGCGTCGAGACGCTCTCAAGTCTCGAAAACGCTCCGCGCCGAGCTCTTGGAGAGGTCGGGTCGCGAGCGATCTCAGTCGCAGGCTCGCGTTCCTCACCCCCGTCGACGAGGTAAAGCTCTCCTCCCACGCGGGAGACCGCGCCCATTGCGATTAACTGGGAGCTCGACAACCTGCGCCGTCACCCCTGGTAGGGGCCTTTGACCTCGCCCCAGCCCCATTTGGGCATGGGGGCATCTCCGTTCACGTCCGCGCCGGGTTGTGAATTGATGACGGCGAGCCGCGTGCCCCATTCGAGATAGGCGACGAGGGCCGAGCGGAACTCGGGGTCGCTCGGAACGCCTATTTCGTCGGCACACTGGAGGAGGAGCTGCACCCAGCGCGCGCGCTTGGTTTCGTCGAGGGCGCGATCGACATGCTTGTGAATCATGTGCGGGTGGCCGCCGTGATGCTCGCTGTAGGCCTTGGGGCCGCCGAAGACCTCCGCCACGAAGGCCGCGACGTGCTTCACGTGATCCGGCGACATTTGAGCAAACACGGGGGCGAGCACCGGGTCGCTCGGCACGCGCGCATAGAAGACCGTGAAGAGGCGCTCGAGGGCGGGCATGCCCCCCATCCATTCGAAGAGCGTCGGGATCGTCACGGCAGGCGTCGAGTCCGTCATGGGAGACGAGCGTAATTCGTCGGGGGCCCGCGGCGCGTCTTCGTGCCCCTCGAGGTGTGTCGCGTTACGCGAACGAAGCCGAACCGTCGCGCGGCCGTGTCGTTGCCGTCGCGCCGACTGCGTAGCCCTTCGGCATGGATACGCTCGTTTACGCGCTTCGCTACCATCTCGTTCCGATCGCGTGGCTTGCGTTCGTCCTCGTGGGTCATTCGGTGGCGTCACGCTTTCTCGCGGCTCCCGACCATCGCGCCTTCGACCGCGCAATGGTTGCCGTGCTCACGTCGGTCTTGGCTCCTATCGCCATCGTCGGAGCGCTCGCGGCTGTGGGCGCGGCAAGCGCCGTCTCGGTCGCCGTTGCATCGCTCGTCGTCGGGGCTACCCTCGCGGCGCTCGCCGGGCGTTCGGGGTGCCGTGCCTCGGTCCAGGAGCTTCGGCAAATTGCAAAACGCGCCTTCGGCCAGGGGCGTCGGGCGTTGGCGACGTGGGTCGCCGTGGCTCTCGCCATCGGCGCTTTCTGCCTCGCCGCCACCTCGAGCTTTCTTCTCGAGCCGTGGGCGTGGGATGCGCTCGGCTACCACCTGCCAATCGTTCACACAATCGTCGAAACCGGCTGGAATGCAGCGGTTCCAGGGCACGACGCCTATGTGAACACGTATCCGCGTGCCATCGAGCTGTTCATGGCGTGGTGGCGGTTCGTCTCCCCCGACGACGCGCTTCTCGACCTCGCCCAAGCGCCCTTCGCGCTCGTCGGCGCGACGGCCGTCGCCGCGTGGTCGCGTCGCCTCGGAGCGTCACCCGCACGCAGCGTTCTCTTCGGTGCCACGTTCGCGGTGCTCCCCGTCGTCTATTTGCAAATGGCGACGAACTACGTCGACATCGCATTTGCAGCGCTCTTTTTGAGTGCCACGTATTTGGCATTCGCACCGCCGAGCTGGCCTATCACGGTTGCCGCGGGGCTCACCTTTGCCGCCTACGTTGCGACGAAACCTTCGGGCCCGGCGTCTCTCGCGCTTGTGATGACGACCCTCGCGCTGCGCGTTCGAACGCGCGATCAGGCGCAAAAGCTGGCCGGAATCGCGGCCCTAGCGCTCTTGGGAATGGGCTCCTACTTCGATAACTTCCTCACCTACGGAAACCCGATTTGGCCCGTGCGCGTGGCGCTTGGCCCGTTCTCCCTTCCGGGGTCCGAGACCATGGGCGAGCTCGTTCAAGCGGGAATGCCCGACGCGCTTCGTGGCTTGTCGCCCATGGCGCGCATTCTCGCGTCGTGGACGACAGTGCTTGCGCCGTACAATTTCGATATGCGGCTCGGCGGCTTCGGACCCGTGTTCGCCTTCGTGCTTCTCCCGCTCGCGCCGGTCGTCGTCCTTCGCGCGCGGCGGGTCGATGCTCGCGCCTGGATGGCCGTGGTCGTGATCGCGCCGCTCGTCACGCCGGGGGCGTTCTGGGCGCGCTACACCATCGCGACCGCAGGTGCGCTCCTCGCCGTCGTCGCCGCCGGAAGTGAGCTCTTTCCGCGGGGATCGAGGCGCATCGTCGACGGCGCCCTCTGCGTCGCTGCGCTAGGCGGGCTCGTCCTCGCCACGCCGGGGCTCACAGGTGGTGGGCCGAGCCTCGTTGCCCTCGCGAAGATGACACCCGATGCGCGCGCCGACTGCGTGAGCGTCGACGGCTCGGGCCGCGCTTGGGCCGATGCGCGGCGTCGCGTACGACCGGGCGGTGCCTTTGGCTACGACACCTCCGTGAATCTGTTGGGGCAGGTCTTTCCGCAGACCCCGGAGACGCGTGCCCTCCTCGTCCCACCGACCGTCCCCGACGGGGCCGCCCTCGAATCGTGGGTGCGCACCGCGCGCGTCGACGTCGTCGTGCTCGGCAACGATACGCCGCAGGGGGCTCACGCCCTTCGCACGCACGACCGCTTTCGCACGCTCTTCGCCTGCCCTCTCGATCCGTGCACCGTCTTCGAGGTCGTCGTCACGAATCGAGCGTCCCTCTCACTTTCTCGATGAGCGTCGCGGGCGTAATCGTTGCCGCCCACCGCGGCGGCGAGCAGCGAGCTTTTCCGCTCCTGCGCGCGGAGACGGGCGTTGGCGTAGAGCGACGCGATGTAGCCGTCGTACATCTTGCCGCCGGCCACGAGCTGAAAGCCGAGCTGAACGAGCACGAACGGCGCCAGCGTTAAGCTCGCGGCGCTCCCCAAGACGACGAGGAGGACGAACATTGGCAGCTCGAAGGCAAGAAGGCTTGCCCGGAGGAGCCAGGGTCGCGGTGCGAGGAGGTTCGTTAGCCCACCCGCGACGCCGCTCGTGCAGGCGACGGCGAGCCACGGCATCGGGCCATTCACCTGGTGGAGCGCGAGCACGAAGCACGCGAACGCGCTCCAAAGCAGGCCTGCGCCGATGCTGAGCGTGGCGAAGACGGCGCGGAGTACCTTGGTCCTGCCACCGACGCAGCGCCTCGACCTGACGTCGAACGTGAACCGCGCGCGAACCCTCGCCGAGGGAGACAGGTGCAGCGCGTTCATCATGGGGTCCTCATGTGCACCCCCAACGGCCGGTCTTCGCGGAGATGAGCGCGCGCGCCCGTCCATCTGCGCTTGAGGTTTTCCGCCAGCCGACTCCGCTCGATGTCGTGATCGAAAAACGGCCGCCGAGCAGTTACTTGAGCGCGCACGCTCTCGTGGCCGATGAAGGTTTGAGTGCGCACGGGAAATTGTGGCGAGCTCGTATGAAGTTCGTCCTCGCGCGGCCGTTCACCTTCGCGTGAGCCAACACCCTGCAAGCCGCATCATCTTGGTCGATCCGTCCGAGCGCGCGCGAGACGTCCTCGGCAAGCGCCTCCGCGCGCAAGGCTATGTCGTCGACTGTGCAGGCGATGCAGCCACCGGCGCGGACATGGCGCTCTCGGCGCCTCCGAGCGTCGTCGTCGCAGACCTCTGGATGCCGAGCATCTCCGGAGTCCAGCTCTGTCGCTTGCTCCGCTCCGAGCCGGCGACGGCCGATGTCGCCATCATTCTCGCCGGCGACACGGACGAACCGAAGAACCGCTTCCGGGCCGGGCGCGCGGGCGCGAACGCCTATGTTCAAAAGCACCGAACGGGAGATCTCCTTCGTGCGATCGGCCAGGCGGTCGGCCCTCCGAAGCCTGAAGACCCGTTCTTCTTGCAGCTCGCCGAAAGCTCGATCGACATCCGCGATCGGATAGCTCGGCACCTCGACGACGCTCTCTTCGACGCGATCATCGCGTCCGAAGTGCGGGCGCTGGCGACTTGCGGTGAGCTCGATCGACTCTTCGACCTGTTCACGCAATTTCTCTCCCAGGTAACACAATACCGCTGGGTGGGGCTCTGGGTACTCGGAACGCCCGACAGGTTCGCGCTCCATCACAGTTCGCTCGGCGGGGGCGTGGCCGAGCGCGAGGCACGCGAGGCTTTGCAGCTCCCGGACTCCAGCCGCCCCACTGTGTCCATCGAAGACGAAGACGCGCTTTGCGACCCCCGGTGCGCGCCGGCGATCGTCCGCGCGGTCCCGTTTGGAAACGGTAACATTGCCAAGATTGCTTTCAGTCCGAGTCGGGTGTCGGACGCCGCCGCGTCTGCAAAGCTCATCTCGCACATCGCCCGCGAGCTCGGGGGGCCCCTCCGAATGGCGATGCTCGTCGAAGAGTCGCAGCGCCTTGCTTCGAGCGACCCGCTCACGGGGCTGATGAATCGTCGGTCGTTCACGACTTCCATACATGCCGAAATCGAACGCTCGCGACGTTACGGCCATCCGCTCTCGCTCGCAGTCCTCGATGTCGACCACTTCAAACGAGTGAACGATCGCTACGGGCACGGGGCAGGTGACCGCGTGCTCGCAGCGTTGGGTGGGCACCTGAGTGGAGACGCTCTCCGTCGCGTCGACTTCGCCGCCCGTTGGGGAGGTGAAGAGTTTGTAATCGCCTATGTGAACACGACCGAAGCGGGCGCGTTGGTGGCCGCCGAGCGCCTGCGCGCCTCAATCGCGAGTCTCGTCGTCGTCGACGAAAAGGGGGAGGCCCTTCCCGTCACGGCGTCGATCGGCGTGAGCGAGCTTAGGAGCGGCGATTCGCTCGAGCGCTTGGTCGATCGTGCCGACCGCGCGATGTACGACGCGAAGCTCGCGGGACGAAACCGCGTGCTGCCGACCGGTCCCGAGCAACTGAGTAGAGCGTCGCGCCCCCCGCGGAGCGTCTCGAGCCCGCATCTCCACGGCCTCGGCGCCGCAAAGCTCGCCTCGTAACGCAGAGGGATCATGAGACTTCGACCTCGGAATGGGCTGGCTTGGCAGCCGAAAGGATCGCTCCCATGCAAATAGGAGAATGGAGTCAACTTCACGACTTCGTCGAGGCGGCCACACGCGTCCTGCTCTCCTCACTAGGGTTGCCGATCGTTTACGTGGGCACAGTGCCGCACCAGTCGTCGGGTTGGACCGGGAGGCTTTCCGTCATCGGTCTGGGAGGCGAATGCCTGCGTGGCTGTCTCCTTTTGAACATCCCTGACGCGCTCCTCCGTGACACCCACCCCGCTGGCGGTGAAAGCGAAGAGGAGCTTGCCGACTGGCTCGCGGAAATGGGCAATCTGATCCTCGGGCAGATTAAACGAGACCTGCTCGCCTATCAGGTCACGATCGAGCTGAGCACGCCCGTTACGCTGTCGGCGACCGACTTCCGATTCGTTCGATTCGCGAGCACGCCCGTCGTTCACCAATTCACCGTGAACGGGGTGCCGCTCCACGTGGTCTTCGAATCCGTCTGCAAGGGCGGCGCCCGCCTCGCGGCGGTGGCGGGCGGCGTGAGCGCGCGCGCTGGCGACGTCGTGTTGTTCGAAATATGAGCTTGCGGGGCGGAGAGGAGATCACGATGGGTAAGAAAATTATCGTTGTCGACGATTCACGAACCGCCCGACAGCAGGTCGCGCAAGCGCTCGAGGCCGCTGGGTACGAGGTGCTCGAGGCGATCGACGGGAACGACGGCATTGCCAAGGTCATCGCGCACGAGGACGCCGCTCTCATCGTCTGCGACGTGAACATGCCAAACCTAAATGGCATCGACATGATCGAAAAGTTACGTCGGGAAATGCCCCGTCTCCGCGTGCCTATCGTCATGCTCACGACGGAGGCCCACCCCGAGCTGCTCCAGCGCGCGAAGCTCGCCGGCGCAAAGGGGTGGATTGTGAAACCGTTCAAGCAAGACCTGCTGGTGGCAGCGGTCCGCAAGCTCGTCGGCGACAAATGATTTCGACGGGTGCGAGGACCGTGCTCCGCGTCCTGCTGGCGCTCTGGTCCCTGGCGCTTCTCGCGACGGGCGCAGCCCTCCTCGCCGGTCACCTCGTCGCGCTGCCGAAGCCCCACTACGACGACTCGAGACTCACGTCGACGCTCGCACGCATGCGGAATCACAGACCTTCCGGGCGCGTCGTCGTGATTCACATTCTCGACGTCGACTGCCGCTGCTCCCAACGGGTCCTCGAACATTTGGTCGCTCGCCGCGCGCTTCCGGGGGTCGAAGAGCGCGTCGTCCTCGTCGGGCCGGAAGGGCTCGAAGGCCCCCGCGTTTCCTCGTCGGGCTTCGAGCTCGAAGTCGTCACGAGGAGCGGTCTCCTCGCGAGGTATGGAGTGCTCTCTGCACCCGTGATGGTCGTGGCCGATGGGCAATCACGCGTTCAGTACATCGGCGGCTATACGCTGCGCAAGCAGGCGACGGCGATGAGAGATGCGGAGATCATCGCGCGAATCGCGCGTGGCGAAGAAGTCGAGCCGCTCCCGCTTTTCGGATGCGCGGTCGACGCGAAGCTCCGGGAGACCGTCGATCCACTTCGGCTTTTGAATTGAAGGGGTTGAAGGCGAGGCGAGGATGATTTCCAGGTTGTTGACGTTTTTGATCCTACCGCCGCACATATCGGCGTTCGAGCGCAACTACCTCGCGCGCATGAATCGGATCGCCCGCGTCTTCTTTCTCGCCCACGCTCCTCTGCTCGCGGGCGTCGCCTACCTCTGTCACACGGGCGTTTTAAAAGCTCTCGCGCTCACTTGTCTCATGCTGAGCGGCCCGATGGTCGCGCCCCTGGCTTTTGAAAACCCGCGGCACATTACGCGCGTCTTCGGCGTCGCAGCCATGGGGCTGGGCGCGCTCCTCGTCCACTTCGGCCAGGGGCCGATGCAGATCGAGATGCACTTCTACTTCTTCGTGCTCCTCGGTCTCCTCGTCGTATTCGCCGATCCCGTCGTGATTCTAATCGCGGCTGCGACCGTCGTTCTCCACCATTTGATTCTCTTCGCGACGCTGCCGCCGAGCCTCTTCAACTACCAGGCGTCCATCTGGTCAGTTGCTGTCCATGCGGTGTTCGTTCTCTTCGAGTCTGCCGCGGCAGTTTGGGTTTCGCGCACATTCTTCGACAGCGTCCTCGGACTCGAGCACGTTGTGGAGGCGCGCACCTCGGAGCTACAGAGGCAGACCACGAGCCTGCGGCTCATGCTCGATAACGTCGGCCAGGGCTTTGTTACCTGTGACCTCCGTGGGGTCCTGTCGACGGAACGGTCGGCAAGTTTTGATCGCTGGTTCGGCGCGATCTCGCCTGAGATGCGCATCGGGGACTGTCTGCGAACGCTCGACGAGACCGCCGCGCAGGAGCTCGAGATGGGGCTGGAGCAGCTCGCCGACGACGTGTTGCCCGTCGAGCTCTTGCTGACACAGCTCCCATCACGCATCGCAAACCACTCCCTCGCCCTCGATTTCGACTACAAACCTATTTATACGGACAACGCGCTCTCTCACGTCCTGGTGATTGTGTCCGACGTCACGTATCGGCTAGAGCGAGAGCGCGCTGAGTCGGAAGCGAAGGAGATGCTTGCGATCTTCGAAGCGGCCGTCCACGACCGCGCCGGGTTCGTCGATTTCATGAAGGAGGCGAGCGCGCTCGTCGCCGCCGCAACGGCTCCCACGACGCCAATGGAAACCGTCAAACGCCATGTCCACACGCTCAAAGGGGCGTGCGGACTCTTGCAACTCACTTCGATGGTCACGTTTTGCCATGAGCTCGAGGAGCGCCTCGCCGAGGCCACGGAGCTCCCCCTCGCCGAAGAGGTGCGTTTGGTCTCCCGTTGGAGCGCATTCTCGACGAAATTCACCCATATCTTCGGCAGGCTCGAAGAGGTCCTCCATGTGAGCCGCGCCGAGCTTGCCGACTTGCTCAAGGCGGTCGAGGAGGGCGCCGCCAGCGAAGTCGTCGCCGAGCGGCTGAAGCAGTGGACACTAGAGCCCACCGCGGTGCGCCTCGAACGGTTCGCCGAACAGGCGCGCGGTATGGCAAGGCGGCTGAACAAAGGGGCCGTCGAGGTCCGCGTCGAACACAACGGCGTGCGGCTTCCGCGCGCGGCATGGGCGCCGTTCTGGAGCTCCTTCAGTCATGTGGTGCGCAACGCCATCGACCACGGCTTGGAGCTTCCAGGAGAGCGTCTGGCGCACCGAAAGCCGCCCGCGGGTCGCGTGTCGCTCTCGACCGTAGTGGAGGGCGACGATGTCGTTATCGGGATTGTCGACGACGGCCGCGGAATCAACTGGTCGGAAGTGCGCGCCCGCGCAGTCGAGCGGGGGATCTCCGTGCGGACCTCCGACGAGCTCTCGCTGGCGCTCTTTGAAGACGGATTGACGACGCTCGCGACCCCCACGCACGACTCCGGCCGAGGCGTGGGTTTGGGCGCGGTGCGGGCGATCTGCGAACGAATGGGGGGCCGCGTTCAGATTCAAACCACGTTGGGCCAGTCGACGCGGGTCGAAATACGTATCCCTCGCCACCACGCTGCCTAATTCGGCGCGCGAGATGGCGTCGACCCTCCAGGGCCTCTCGCAAGCCAAGTGACGAAATGCCCTCAAGTTGTGTTGGGGCGTCCGTTCTGGCGAGGTATGAAGTTGCTCATCGCGCTGGAGGACGCCATCCTCGCAAGGCACGCAAGCTCTCACCTTTCGTCGTGCGGCCACGACGTCACGGTCGCTGCCGATGTCGACGACGCTTTGGAGCTCCTCGCGTCGGGGTTGCCGCCAAGCGTGATGCTCGTGGGTGGCTCCTGCGCGCGCGTTTCGCTCCTGTTGGCGACCTGCGCCGAGCTGCCGCCCGCGCGCCGCCCCTATGTCATCCTTCATGGCCAAGGGCTCGACGCCGATGACCCGCTCGGGCACGCCGCGGCGGACGTCGACGACTTCCTGGTCGGATCATGCTCGGGGCGCGAGATGGAAGCGCGCGTCAGGCTCGCAACGCGAATCATGGCTCTCGAGTCCCAGGCGGCCTCGGCGCGCGATTGGCTCGTGTTTGCCGCAACCCACGACGCCGTCACCGGCGCGCTCACGCGGAGCGCGGGGCTCGACGCACTCGACCGCGAGCTCGCACGCGCCGCACGCGAGACGAGCAGCGTCGGCATCGCGGCCATCGAAGTACGCGGCGCGATTGCGATTCGGGACGAGCACGGAACCGTGGCGTACGATCTCCTGCTGCAGGGGATCGCGTGCCGCGTCCGCGACGCCCTGCGTACCTACGACATCCTCGCGCGCGCGAGCGCCGAGTCGCTCTTCGCCGTCCTTCCGGGGGTCGACGCATCGTCGGCGGAAAGCGTTGCCTCGCGGCTTCGCGATTGTATCGATGGCACGCCTTTCGACGTCCACGTCGCGTCGGTGAGCGTGACCTGCGCGATCGCGATTACGACGGCTGTCGGCGACGCAGACGACGAATCGACGGCGCTCCTCGCGCGCGCGGAGGCGTCGATCCCCGCTGTCATCGACGCCGCCCGGCTGCCGTCGCGTCCGCGGCTCCGCGCGAGCATTCGTGTGAGGGGGTCCGCCTATCCGACGATCCGCGTGAAACGCGGCCTCCTCTCCTAGAGCGACGCCGAGCGCGACCCGCGCCACGGAACCCGTCCACTGTCGATGCAACTCACGTTGGTAGGGAGGCAGCCCGTTATGGTCACCCGAGATTCTGGCAGCACGATGATCGGGCTAACGCGAAGGCCACGAGACGGCCGACCTTCGCTTCGGCCTACCTCGATTCCCAACTACGATGTCGACGACTACGCGCGTCGATGTGAAGCAAGCTTCCGGGGGTCGCTTGCGGGAGCCCTGCCGCCGCTCATGGATCTCGCGCGCCGTTGCCGGCGCCCCGAGCGCCGGATCGCCGCGAAGGGCGCCGAGCGCCGGAGCTTGGGACTCGCGGCCCTCCTACACACTTTTGTCGATGACCCGCGCTGAGAAGGCGCGACCGCGCGTCGAGGTTCCAATTCCGCGCGTCGAGGTTCCAATTCCGTTTTTGCGTCTCCTTCACCCACAGAAAAACATGCCCAACACCGACCGATCCGAAGCTCGAATGCCACACCGCGCCGCGCCGTCGACCCGGGCACCCGTGGGCCTCGGGGCGCGCGTCCGCGACTCTCTCCTCCCTCTCGCTGAGCTGAGAACCTCCGGCCGCATTGCCCACGAGATGAACAATCTCATTGCCGTCATTTTGGGATATACCGACCTGCTCCTCGCCGACATGGAATCCGAGGAAAGCGGAATTCAGGCAGATCTCACGGAGGTTCGTATCGCCGCGATCAGGGCACGCGAGCTCACGAAGGAGCTCGCGGAGATGGACGAACGGGAGCGGCGCAGTCTGCCTAGGCGGCAGGCGTGAGCCGCGAGCTCGTCGTCATGGTATTTGGCTCTGGCAATCTCGGATGCGAATCCAGATTTGGCCATCGACGCGTTTGACCCCGGCTTCGACGACGTCGTCCGAAAGCCTTTCGAGCTCTCGGGCCTTAAGCGCTCGAGGGCGCGCCGTCGCTCGATCACGTCGGCTGCGCGCGGCATGCCGATCTGCCCGATGTCGTGCAGGTACGCGACGAGCTCGACGTCGAGAACGCGCCCCGGGGAGAGGCCCATCTTCCGCGCCAAGTGCCTGGCCCATCCTGAGCGTGGGCTGTCGTTCCGTCGGCGCAGTGGGCCAATCCGTCACCGACTCGGTACGTCGTCGAACGGGGGGCGCCACGTCGAGACCGGATGATTCCGGCATGGGAACCTCGATCTCGATTTGTCCGAATCACGACCGCACGCGGGCCCGTGAGAATACGGCGTATCTGATCGCCGCGCTCGTCGGCCTATCGTCGCTTGCCATCGCCGTCACCAACCCTGCAACCGCGCCGTCCCCCTCGCCGGAGCGCGCCGCTCCCCCGTTGCGGCAGCCCGCAGCGCTCGCCGCCGAGCCTGCTCCCGTGCGTGCCCTGCGCGACCCCGTCACGACGGCGGCGCTCGTCCACGTGGTGCTCATCGCCATCGACGGCGTCCCTGCGCGCGACGTGCTCGGGACCGCGCGCGACCCATCGATGCCGTGGATGCCCGAGCTCGCCGACATGCTGTCCACGCATGGTGCCGCCATCGGACGCCCCGGATCGGGGGCCGACGTTCGCGCAAGTGGCCCTAACTACCTATCGCTCCCCGGATATACCGAAATGCTCACCGGGCGCCCGTCGTCGACGTGCGCCGACAACGCCTGCCCGCAGACGACGACCCCTACGATCGTCGACGAAATTGCCGCGCGTTTCGGCGGTGAAAGCACCGCTGTTGTCGGGTCGTGGCAGCTTCTCAGGCGCGCGGCGTCGCGGGCCCCCGATACGCTCTTCGTCTCGTGCGGGCCCGACGGTGCTCCCTCCCACGAGCTTCTCGCGAATACCGAATACCGCCCCGACGCCGTCACCGCGCCTCTCGCGCTTCGCACGCTCGAGAGCCGCGCGCCGCGCTTCATGTTCATCGGCCTCGGCGACACCGACGAGCTGGCGCACCTTGGCGATCGCCCGGGCTTCGTCCGTGCGCTCACGGCGGCCGACACGGTGATCGGGCGCGTGCGTCGCATCGTCGACGCGTTCGAAGAGCGCGGCGAGCCGAGTGCGCTTTTCATCACGAGCGATCACGGGCGAGCCCTGTCGTTTCGCGGCCACGGCGCGGCCTTTCCCGAATCGGGGGCTACGTGGATTGCGGCGTACGGCGCCCACGTACGCGCGGCGGGTGTGGTCGCCCCTTCGGCCCCTCGGCGCCTCGCCGATCTCACTCCGACGATTCGCAGGCTTCTGAGCCTCCCCGACGACACGGGCGCGGGCGCAGGCGCCCCCCTCGAGGAGCTCGTCGAGCTTGCGCCCACTGCCGACACGCGGCGCGCGGGGCTGTGACCTCACGCCCGTCGGCTGCACGGCGTCGTACCCAAATCGCCGCCGCGTTGCCATGTGGGGGGTCTATCTCGACGTTCCTTCCTACCGAAAGGCGCTGTCCGTGATCTTCCTCCGCAATCTCGAGCTTTGCTCCGTGACCTTCGCCTGCGCGCTCGCCGTCGCTTCTACGGGCTGCTCGAACGACGACGACGTCCCGCTTCCCACGCCGATCCCGGTGCGCGACGCGTCGGTCGCCTCGGATGCATCGCGCCCGAGCGACGCGGTGGATGCGGGCGCGCCCTCGGATGCAACGGCGCAGCCCGATGCCCCGTCGGCGACGGGGACGGTCGTCGTTCGCATTCTTGCGATGAACGACTTCCACGGAAACATCCAACCTCCCACGGGGAGTAACGCGAACGTTCTCACGCGGGGGGATGACCCCATCGCCACGGGCATCGGCGTCGCATCGGGCGACGCCGGGCTTCTTAACATCCCCGCCGGCGGCGCGGCCTACGTCGCGGCGCATCTCGCGCGCCTGCGAGCAGAGGTCCCGGCGAACATACTCGTGCACGCAGGCGACCTCACGGGTGCGACACCCCTCGAGAGCGCGGCCTTTCACGACGAGCCGCCGATCCTCGTCTTCAACGCCCTCGGCCTTTCGTACAACGCCGTGGGCAACCACGAGTTCGATCACGGAACGACGGAGCTGAATCGGTATCAAAACGGCGGCTGTTTTCCCGGCGATTCTTGCGGTGACGGCGGTACGTTCCCGGGCGCATCGTTCAAGTATCTCGCGGCCAACGTGGTCCTTCAATCCGGGGGAACGCTCTTCCCCGCCTACGACATCAAAGAGGTCGGCGGAGAGAAGATCGCGTTCATTGGGATGACGCTGAAGGACACGCCGTCGATCGTGTCGGCGGCCAACGTCGCGGGGATCGACTTTCGCGACGAGGTCGCCACCGTGAACGCCCTCGTTCCCGAGATTCGCGCCAAGGGTGCAGCGTCGATTGTGGTGCTCATCCACCAAGGCGGTTTCCCCGTCTTCACGACGACGTACGACGGCTGCAACCTCGCGGCGACCGACGGCGGTGTCGACGATCCGATTGTTCAAATCGCAGACGCCCTCGACCCCGCTGTCGACGCCATCGTCTCCGGTCACACCCATCGAGCCTATTCGTGCACGATCCACGGCAAGGCCGTCACGAGCGCAGCTTCCTACGGGCGCGTCGTCACCGCGCTCGATCTCACGATCGATCGCACCACCCATCGTGTCGTGAGCACGGTCGCGAAGAACGTCCCCGTCACGCGAAACGTCACGAAAGACCCTGCCATCGACACGCTCGTCCAGGGGTACGTGGCCCAATCGGCGGCGCGGGCCGGGCGCGTGGTGGGCCATATCGAGGCCGATCTCCTCGTGCAACCGACGGCGACCGGCGAATCGAACTTTGGTGACTTCATCGCCGACGCAATGCTCGCATCGACCGCGTCGCCTACCAAAGGCGCCGCCGTGATCGCCTTCATGAACAGCGGCGGTATTCGTGCCGACATTCGCGTCGCACCCCTTGGCACCGAGGCCGCGGGGGCCGTGACCTTCGGCAAAGTCTTCGCGTCCCAGCCCTTCGGAAACATCCTCACGACGGTCACGCTGACAGGGGCGCAAATCAAAGACGCGCTCGAGCAGCAGTTCACGGGGCGCGTTGCGAGCCCGAAGATTCTCCAGCCCTCGGCAGGCCTCACCTATACTTACGACCTCACAGCGGCCGACGGCGCGCGCGTCGTGGCGGGCTCGCTCCAACTCAACGGCGTTCCGCTTTCGCCCACGGCCTCGTACCGCGTCACCATCAGCGATTTCGTCCTGGGCGGCGGCGATGGCTACCTCGCCTTGAAGCTCGGGACCAACAAGCTCGTGGGCACATCCGATCTCGATGCGCTCGAGAGCTACTTCGCAAGCTTTGGATCCGCCTCGGCCACCGTCGCCACGCCCAACGCAGGCCGCATTCACGCGACGCCGTGACCGCCCGCGCCGCTCACCTCCGAACCGTTCAGAGCCCCAACGAGGACGTCTTGGCCATCGACGAAATGGAGAGAGCTCGCCCCGAGGTCGTTCGCACTGTGAGCGATCTCGGACGCTACCGCCTCGTCGCCGAGCTCGCGCGGGGCGGCATGGGGATTGTGTACTTGGCGCTCGTGCAGGGGGCGGCGGGCTTCAACAAACTGTTCGTCGTCAAAGAGCTGAAGAGCCACCTCGCCGAGGACCCGTCGTCGGTGCAGATGTTTCTCGAAGAGGCTCGCCTCTCGGCGCGTCTAAGCCACCCCAACGTCGTGCAGACGATCGAGGCCGGCTCGGACGAGAGCCGCCCGTTCATGGCGATGGAGTTTCTCGAGGGGCAATCGCTCCATCGTGTTCTCAGCCGCGCGCGAAAGCGGCAGATTGCGCTACCTCCCGCGTTCCATCTTCATGTCGCCGTTCAAATGCTCGAGGGGCTGCACTACGCCCACACGATCAAGGACTGTGATGGGGCGCCGTTGGATTTGGTCCACCGCGACGTGAGCCCTCACAACGTTTTCGTGACCTACGACGGGCGCGTCGTCCTTCTCGACTTCGGAATCGCGAAAACGCTCGATTCGTCGAACGAAACGCGGGCCGGCGTGGTGAAGGGGAAGGTCTCGTACATGGCTCCCGAGCAAGCGATGGGCCAGGCGGTAGACCTGCGTGCCGATCTCTTTTCCGCCGGTGTGATGCTCTGGGAAGCGACGGCCGGAAGGCGGATGTGGAGCCGTGCGGAGAACGATCTGCAAATCCTCCGCGCCTTGATGAACGGCGAAGTCCCTCGACCCCGTGACGAGGGTGCGGACGTGAATCCGATCCTCGAGCGGATCATCTTAAAGGCTACCGCGCCGAAGCGTGAGGACCGGTACGAGAGCGCCGCGGCGATGCAGTCCGATCTCGAAGCCGCCATCACGACCCTCGGTCTTGGAACCTACGGCGCGCGCGAAATCGGCCGCGTGCTCGGCGACGCGTTCACCGTCGAGCGCGCGGGGCTCCGCGCGGTCATCGACGAGCAGCTTCGCGCACTGCGCCGCGCCACATCGGGCGAGTTCGCGCGTGTCGAGATGCCGAGCCTCAGCGCCTTTACGACGCCCCGCGGGACGAGCTCGAACGAGCTTTCGGCGCTCCGTTCGCGACGCTCCTCGTTCCCGCCGCCGTCGACGTCCTCCCCGCCGTCCGTGCTCGCGGTCGATGCTCCGCCCCCCGCGAAGCGACTCCCCCTCGCGCTCGTCGTCGCCTTCGCCGCCGTCCTCACCGTGGGCGCCTTCGCCCTCGGCCTCCGCCGTGGGCCCGACGGCGTGGGGGCAGAGCCGCCTCGCGTCTTCGGCGCCCTCTCCGCGCCCCACCCGTCGCCCCCTCCGCGTGCGACCGAGATTCCCGACCTGCCGCCCGCGGATACGAAGGCTGTCCCATCGAGCCCGCTGCCCGCTGCCGCCGCGTTGCCACGTGCGCGCCCGGTCCGAGGGTTCCCCTTGGTCGTGCCTTCGCCGGCGACGCCCCATGCTGCCGCGCCTCGCGACGCCGAGACGGCGCCGTCCGCAGCGCCTCCATCCATGGCCACCGCGAAAGCACGCCGCCCGATCGATACGAGTGACCCCTATGCCAACTAGCAATACCAGGTTGGGAATCGTGAATCGAATGCGCGCCCGTCGCGCGTTCGCGTGCGCGGTCGCTGCGATGGCTGGCGCGGGCTTCGGCTGCACGTCGCTTCTCGGCAACGGCTACGGGACCGAGCGCGCCGACGCCAGTACGCCCCTCTTCGGGGCCGACGCGACCACGTTCGATGCAGACACGACGAGCGAGACGGGCGCCTCGTCGAATGACGCGTGCGCGACGCCCGCATTGGCGACGGCCACGAAAGACGACCTCGAAGCGCGTCTGTGCAACGGCCTGGTCTGCGCGCCCATCGACGAGAGCGCCGTCCTCGACTCGGGCTTCTGCGGGCGGGTCGACGGCGGCGTGACCTGCGCGCTCCCGCTTTTCGACGCGGGCGCGGCGCGAAGCGCGCCCCAGGGCATCGGCGCTTCGCCGTCGGCACCTGCGGGCGACGACGGCGGCGTGCGCTTCCCCGCGTGCAGCACGGTCGCGTGGCCCGCGCCGGACGGCGGCGTCGCGCCTCTCATTTACGCCACCGGGTCGACCGCGATTGGCCAATACGTGGCCACGATTGGTCAGCTCTACGCCCAGTTCGGAATCGGCACGATCTTGTACTCGGGGCAGGGGTCGTGCGTGGGCGTCGCTGCGGCCTACGCGGCTCCGGGCGCGCGCCGCCCAACGCTCGAGAGCCTGAAAATTACCACGTTTACGTATTACGAACCGCGCACCGATACGAACGGAAATCCAGTCCCCCATTCGTGCGTGCTCGGCGACTCGAATCAGGTGGCCGATATCGGATTTTCCGACGTCTACCCGCAGACATGCGACGCCTCGATTGCGAGCTATCCGCTCCCCGCACCCTATTCCGACTTCTTCGGCCCGGTGCAAGTAATGGAGCTCGTCGTCCCCAACACTTCCCATTCCGATCGAATCAGCTACGAGCAGGCGCAGCTCGTCTGGGGATACGGCGCGGCTGCTGGAATCTCCCCGTGGACGGACCCATCGCTTCTCTTCAGGCGCAGCCCGACGTCGGGCACGCAGGCGATGATCGCGAAGGCCATCGGCCTCGATACGCGGGCATGGGTTGGCACCGCCAATGCGGGGAGCGGCGACGTTCTCGCATCGATCGTGAGCGCGAAGAACGGCACCAAAGCCGACGGCGCCCTTGGAATTTTGGGGGCCGACGTGGCGGACGGCGCGCGCCAAGCGGGCAATCTGCGCCCGCTGGCTTTCCAAGACAAAGGGCAGACGTGCGCCTTCTTCCCCGACTCGAGCCCAACGACCTTCGACAAGCAGAACGTGCGCGACGGTCATTACCCCATTTGGGGGCCCATCCACCTCATCACCACGGTCGACAGCGCGGGGGTCGCCTTCAACCCCGTCGTCTCGCGACTGATCGCCGCGCTCAACGGTCTCGATACCGAAATTGCCTCCCAGTTCGATGTGATCTCTCTCTACGCGAAGAACCACGTCATCCCCAGCTGCGCGATGCACGTCGCGCGTTCGGCGAGCAACGGCATCGACGGCGCGCCCTACGCGCCGTACAAACCGGTGAAATCGTGTAGCTGCTATTACGACAGCCTCGTCGGCGCAGGCGCCGAATGCACGCTTCACCGCTGCACGACGGACGCCGAATGCGCCGGCAGCGCGCGCGGCGCCACGGTCTGCAACAGCTTTGGTACCCCGGCGGTCGGCTATTGCGAAATGCCGGCGGGCCAGTGAGGAAGATCACGATGAAGCGCATCGGTTTCGCGTGCCTCGCACCTCTGTGCGTCGCATCCGCCCTCTTCGCAGCGCCCCGCACGGCGCGTGCGGAGACGCCTCCTTCGCCCGTCGCGCAAGCGAGGACGCACTTCGAGCGCGCCGTCGCCCTTTACGAGGAAGACGACTACCGCGCCGCGCTCATCGAGTTCAATCGGGCCTATTCCCTCGCGCCGAGCTTTCAAGTTCTCTTCAATATCGGGCAGTCCCACTACCAGCTTCGCGACTACGCGAACGCCCTCGAAAGCCTCGAGCGGTACCTCGCGGAAGGGGGCGACAAGGTCCCGCGTGACCGCCGCTCGCAGGTCGACGGCGAGCTCGACGAGCTGCGCGGTCGCGTGGCGCGCCTCGCCGTCACGGCGAACGTGGACGGCGCAGAGCTGCTCCTCGACGACGCACCGCTTGGGCGATCCCCGTTGCCCGAGAGCGCGAAGAGCACGCTCGTCAGTGCGGGGCGCCACACCGTCCGCGCGCAAAAGAACGGCTACGCGACCGACGTGAAAACCGTCGACATCGCCGGCGGCGACGAGGCCCACGTCGCGTTCGAGCTCGTCGTCACGCCGCGCGCGGTTTCGCTTTCGCGCCCCCTCGAGATGCGCCCGTCGTCGTCCCCTTCGCGCGCACCCGCGATTGCCGCGCTCGCGATTGGCGGCGCCGGCGTCGTCGTCGGGACCCTCTTCGGCGTGCTCGCGATGCACGACAAGAGCGCCCTCGACGACGCATGCCGCGCGAAGGTTTGCCCCGAGCGGAACCAACGCGACATCGACGCATTCTCGCGCGACGGTGCGCTCTCGACCGTCGCCTTCACCGTGGGCGCCGTGGGCCTTGTGACGGGCGTCCTTTTGTACTTCACCGCGTCCCCACCGCGCGACGCCTCACATTTCGTCGGCATCGGCGCCGTTGGCCGCGGACTTTCCGTCTCGTTTTGAGGACTCCACGCTTGCGCTGAAGCGTTGTCGCAGAGTCTCCTCGCGATTGTCACATTGCGGTGCCAACTATTCTCTCATGACGACCTGGGCGGGGGCGATCATCGAGACAGCCGGCATGGCGGAATTCACGTCGGTCGCGTCGAAATGCGGTGTGATTGCCGAGCCCACCAAGGCTCGGTGGGTTCTGGCCGAATGCGCAGAGAACGCCGATCGGTTCGCGCCCCGCCACCTCGCACGAAAGCTCTCGCGTGAGCTCGGCGCCACGGTCATCGCGTTCTTCGTGCGCACCACGGAGAGCGTCGAGGAGATCGAGCAGTGGGAGCGGGGCGAGCTTCGGCGAAGTCTCGCCTATTCGGAAAATGCGGGCGGTTGGATATCGGATCGAGGCGAGCCCCAAGCCTGGGAGGCCGACTTTTTCGAGGACGCGGCCGCCCGAGACGACGGCGAGTGGCCCACCAGCAAACGCGGCTCCATCGCTCCGTTCCGCAGGTTGTGCGCGCAGCTCGACGTCGACCCCGATCATCCGACGGCACGCGTCGTCGCCCGTCGCGATAGCGCGTATTGGCTCGTCGTCGCAGCGTCGCTGTCGCTCGTGGCGGCGACCGTAGTCCTTGGCTTTTTGCACTAACGACCGCGCTTTCGGGAGAGCCGCGGCCGCCGCGCAATCGTGTCAGCCGAGGGAGCGTGCACGTGGCCGAAAGACTCCGTCAAGATGCGTGGACGTCAGCGCCGACAGCGCCTATTTGCGCGGCTGGAGACCTATTGGGGGCGGTGCCGCGCCCCTTCCGATGCGTAGAGCCGCTCGAGAAATTCGAACAAGAGCCACTCTTGTGTGCGCTGCTCCGAACGGAGCATTCGGTTCACGTGCATATGCAAATAGCTCGCGGCGATGTCGTCGAGACTTCGCAGTAGCTCACCGCTCGCCTCCGCGCTGGCAAGCTCGCGTGCGATCGGCACCATCGCTTCCGAGCGGCGATCGAACAGATCGTACGCCGCCTCGAGCCCCGGCGCCTGACGCGCGAGGAGCGCTTCGAGATCGATCCGCGCGTCGCGAAGCTTCTTGCCAACACGCCCTGACGTCGCGCCGTCGGCGCCGTGCTCGTTCGCGAACGCGCGGCGACGCTCGGCGACCAATGCGCGCCTTCGCGCTCCATCGAAACCGAGATCCATCAGCAGTCGGTGCATGCCGTAGAGCGCGAGGCGCCAGCGGGCGTCGGCGCCGGCGTCCCCCTCGAGCATCGCGCACAGGGCGAGGGCCGCGTCGCTGTCGGCTTGAAAGAAGCGCTCGGCGAGGGCGATGCCCGTGTCGCCGCCGTAGCGCTCGACCTCCCGCGCGTACGTGTCGATCTGCACGCGTGCGATGCGCCCATCGGCCCGCCACGGCTCGATCGCATCGTGCAGCGCGGTTGCAACGTGGGCGAGGAGGCGTTTCGCGTCGCCGTGAAACCGGACGCGAAGGTGAGGGTGCGGGTCGTTGTAACGAAGGAAGAACCAGCCGTCGGCGTGCCCCTGTGCGAAGGCCTCGTCGCGAACCTTCGCGACGACATCCCGCAAGACGCGGTCGGCCGTGGCGGGCCCACCATAGAGCTTGAAATAGAGCCATTCCGAGCCGGGCGAGAACGTCCGCGCGAGCCCGGGCGCGGGCGCGTGCGAGGAAGCGTTGTCTCTCTCGGGCTCGCGCGCAACGACGAAGGGGACGATGAGCTCGTGGGCGAAGCGGTCGTCCGTACCGCGCGTGGTGACGACGGCGTCGTCGATGGCGGGGAAGAGCTCCGTCACGAGCGCGCTCTTACGCCCTTTCACCAGCGCGACGAAGCTCGCGACGGCGAGGACGTTGCCGAGATCGACCGGGAGAACGTTGTCGCCGTCGGCGACCGCGATCCACGCGGGGAGTGTCCGCGCCGCGCGAAGGGCCGCTACCGCCGTCATCCGTTCGGCATGGGTGGGGCGATCGAGCTCTTTCAGCTCGCTCGCGTCGAGCCGCCAACGCGCGAGCGCGAGCACGGCGCGCCCGCGCCGTATGCGCGGGAGAAAGGGGAGCATCTCGGCGCTCTCGGGCCACCGCCACGCGAACCCGTCATGCCCCTGGAGCGCGCACAGGAAACGGTACGTCCCGAGCTCGGAATTGCCGTAGTTGTGTGCGGTCGACAGCCGTGGGGCGACTTCGCGATCGAGCCGCGCCGAACGCAAGACGATGCGGTCGCCTCTCACGGAAACGCGAAGGTCGTCGATAGGTATTTGGCAGTCGTCCGGCGCGCCGCTTCGACCCAGATAAGGAATTTCGTATTTTCGTAAAACAGGGCGACAGAGGATATTGCCCAATCGACCCTCGGGTAGGTGCACGATCTCGGCGTAGACGACGCCCGGGCGAAGGGCTTCTTCGTCGCACAGGTGCGCCGTCACCGCGCTTCGAAGCTCGGAGTCGCCGTGGCAAAAGCGACCTAGGAGGTTCGCGCCCGACGGGCCCGTCACGCCGTGCACGGAGAGGCGGTAGTCGCCCGCGTCGATGGATGCGGCGTCCCGCGCCGCGACGGTGACGAACGCGGCGAAAGCGTCGGGCAGGGGGCGTGGGTGCTCGCTCGCGAGCTTCTCGATGTCGTCGTCGCTCAGCACCCATTCAGCGCCGCCGCTTCGCACGACGGCGCTCACGCGGCTCGAAAGGTGCTCGAGCTGCGCGCGGCGCTTGGTGCCGATGCCCGGCCGCATCGCGACGGCGTCCGGCCGCTCGGGGAGAACGAGATCGGCCAACAGCGGCGAAGGGTCTTGCCCCTTGGTGTGGCCGTCTGAAAAACCGATTCCGCGCTCCTCGTCGAGGGCCTCCGCGAGGGGAACTTCAGAGGTTTCGTAGCGTTCGACGAACGCTTCGCGAAAGGCCGCGAGGCCTGCATGGGGGGTCGCGGACGACAGGCTCTGAAGCGTCGCGACCGCCGCTTCGATCTCGCGCACGAGCGACGGACCGAGCGTCGCCTCCGACGACGGCTTGTACAAATCGACTTGGAAGAGGCGCGCGGGCTCGGCCTTGGTGGGCAGATCGCGGAGCCCGTCGGCGACCTGTTTGTACTGGGAGGGTGGCGCGCCGAGAGGGCTCGCGTCGAGGGCGCGAAGCCGGGCGCGCGCTTCGTCCAAAATGCGCGCCAACGGGTGGCGGCCGAGCGCGGTAATCATCGCATCGAGGGGCTCTGCTCCCGTGACGACGGGTGTGAGATCCGACTCGAGGAGCTGCGCTTCGATGAGGTCGTGAACATAGGCGAGCGCGTCGTCTTCCGAGATGTCGTCGCCCACCAGCGGCTGCGCCAGCTCCCGCGCCGTCGCGCCCGGCTGCGCGCGCGCAAGGGTCGCGACGAGGTAGTCGGAAGCCTCGGCCGCGACGAGGTGGAAACTGCGCTCGCGGGTTTTCGCATCGACGCGCGCTTCGACGTAACGCAGCTGCTCGGCGCCTGCGCTGAGCGAGCTCGAGGGGCGGTACCGCGCGGCCGTCCACGCAGCCGCGTCGCTCTCGAGAGTCTTCGCGACAGCCCATAAATAGTGCGTATCGAGGCGCGTGTGGCGGCGCGCCTCTTGGCGAGAGGCGAGATCCAAGCGCGTCTGCGCACCGAGCGTGCCCATCGTGCAGCCCGAGAAGAGACCGAACGGCGTCGCGCGCCACGCCATGCGCGTGACGTACCGAACGAGGGCGAGCGTCACGGCGTCGCGTCGCGTGTCTCCCTCGCCCGCGTCGTCGACATGGGCCGCCCATGGGTCGAGCGCATCGTCGAGGCTTGGCGACGCGACGAACAGCGCCTCGCGAACGACGGGCGTGAGCGCGAGGTCCCGCAAGATGCGCGTTAGCCGCCGCGCCTCGTCGGCGGCATTTGACAACGAGGGGGAGGCGCCGCCGCCGAAGCCGCGCAAGTGGTCGATGGGAAGCGTCGGCGTGCGCGCCACGAAGAAGCCGGAAGCACGGAGTCTCGTCGTCTTCGTGCGCGGCGCCATCCCCCTCAACGTAGCCCGAACCTGGTCGCCGTCAGCCGTGGGCGCCGGCGCTCATCACCTTTTGGTACGCCGGCCGTGCACCGCAGCGCTGCGACCAGGCGGCGACATTCGTGTAGGGCGCAAAGTCGAAATGCATCGAGCGAATCCAGTCGGTGAACGCGTGCAGATGCGTATCGACCAACGTGTACGTGCCGAGCAGGTACTCCTTCCCGGCGAGGGCATCGTCGAGAATCTTCAGGTGCGCGGCGATATCGCCCTTGGCCCGCTCGCCCGCCTTTTCGTTCTTCTCGTCTGCGGGGCCGGTCCACGGCATCGTGTTCCACGTGAAGCGGCGCACGGCGTCGCCAAGGGAAACGTTCGACCAGACAATCCACTTCATCGCCTCGCCGCGCTTCGGCCCAGGCGCCGGGAAGAGCCCCTTTTCGACGCCGAAGGCCTCGCCGAGATAAAGGGTAATCGCGGCCGACTCGAAGATAGCCGTCCCCTCGTGAACGATCGCCGGCACCTTGGCGTTCGGGTTCACTTTGAGGAACTCGGGCTTCTTGCCGTCTCCGCCTTTGAGATCGAGCTTCACGCGCTCGCACGGAACGCCAAGCTCGTGAATCACGACATCGGTCATGCTCGCTGTCGACATCGGCGCGTAATAAAACGTCAGGCTCATCGTGTCGCTCCTTCGAGGCGGGGAAGTCCCGCGGAGGCGCATCGTGCGCGCCCAAGAGACGCGTGGTCAATCGTAGCGTGCGCTCGACCTCGGACCTGCGCGGTGTGGGATGGGCGCTCCTGCTCGCTGTGCTAGTACCCGGCCGTGACCGCGCAATCCCCCTCGGCTGCTCTGCCTTCCCCGATCAATCGGCTCCTTCATTCGAAGGAGGTGCTCCCGCCCGAAGTGCATTCGGCGGTGCTCGCTCTCGGCGATGCGGCCGTGCCCCACCTCGTTGGCATTCTCGACGACGATGCGCATTGCGACGTCGACGCACCGGGTGCCGGCTTTGCGCCGGTTCACGCCGTCGAGATGCTCGCCGCGCTCAAGGCGCCTGCGGCCATCGAGCCGATGCTTCGCCTTCTCTCCGACACAACGCCGGACGACATCGTTCACGACCTCATTGTCCGTCGCCTTCCCGATCGCGGCGGCGCCGCGCTCGAGCCCGTACTTGCGTGTCTTGCGCAGATCGCGGGCGATGAAACGGAAGACGACGACGCGCGCGCGCCGCTCTATGCGATTCTCGCGCGGCTGGGCGTAAAGGACGATCGCATCTTCGCGTCGCTCGTTTCGCTCGAGTCGAAAGACTCGGCGTTGGCCGCCATGTACTTCGCCGATTACGGCGACGCGCGCGCGCTCCCGAGGCTGCGAAAGCTCATCATGGAGCAGGCGCCGGACTTCGCGTCGGACCACTTTCATACCGACTTTCGCGAGCTTCTCCACGACTTCGAGCGCCTCGGCGGCCTCATCGAAGGTGAGCTCCGCGTGCGCGTCGACGCCGTGTGGGCAGGCCTTCGCGAGCATACGGCCGCCGCGAAGCTCGCAGGTGGCGGCAAGACCGGGCGCAACGATCCGTGCCCCTGTGGCAGCGGCAAAAAGTTCAAAAAGTGCTGCATCAACGGCGGCCCGGGTCTAGCGCCGCAGGGGGCGAAGACCGCAGCCACCTAAGCTTTTTGCCAATCGCGCAATTCCGTTTCGCGATTGGATGTGAAAATAGAACGCGTGCAGGCGGACGCGGTTCTTGCGAAGCGCCTCCACGCGGCCGCAGCACGCCCGCCAGCACCTCGAGCTCGGGCTCGACGCGCCGTCGACCCGCGCCGGTGCGTGACGCCGCCTCGCCGCGCGCCGGGGCCTCGGCGTGCTACGTCAACGCTCTATGGATCTCGATCACATCGTCATCGCCGCTGCCGATCTCGACGCGAGCGTGAAGCACTACGAGGCGCTCTTCGCCGTACTCGGTTTCGAAAAATCCCGCGATCGCGTCTGGCACAATTCGCAGGGAGTTTTTATCGAAGTACGCGCGGCGCGGGATGCGGCTTATGCCTACAAGCGTCAGGGCGTAGGGGTGAACCACTTTGGCGTAAAGGCGAGCTCGCGCGACGAGGTCGACGCCGTCGTGGCGAAGCTCCGCGCGGCCGGCGTGGCCGCACCGGATCCGCAGACGATCGATACGGCCTATGCCGTCTTCATTCCCGATCCGGACGGCCTACGGCTCGAGATTGGGTTCGATCCGTAGCGGCCGCGTGCCCTGCGACCGCCCTTCATTTACGTTGGGGGGACGCCGTCAGATCCTCCACCGCCCGCTCCAGCACTTCGTCGCGCCCTTCGCGCAGCCCCTTCAGCGTGGGCCTTACGGCGACGTCGGGTGTGAGCCCCACGCGCTGAAGCTGCCGTCCGTCGGCGTGCCGAACTTCGGCACCGGAGAACTTCACGCTGAGCGACCCCGGCAGTGCGAAGTACGTGACGTCACCGTTCGCCCCCGCCGAAGGGCTGCCGATGAAGCGCGAGCCGTTCGCGGCTTCGAAAAGAAGCCCCGTGTGCTCGGCCTGACTCTGTGTGCGCTCGTCGATGATCATCACGGTTTTCCCCTTGTAGACGGGCTTGGTCGTCGGAAAAATAGGCTGCCCGTAGGAGATATGGAGACCCTTCACGGCGCCATCGAGGCTTTGAGGTCGAGATACTTGATGTGCCCCGCCCACGCGCCGCCGATCTCCGCCAGCATCGTGGCCAATTGCGCGCTCGTCGGAATACCGATTCGAAACGCGTGAAAAGCGTCTGCGAAATGGGCCTATCGAAGTTGAGACGGGGACCGCGTGTCTCGGGGGAGATGTGCCCGGTTCGACTACTTCAAATTGGACGTATCCGCGGACGCGTTGCGCAGGGCCGAGCAGGCGCGATCTCGTCGTTTGCGCGCCCCATGATCGGACTGATCGTTTGTCGGCCGCGGGCGCATCGCTCGCCGGCCCGCGGAGCGCGCCGCCAGTGTCAAATGACGGACGCCTTGACGACCGTGCGTTTCCGGTTGGGGCAAGAGGCTGTAAGGTGCCTCCCGTGCAGAAGCTCGAAGCCGGGATCCACCATTTTCAGGCGAATTACTTCGCCTCGAACCGCGACCTTTTTCAGCAACTTTCCGACCACGGGCAGCGACCCGAGACGCTGTTCATCACCTGTTGCGACTCCCGCGTCGTCCCCAACCTCATTACGAGCGCGGCGCCCGGCGAGCTTTTCATCGTGCGGAACGTCGGCAACATCGTTCCGTCCGTGGCGCGCGGCGTTCTCGGAGGTGTCTCGGCGGCCATCGAATATGCCGTCGAGGTTCTCCAAGTCGACAACATCATCGTATGTGGCCATACCAACTGCGGCGCCATCGACGCGATTTTGCACCCCGAGCGCGTCGCCCATTTGCCGCTCTTGTCGCGGTGGCTCGGCGAGTCGTCGCGCATTCCAACGCTCATCGAAGAGCGGTACGGCGATCTCGATGGCGAGGCCCGCATGACGGCCGCCGTGCAAGAGAACGTGCTCGTGCAGCTGGAGAACCTGAGGTCGTTCGACTTCGTGGCGCGTCGCATGGACGCGGGCACCCTCAAGATCAGCGGCTGGGTTTTCAAAATAGCGACGGGGGACGTATTTGGGTACGACCCCACGTCCGAGCAGTTCTTGCAGCTCGGAAGCGCCGAAATGGAGCGGCCGGCCCTCAGCTCGCGCCCGCCGCCCATGCCGTCGACGCGCGAGTAGGCCTCCGCGGCACGCGGAGCGCGACGGATCCGCACAAATCGCGCGGATCCGATCGCGCCGTCGTCGACGTCTCTATTTCGGGAGCTTCGAGGCCAAGAGGTCGACCATTTCGATCTTCGGCGGCTCGGACAAAAGCTCGCCCGCTTTGGCCATGAGCGCCGCCGCGATGGGGCCGTTCAAGTGGGCTTTACGCCCAGCGTCGTTGGGGAATGCGTCGAAAATACCGAATTCGCTTTTGCTGATTCGCAATGCGAACCACGCCGTCGTGGCCGGTTCGGCCTCGGCGAGGGGGAGGGCAGACGACAGAAACGCTGCGACCTCCTCTTCCTTTCCAGGCTTTGCGACAAGGCGGACGAGCAACGCGACGTTGACCATGGTCAATCTCCTCTCGAGCACCGACGCGGCGCTCGTCGGGGGAAGGTACGCCAATTTACTGGGTGCGTGCGAGCGCGCTGTCGGCGGCGTGACGGAGGCGTGCGTCTTCGAGATCGAGCTCACGTTCGATACGCCGGCGCGCTTCGTCGTCGAGGAGAT
>JANXMC010000053.1 GCA_025354825.1 Myxococcales bacterium
CATCGGCCGTGAGCGCCCTGGTGAGCCAAGAGGGGAACCTCATCGGAACCCCGGCATACATGTCGCCCGAGCAGGTGTGCGGCAAACCGGTCGACGCACGGACCGACATTTTTTCCCTGGGCGTCGTGCTCTACGAGCTGCTCACCGGCACGCGCCCCTTCCCAGGGGACACCATCGTCGACGTCGCCATCGCCATCAGCCGCGACGAGCCCGAGGCGCCCTCGGTGCGCAGGCCCGCCCTCTCGCGCGAGCTCGAGGCGATCGTTCTCCGCTGCCTCGAGAAGAGCGCCGACGACCGCTTCGCCCAGTGCGACGCGCTGCTCGACGAGCTCGATGCCCTCGACACCGTCACGCGCACGCGCGGCGTCGCGACCCACGACATCGACGAGCTCGAAGAGACCGGCGGCGCATCCTGGCGCGCGCCTGCGGTCATCGCGGCGGTCTCGCTTCTCGCGGGCGTCGTCGTCGTCGCGTCGGCCCTTCGGCGCTCGGGCGAGCCCAACGCTTCGACCGGTGCGCGCCGCACGACGACGACGGCCATGACATCTGCGCGCGGCATTCCGGTCACGGATCTCAAGCTGCCCGAGAGCTCCAACGCGGAGGCGCTCGCCGAGTTTCGCGCGGGGCTCCAGGCAATTCGCGATGCGGCCTATGAAGTCGCGATCACCCACTTTCTCCGCGCCGCGGCGCTCGATCCGAACCTCGCCGCCGCGCACCTTCGTATCGCGCTCATCCTCGAGAGCCACGGCCGCACCACCGAAGTGCGCGAGGCGTTCACGCGGGCCGTCGGGCTTCGTAGCCAGTTGAGCGATCGTGACCAGGCGCTCCTCGACGCCTTCGAGCCGCT
Organism: Myxococcales bacterium; assembly: GCA_025354825.1. Lineage (GTDB taxonomy): Bacteria > Myxococcota_A > Polyangia > Polyangiales > Polyangiaceae > JANXMC01. Next base: position 848 of record JANXMC010000053.1, read on the forward strand.
GCTTCAACGTCAGCCGGCAGACCACGCCGAGCACGAGCGACGCATGCGGGCAGCGGCGGCCGCGTTCCCCTACGACGCCGAGCTGTTGATGATCTACGCGATGATCAAAACGCTCAAGCCGGAGGACCAGCTCGCCCTCGCCGAGCGCGTGATTGCGCTCGACGAAAAGTACGCCGACGCATGGCAAATCAAGGCGCGTTCCCTCGCGTTCGTCGGCCGCGACGAAGAGGCGATGCGCGCTCTCGATCGCTGCCTCGAGGTGTCCCCCGGCTCGAACGACTGCCTGATGGAACGCGTTTCAATCTACGGGGCGAAGGGCGAGTGCGCGAAGATGGAGCCCGACGCGCGCCGATGGATCGCGAAGAACCCGAGCTCGTCGGAGGCCTACGACAGGCTCGCCGTGGTGCTCGCGGCCCTCGGGCGATCACGCGAAGCCGTGGGCGAAGTGCTCGAGCAGAAGTGGGCGCGGCTTCCCGAGTCGAGCCGCGATCGCGAGCGCGCCGTCGACCACGGGCTCCTCGCGTTTTATGCGGGCGATTTCATCCGCGCCGAGGCCGATTTTCAAGAAGCGCTTCGCCTCGTGGCAAGCGATCCGAACGATCCGGTGCATGCGGCGCCGACGGCGGCGCTCGCCGCGCTTTATACCGAGACGCGTCGGCCAGTCCTCGCCGGAAAGGTTGCCGAGTCGTACTTGCGGCGGCGCGACGCGTGGGTCGAATCGCCCACCGCGATGGCCATCAAGGACGTGACGCCGCAGCTTCTCATGGCCGAAGCGAAAGGCGGTCTCCGCACGCGTGCCGACGCGCAGGGCGCGATCGCCCTATGGGCTCAAGGCTGGCGCACGCGCGCGTCCGATCCGGCGCTGGGCTCGGTTTGGGCGGCAACCTACGGCGCGACCGTCGAGACTCCGGACGACGCGCGCGCGGCCCTCGATGCGCTGCCCGCGCTGTCGACGATCACGCCGGCCTCGCGCTCGCCCGCGGTCGCTGCGCGCATCGGCCGCGTGTACCTCCTCGCCGGTCGCGCGAAAGACGGCGTGCCGTTCCTCGATCGCGCACGGGGCGACTGCGAAGGGCTAATGCACCCCTACGCCTATACGCGTGCGCTCGCCGATCTCGGCGCGGCGCTCGAGGCGACGTCGCCGCCCGACACGACGGGCGCGTGTAGCGCGTACAAGAGCGTCGTCGATCGATGGACCGCGCCATCGGTCACGGCCGATGCAGCCCGCGCGCGCTACCGAGCCCTCGGCTGCAAGTGAAGGGCGCTGGAGGCGCCGGTCGGGGTGTCTGCGTGCGCACGCACCCCGGGCCTCGCCAAAGGCGCCTCGCGATCTCGCCCGTAAATAAGTTCGCATTCTAGTTTCCAAAGGGCGCGCGATCTTTGACGATGGTCGCCCGGGATGCCGTTCAATGCGGACAGCGAAGGCCGCCTTATCGGAGGGCGCTACGCACTCGAATTTCTGATAGGCCGCGGCGGCATGGGCGAGGTCTGGCGCGCGCGCCACACGGATCTCAAGACCACGGTTGCCATCAAGTTTCTCGCGGGCGGCTTCCTCGCGAGCGAGGGGACGCGCAAGCGCTTCCTCGTCGAGGCGCAGGTCGCCGCGAAGCTCAAGTCCAAATACGCGGTTCAGGTCTTCGACTTCGGCTTCACCGACCAGGCGCAGCCGTACCTCGTGATGGAGCTGCTCGACGGCGAGACGCTCGCGGCGCGCATCAAGCGTGAGCGACGCCTCTCGCCCGCCGTCACGTTGCGCTTTCTCGCGCAGTCGGCCCGCGCCCTCGAGCGCGCCCACGTGCTCGGAATCGTTCACCGCGACTTCAAGCCCGAGAACATCCTCGTCACCCACGACGACGGAAAAGAGCTCGTGAAGATCTTGGACTTCGGCGTCGCGAAGCTCCTCTTCGATCTCGAGGACAGCGAGAGCGACGTGACGGCGGGTCGCCCTCCCTCCAACTTCTCGCGATCAGGCGGTATCCTCGGAACGCCGTATTTCATGGCCCCGGAGCAGATTACGAACGCTTCCGACTTGGGGCCCGCCGCCGACATCTGGGCCTTCGGCGTCGTCGCCTACGTCTGCCTCACGGGGATGATGCCGTTCGACGGCAAAACGCTTCCCGAGCTGTTCGGCAACATTCTAAAGGGGCGCCACGTACCGCCCCACGTCGCGCGGCCCGATCTCCCCGACGGGTTCGGCGCGTGGTTCAAGCGCGCCTGCGAGGGGAATCCGGCGAAGCGATTTGCCTCGGCACGCGAGGCCGCCATCGAGCTCGCCACCGCGCTCGATTTGGGCGACCGCGGCGACGAGGCGCAGTCGACGATGCGCGCGCTGCTGCGATCGGACGACGCCGCGAGCATGGGGAGCATGCGCGTGATGGGGCCGAGCGAGCCGGTCTACAAGCGCACGCCGTCGAGCCTCGCGCCGAAGACGCCGCTCGCGTCTCACCTCCCTCCGGCCAACGGCGCGCCGGCAGGTCCGAGCCCGATCATGACGGCGGCCGATCTCGAGGAGGTCCGCCACGAAGAGCGCTCGCGCGCCTATTCGCTGGCGATCGGCGCGTTCGTGCTGGGCGCGGTGTTGGCCCTCGCCGTCGAGCGCCTCGGCATTTGGCTCGGTCGCCGATAAGCTCGCGAGCCGACGAAAATCAGGCCTTGTTCGCGAGCTGACCGCACGCAGCGTTGACGTCGCCGCCGCCGCTGTACCGCTTGTGCGTCGGGTAGCCGAGCTCGCGCATCGCATCGCGAAAGCGCGCTTCGCTCTCGTCGGGCGAGCGCGTGAACGGGTCGCGGTCGCCGACGTCGATGGCGTTGTACGGAATGACGCTGATGCGCGGCCGCGAGCCCGAGCGCTCGGAGAAGTCCTTCGCCAACGCGGCGAGGGCGACGGCGTCCTCGCGCGCGTCGTTCACGCCGTTGAGCGGCGTAACGGCCCACATCGGCGAGAGGCCCGTCGTGCGCGCGTGCTCGATGGACGCCTCCATGACTTCGTCGAGCGAGTGCGCGGCGTCGATGGGCATGAGGGATTTCCGCGCTTCGCGGCGTGCCGTACCTATGGAAAGCCCTAGACGCACTTTCGGCGCCTCGCGGGCGAGCCTGCGAATGCCCGTAGGCAAGCCCGACGTGCAGACGGTGATGCCCCGCGCGTCGATCGCCTGCGCGCTCGGCTCGGTCATCACGGCGATCGCGTCGAGCACGCGATCGAGGTTCGCCATCGGCTCGCCCATCCCTTGAAAGACGACCCCGTGCACCTTCTCGCCGCGCGTGCGATCGAGCTCGGCGCGAACCACGCGCACCTGCTCGACGATCTCCCAGGTCTCGAGATTGCGGCGAAGCCCCATGCGCCCGGTCGCGCAGAACGCGCACGCGAGGGCGCAGCCCACTTGCGAGCTCACGCAGACCGAAAACCGCCCCTGCTTCTCGAGGGGGATGCGCACGGTTTCGATGACGTTCCCATCGGCGAGGCCGAGGGCGTACTTCACGAACGGGTCGACCGCGCTTCGATGAACGGCCCGCACCTCGAGCGCGGGGACGAAGCCGCGGGCGCGCACAGCGTCCATCGACACGCGCCGCACGCCGACGAGGGGCCGCTCGATCTTCCCTTCGCGATGGGCGGCGCTGACGATCTTCCGCGCCTCCTCGAGCGTGACCGGGCTCACGGCCTCGGCGAGCATCGCGGGCGTAAGACCTTGGAGCGCGATCATCGCGGGCGACTTTTCAGGCATTGCGGGGCGTCTTCGTACCGTGCAGATCGCAGCCGCGCACGCACTTTGCCCTCGTGCTAGGTTGCTCGGGTGTTTGGATTGAGCTTCGGAGAGCTCGCGGTTCTCATCGTCGTGGCGATCGTTGTCATTGGCCCGAAGGACCTGCCCAAGGTGCTCCGCAAGGTCGGGCAGTGGTCGGGCAAGCTGCGTCGCATGGCGTTCGATCTGCGCGCGCAGAGCGGCATCGACGACGTGCTCAATGCCGACGGCCTCGGGGCCGACTTGCAAGAGATTCGTAAGCTCGCGCGCGGTGAGCTCGACGGCGTGGTTTCGGCGTCGCGGCTCGATTTTTCGGGCGGCTCGTCGTTCGCCCCCGCCGCGGCGTTCACGGCCGCGAAGGACAACGCGCCTACGTTCCACGTGCCGCCGGGCGAACGTGGCATCGAAATCGAAGTCTCCCGCGAGCGCGAGTTCCCGCGCGAAGGGGCCGACGCCTACAGCTGCCTGCCCGACACCGCGGTCGTCTACGTCGACGTTCTCCCCGCGTCGGCCTTCGCCGAGAGCGACCTCTTCACCTGCGGCATCGCAACGCCCAAGGCGCTCACGAACGCGCCCGCGCCGCCGCCCGCGAATGCCGACGCACCCGTCCCGAGCGACGCTATCATCGACGAGCCGCCCGCCCCAGCAGAAGCGCCCGTCGTCATCGCCTCGCCCCCCTCCAACACCGACCTCGAAGCCAGGCTCGAGCCCCGAGACGCGCCCCCGTGACCGAAACGAACAACGAGGCGGAGAGCACGGCGTCGAACCCCGAGGGCGACGTCAAAATGACGATCTGGGAGCACCTTGGCGAGTTCCGAAACCGCATTGTGCGGGCGGCCATCGCGCTCGTCGTCGGCGGCATCATCGCGTGGAACTTCCGCGTGAAAATTCTCGCGTGGCTCGTCGCACCCTACGAGGCTGCCTGGATCGAGCGCGGCTTGCCGGGCAAACCCGACTTTCAAACACTCGCGCCCGCCGATGTCTTCGTCGGCTATCTGCAGCTCTCGCTGGTCGCTGGGATCATCGCGTCGACGCCGGTGATTTTCTACCAGCTCTGGGCGTTCATCTCGCCGGGCCTCTACTCGAAAGAGAAGCGGCTCATCATCCCGTTCGTCTTCTTCTCGACGGGGCTCTTCGGCTCGGGCGTTGCGTTCGCCTACTACGTCG
>JANXMC010000073.1 GCA_025354825.1 Myxococcales bacterium
ACCGCCGGCACCACCGCCGCCGTAACCACCACCACCACCGCCGCCGCTGTAACCACCGCCGCCGCCGCCGCCGCTGTAGCCACCACCGCCGCCATATCCACTGCCGCCGCCACCACCGCTGAACCCGCCTTCGCGGGGTGCGGGGCGTTCACCCTTGGGGTGAGCGAGGTTGACGACGAGGCGACGGCCGCGAAGATCGGCCTGGCGAAGCGCGTCGGCCGCGGTTTTCGCGACTTCGGGGCTCGCCATCGTGACGAAACCGAAGCCGCGTTTGCGGCCGTCGGGATCGGTCGGGAGGTGCACTCGAACGACGGACCCCTCGGCCACGGCGTTGATGAGCGTTTCGACTTCTTCCTGATTGATGTCGTAGGGAAGGTTGCCGACGTAGAGCGTGCGATCGGGAGCCGCTTGAGCGCCACCGCTGCGAGGCGGGCCCCCCGCGAAGGCGCCGCCGCCGCTGCTGTAGCCGCCGCCTGCGCTCGGTGCGCCGCGTGGCCCGCCCATTCCCATGCCGCCGCTGCTAGGGCCGCCGGAGTAGCCTCCCGGTCCGCCCATGCCTGCGCCCGGCCCGCCAAGGCCGTCGCGTCGCGGCGGCTCTGCCTGGAAGGGCCGAACGGAAATAGATTTGCCAGCCTGCATCGAGCCGTCGAGCGCGTCGCGCGCGATCTGGGCTTCTGCGGGGGTCGAGAGTGTGACGAACCCGAACCCCCTCGGCCTTCCGGTGGCCCGGTCTTTCGGGAGGCTCACGTTGACGACGGTGCCACCCGTCGCTTCGAAGAGCTGCTTGAGAACTTCTTCCGAAATACTGTCTGGCAGCCCCGCCACAAACAGCTTTGCTTCCTCGTTCGCCATGCGAAAACCCTGGACCTCCCAAATCCCAACCACCTCGCGTGAGGGGCCGGCCACACCTTGAAAATGAAACCTTGGACGGGCGCGTCGCCCGCTGGGCGAAACGCTCGCGCGTTGGGCGCGGCATCGACCGTCGCCTAACCCACGCAAGGTTCACGATATCTCGCACGTGGTAGCCGTCAATACGGCCTCTCTTTCTAGCCCCTTCGATTTTGGCGAGATCCCGCCGCACCGGGCGCTTCGAGCTCGCTCGCTTGGGGGGCGCTCCCCTCGAGCGCAGCGGCCGGCGCGACGACGACGTCGACCGAATTGTGCGACTTTCCCGCGAAGAATCGTGATTTGCGGCGAACGGCGACGCCGGAGGGGACGGTGAAACAGAAGGTGCTGCCCACGCCGACGCCGCTTTCGACCCAGGCGCGGCCCCCGTGACTTTCTGCAATGTGCTTCACCAAAGCGAGTCCGATTCCGCTCCCGCGGACGGGTGGGCGCGACGCGGAGGCGGCATTTGGGGACGGCGCGCCGCGTACGAAGCGCTCGAAAATGCGGTTGCGATCCTCGGCCGCGATGCCCGGCCCGCGGTCCTTCACGCGAACGACGATGTCTGAACCTTCGCGCGACGCGCGGACGGTGACGACCTCCGTGTCGGGCGCGTATTTCATCGCGTTGTCGAGAAGGTTGATGACCGCGAGCTGAATCGCGCGGTCGTCGACGCGGGGCGCGACGAGCGACTCTTCGACGTCGAGAACCACGGCGACGCCTTCGCGTTCTGCGCGGTACCGATAGACGTTCACGCCGCGCGTGACGGCTTCGCCGACGTCGCCTTCGACGAAGTCGTAGGACTCCTTGCCGCGCTCGACGCGCGCGAAGTCGAGGACGTTCTCGATGAGGCCCGACAGTCGCTCGCTCTCGCCGACGATGATGTCGAGGTACTCTTTGCGCTTCTCTTCGCTCGCGACGCGGCCGCTTTGAAGCATCTCGCCGAACATGCGAACCAGCGCGAGGGGCGTCTTCAGCTCGTGGCTTACGTTGGCGACGAACTCGCTCTTGAGCGCCGAAATGCGTCGCTCCTTTTCGGCCGCGAACAGAATCGTCGCGACGCCGGCGACGATGACGACCGACGAGAGCACCACCATGATCAGCTCGAGGAGGCGGCGGTTTTGAACGCGTGAGGCGAGCTCCTCGCTGGCGATGGGCGAGACTTGAAGGCGCCAGTTGTACAGCGTCGTCGGGAAGCGCACGCCGACGGTGAACTCGCCGCTACGGAGCGGCGGACCGAAGATGATGCGCCCCTCCTCGTCGACGACGTTCACGCGACGTGCAGGACCACCCGACGCCTCCGCATAGAGCGTCGGGAGGACGTCTTTGACGATGCGACCGATGTCGTGCCAGGCGACGATGACGTACCGCTTTCCCTGCCAGACGCGCTGCCAGTAGCTGACGAGATAACTCTGGCCCGCGTACTCGCGATGCAGATGGCGTAGCTCGTCGGGCGCCTGCGCGGCGAGCTCCATGTCGCTCAGCATCCGTTGCACGAGGAGCCTTCGGAACGACTCTTCGTCGCCCCAGGCGCCGCCCGCGCGGGACGCGAAGGCGAGCACGTTGCGGTAGTCGTCGAGAACGAGGATCGCGCGGACGGTCGGCGTCTCGCGCTGCGCCGTGGGCAGCCACCGCTCGGTGAGCTCGGAGAGGTTCGACGGGTCCGTGATGGCGAGCATCACGTTGTCCTCTTCGACGATCCGCTTGTCGAGGCGGTCGGCCTTCTCGGTGGCGAGGCCGTGGGTCGCTTCGAGAACCGACTGCTGGCGGAGCTTCTCGAGCTGCAGCGTCGCGCGGAGCGTGAAGTACGCGAGGACACCCACCGCGACGAGGACCGCGGGGAGCAGGACGAAGCTCGTGAGCCGGTCGCGGCGCTTTTGCGAGTCGCTCGCCCGACCCGAAGACCCGCTGTCGCGCGAGCCTTCCACGGGCTTCTACTGCGCGCGGGCGGCCTCCGCCCCCGCCCGCGCAATTTGTTCGGCGTCGAGGATGACTCCGCGCGACGAGAGGAACTCCGCGAACTGCTCGCCGATGTACGAGAGCGCTTCGCCGTCGCCATCCGTGAACGGGGCGCCGTCGAGCGGGTTCAAGAGCTCGATGGCGCCGAGCCAACGGCCCGCCTGCATGACGGGCGCGACGATGAGGCTCTTCACGCCCGCGATGGCGGCGAAGCGTCCCACTGATTCGGCGTCGGTGCCGGTGGCGTCGGCGACGACGACGGCGCGGCGCTTTTTCATCGCCGACAGAAGCATCGCGTCGGTCTCGGGGTGACGGTCGAGGAGAAGCGCGTTGGCGCCCTTTCCTTTGGCCGTCGCGAGGACGAACTCACGCTTGTTGATGTCGTAGAAGTGGACGAAGCCGGCGCGACTCGGCAGCTTCTCCAGTGCGAGAGAGAGGCAGAAGTCGGCGCCGTCGAGCGCATTGCCGAGGAAGTGCAGATCGTGCATCGCCTCGAAGAGGTCGGTGATGAGATCGTCGCCGGCGCTGCGCCCGCCCGTGATGCGCGGCTCGCTTCGATGGGGGTTGCGGAAGCGCGGCGAGCTCACCTGACGCGGAGGCGGCGGCGGCGGCGGCGGAACCGCTGACGGTGCGGGCGGCGGTTCGACGAAGGGCGGCGGCGGCGGGAAGCCGGTCGCGACGGGGGGAGCGGGCGGCGGCGGAGGCGGCGGCGCGCTCACGACCATGGGAGGCGGCGGCGGCGGGCTCGCGATGACTACGGGCGCGGGCGGCGGAGGCGGCGGGGCGCTCACGACCATGGGGGGCGGCGGCGGCGCGCTCAGCACGGCGACCACGGGAACCGGCGGCGCGGGCGGGATGACGACGGGCGGAGGCGGCGCCTGCATCTGCGCCGCGGCGAGCGACTGCGGCGCTTGGCTCATCGGCCGCATCGAAACGGGCGGACCGCTACGTCGCGGGAACGCCATGACCGGCTCGCCGCGCCAGTCTTTCCACGTCAGCGTCACGAGCGGCTGCGTCTTCGGCTTGCCGACGAAGACCACATCGAACGCGGCGATGTTGACGAGCTTCCCCGTGGGGAGCGGCGCCATCGTCGCCTTGATCACCTCGAACTGCGTACGAAGCACGGCGGCGGCCGTGTCCTCGCTCGTGCCGGGCGTGAGCGCGTAGACGTACTCACGGTACGTGATCGGCGTGGCCGACGTGGGCTCTTGCTCACGCTTGTAGAGAAGCTGCAGCTCGGTCGTGATCGTCGACGTAGGTGCGTTCTCTATGAGACCGTCGTTCAAGTCGATGTCGACGTCGACGAGGCTCACGCCCGCCGTCGGAATGGGCTCGACGGGAGGCGCAGGACGCGGCGGTGGCTGCGGGGCAGCGGCGACGGGGGCCGGCGGCGGCGTCAGGCTCGCAGGTCCATTGGCGGCGGGTCGCGGCGCGACGGGCGCGGGCGGAGGAGGCGGCGGCGGGCGCTGGGACGGGGTCGCCGACGGCGGCGCTTGGGGCGATGCAGCGGTCGCCGCGGCGGGGAGCGGCGGCTTCACGCCCGCCGCGACGGGCGGCGGCGGCGGAGTGCTCTTCACGGTCGCAGCGGTCGCAAGCGATGCGGCCGGCGGAGGCGGCGCGC
>JANXMC010000058.1 GCA_025354825.1 Myxococcales bacterium
TCGCCGTCGGCGACGAGCCCGTGGGAAGAGACCGACCTTCGCCGCGCGACGTGCGCGCCCTTCGCCGGGACGGCGACGTTCACGACGGCATCGTTCTACACGGCCGCGTCGTCGACCAGTCTCACGAACCTCGGCGTCGCCCCGGCGCTCAGCTGCCCGTAGCGCGCGCGTCGCGCTCTTCCGGCGCGAGCGCGCCCCAGAACCCCGCCATGTCGGGCGGCAGCGGCGCATCGATCACGAGCCGCGCGCCCGTCATCGGATGGGCGAGCGCGAGCTGCGCCGCGTGAAGCGCATGACGCGGTAGCTCGAGGAGCGCCGAGTCGGCAGGCGTGAGCTCGCCGTCGGCGCTTCGCGCGAACATCGCTTCGTCGGGGCCGTACAGCTTGTCGCCCACGATCGACGCGCCGAGCGACTGAAGGTGCACGCGAATCTGGTGCTGGCGGCCGGTCTCGAGCTCGCAGCGCACGCGCGAGTAAGCCCGCTCGGGCGTGGCGTAGCGGACCTCTTCGACCGTAAACCGCGTCGCGGCGTACAGCGCGTCGGCCGTCTCGCCGATGCGCATTTTCACCTTGTAGCGGCTCGCGAGATCGAGCTCGAGGGTCTTCTCGTAGCGAAAGTGCCGCGGGTCGTCGCTTCCTGCCATCGCGGGCACGCCCCACGTGAGCGCGACGTACGTCTTCTCGATGTCGTCGCGCTGTTCGAGCTGGCGTTTAAGCGTGCGGTCACACAGCGGCGACTTCGACACGAGGAGCACGCCGCTGGTCTCGCGGTCGATGCGATGGCCGAGGGACAGCCACTCGCCCGGGCGCGAGGCCTTGAGCAGGTTGATGAGGGTATTCTTGTGGTAGCGCGCCGTGGGGTGCACCGGCAGATTGGCCGGCTTGTTCACGGCAACCAGGTGCTCGTCCTCGTAGAGAATCCCAATGTCGGTCGCGACCGGCGTCTCGTCCCAGGGGGCCCGCCAGAGGACGATCTGCTGCTCCGGGAAGACCCGCGACCCTTTTCGCAGGCGGCGCCCTTCGCCGTCGTAGGCGCTCAAAATCAGGATTTCCTGCGCCCGCGTGCGGCTGGTCCGCTTCATCTGGCTCTGGAGAAACACGTCGACTCGCTGGCCTGCAACCTCCGGCGGGACGCGAAAGACCGTGACCACGCACCCATCGGCCACATCGGCCGGCCGAACGACCAGGTTTTCGGCGCCACGCAGACGGGTCATCTCCCCGTGTTTGTCGCATGCCGGCCCGTGGTACAAGGCCGCTCGATGGATATCCTCTTCGTCACCACCGAGCTCGCCCCCTTCGTGAAGGTCGGCGGCCTTGCAGACGTCTCCTCCGCCCTCACGAAGACGCTCAAGACCCTTGGCCACGCCGTCTCGGTCGTCCTCCCGCGCTTTCCGGCGCTGGAAGCGTCGGGGCTCTTGGTCGCACGGCGCCTCACGCCGCTCAAGATCGCCCTCGGCGAGAACACTTTCGATGTGACCGTGTACGACGGCCGGCTCGCGTCCCAGGTCGACTTGATCCTCGTCGACGTGCCCGGTCTCTACGACCGCGAAGGCGTCTACGGCGAAGGTGCAGAGGACTACGCCGACAACGCGCTCCGATTCGCCGTGCTCTCGCGCGCGGCCGCCGAGCTCGCCCGTCAGCGCGCGTCGCAAGGTCGCCCGTTCGACGTCGTCCACTGCCACGACTGGCCGACGGCCCTCGTGCCGACGTACCTGAAGCAGCTCACGGGGGAGACGCCGGCCCTCGCCGCGACCAAGTCGGTGCTGACGATTCACAACGCCGCGCACCAGGGCGTCTTCCCGAAAGACACGCTGCCGACGCTGGGCATCGCGTGGGACGAGTTCACGGTCGACAAGATCGAGTTCTACGGCGGCATCAACCTTCTCAAGCTCGGCATCGTGACGGCCGATGCGGTCACCACCGTGAGCGACACGTACGCCCGCGCGATTCAGACCGACGAGTGCGGCGAGAAGCTCGAAGGCGTTCTCGCAGCGCGGGGCACGTCGCTCCTCGGCATCACCAACGGCGTCGACTACAGCGTGTGGAACCCCGCGACCGACCCGCAAATCGCCGCGCGGTACGACGCGGAAGACTGGTCGAACAAGGTTCGTTGCCGTGGCGCGCTTCAGAAGGAAGTGGGGCTCGAGCTCGATCCGAGCGTGCCGCTTCTCGGAAGCGTCGGCCGCGTCTTCCTGCAGAAGGGGAGCGACATTCTCGCCGCGGCGATTCCGAAGATTCTCCGCTCGACCGACGCGCAGATCGTCATCGCCGGCGACGGCGACGCGTCGCTCATGAAGAAGCTGGAGGCCGCCGCGGCGAAATCCCACGGCCGGGTCGTGTATGTCCACCAGGCGAGCGAGCAGCTCGTTCACCGCATCTTCGCGGGCATCGACATGGCGCTCATCCCGAGCCGGTTCGAGCCGTGCGGCCTCGTGCAGATGTACGCCCAGCGCTACGGCGCCGCGCCCATCGCCCGCGCGACGGGCGGCCTGGTCGATACGATCGTCGACTGCGACGCGAAGCTCGAGACCGGCACGGGCTTCCTCTTCGACGACGAGAGCGTCGAAGGTCTGCTCGGCGCCACCGAGCGCGCCATCGCCGCAAAGGCGGGCCCGCGATGGCCCGTTCTCGTGCGTCGATTGATGCGCCTCGATCGCGGCTGGGAGCGCCCGGCGCGGCGCTACGAGCACCTTTACCGCTCGCTCAAGTAAGCGGCGGGGCAGGGAACGGCTTCGGCGTCACCGCGGTGGTGGGTGGCGTCGGCGTCGAGGCCGGTACGTCGAGGCCCGGGTTTCCACCGCCGAGCGACCTCGACGAGCCGCGCGCCTTACGGACGACGCGGTGGGCGAGATCGACGGAGCGGAGCGCCTTGGCCAACCAGGACGCGCGGAACGCGATGCGCCCGACGATGATCCCCTGGTGGAGCGCGAAGAGCGGCAAGATGGCGCCAGTGGCCGTCGACTTCGATTTTTCGGCCACGACCGAGCCGAGGATCAGGAGCGCCAGCATCGCGACGGCGCGCCAGGCCCACGACCAGTAGACCATCACGGGGCCGCGACGGAGCGTGTTCCACGCGAGTCGCGCGGCCTGCTTGGCGCCCACGTTGAAGCGGAAAATCGCCGCGCGCGCGAGGTCTTGCCAGACACCGATGACGCTCACGACGGCCGCGAACAGCAGCTCGACGATGGCGCCGTACTGCGAGGCGCGCGCTTCGCCGAGGCTCGCGTGCATCCCGCTGGCGATGCCACCGCCGATCGCGAATCCGATCCCGAGGACGACGAGCTCGACGACGCTCGTGAGGGCAAAGAGCACGAGCATCGGCGTGAACGCGCGGAGCGCTCGGGGCATGAGCTGAACGAAACGCGCGGGGCGCTTCGACCGCGTTGCGTACGTCATCTGCCCCAGCAACAGCGCGAGGGGGACGAGGCCGAGAACCGCCGCGACGGCGAACATCAGCATCGGGAGCGGCGTCAGCGTGCCCCTCGTCGGCGCGGAGTAGTCGAGCAGATCGAGGAGGGCGTGGGCGCCCCCGCGCCAGAGCGGCGCGTCGCCCCGCGGGTGCGCGCCGTAGGTCTGCGAAACGAAGGAAATCAGGGGCCACGCGGCGAGCATCGCCAGCAGCGACTGGAATCCCCACATCCACAGGATCGCGAGCGGCGCACGACGCGCTCGCATCGAGTCGTTCGAAAGCAGCACGAGCTCGGCGTCGCCGCGCGCGATGGCGCCCGTCGTCGTCACGGTGTCGTGGTCTGCGGTCTCCGTCGTCGTCGTCGTCGTCGTCGTCGTCATCGCCGTCGCCATCGTCGTGTTCCCGAGCCCGCTCACGGCGACACCGCCTGCATCATGAGCTGCGCCCAGTAGAGGAGCCGCTCTTTGGTGCGCGGCGCGCCGCCGCCGCGGTCGCCCACGGACTTGAAGTTGTTCGTGCGGCGCTGATCGAGAAGCACCTTGTCGTCGGGGTCGACGACCGCGCCCTTGAGCGCGAGGGTGCCCGTGTACGGCACGCGAATCGAATCGCCTTCGCCGTCCCAGACCGTGCGCTGCGTCGTGCCGCCTTCGAGGGTGAGCTCGATTTCGACAGGGATGTTGAGCGTTCCGCGCCGCGTGACGAGCGCCCACCCTTGATGCCCGCCCGTCTTCGTCGCTGTGGTCACGGTGTCGCGCTTGCCGTTTACGTCGAACTCGCCGAGCGCATCGGCCGTTTCCGTGTCTTGCACGGCCGTGACGACGTAGTCGACCCAGCCGCGATCGAAGAGCGCCTTCCTGATGGTCTCGCGAACCTTTGGGCCGAGGGCCTCTTCCATCGACGCGAGAAAGTCGTCCGGCGTCGGATGCTGAAAGCGGTACTTGCGCGTGTAGCGCCCCATGGCGCGCGCGACGGCCTCGTCGCCGTACACGCGACGCATCGTCTCCATGATCGTCGAGGTGCGTGCGTAGACGAGGCGCCCGTAGTCTGCGCCGTCGGTGAACGACCCAGCAGGCTGCGCGACGACCTCGTTGTGCACCGCCTGGTTCGACGCGACGGCCTCGGCCTCGGGGTCGCTCACGGAGAGCCCCGCGAGGTCGACGATCGAGCCGGGGCTACGCAGCGCTTCGAGCCCCTCTTGCGTGGCGTAAGAGTTCATCCCCTCGTCGAGGAACGGGTACGTCGACTCGTCGGTGCCGACCAATCCGTAGAAGTACTGGTGGCCGTATTCGTGAATCGTCACGAGCTCGACGGCGAAGACGCCCGGCGGGCCGAACCACGGGCCACCCGTCGTGATGAACGTCGGGTACTCCATGCCGCCGGCCTCGTCGGCGGACTGCGGCGGGTGCGCCATCGTGAGGGTTGGGTAGGGGTAGCGGCCGTAGAGCGTGTTGAAGTGCTTGAGCGTGAAGCGCATTGCCGAAAGCTCGCGCAGCGCGACGACACGAAAGCCCGGCGGGTAGAGCATCGAGACGGCGACGCCTTCGATGGTCTCGCTCGCCGTTTGCCACTTGTCCCAAGCGGTCCAGGCAAAATCGTGAATGTCGCCTTGCACGTGCCGCTTGATGCGGCGACCGTTCTCGATCTTCGCTTCCACCGCGGGCCCGCTGGCTCCTAGGATGTAGCTCTCGGGCACGTCCAGGGTCACGTCGAAGGTGCCGTAGTCGGCATAGAACTCGGCCAAGTGGTGAAACGGAAAGTGCCCCCACTTGCCCGACGGCTCGAGGCGCGCGAGCTTTGGAAACCACTGCCCCACAAGGTGGAACGACTCGTCGAAGCCGGTACGCTCGACAATGCTCGGGAGCTTGTCGTCCCACGTCATATCGAGGGTGATCGTCTCGCCGGGCGCGACGTCACGCGGCAGCGGAACGCGCGCGTCGGTCTCGTCGGCGTCGTCGGGGCGGTGAAGCTCGGCGCCAGGCCACAGCTCGGCGGGCGCGTTCTGCGGCCCCTCGCGGAGCGTGAGCTTGTGAACATCGATGTGGCCCCACGTCGTCGGCAGCGTCGAGCCGCGCGAGCCGCGACCGACGGGCTCGCGCAAGAAGACGGAACGCTCGTTCTTGAACGCGTTCAAATAGAGGTGCATCCACAGCTCGCGCACCGGCTGCGACGATGCGTTCCGAAAGCGAATCGTCCCTTCGCCGTGCACCGTATGCGCCACCGGATCGAGCTTCGCGTTGAGCGTGTACTCTACAACTTTGTCCGCGTGGGCCGGAAGCGACGAGTCGCTGTCGTACGGCGACGGCGGCGGCGCGGGGAGAGGGAAGGGGCCCGAAGGGACCGCCGTCGACGCGGCCGCGGGCGAGGCCGGTGCGAGCGGCGGTGCCACAGGGGCGGTCGATGGCCGCGCCGTCGCGGGGAGGTCGGCCGCGGTCGTCGGTTGGGCGGCCGCGGGGAGCGGCGCCGTGCTCGATGGAGCCGCACCGGGCGACGGCGGCGAGGGTACGGCGGCGAGGGCCGACGCGACGAGGAGAGCGAGCGACGCTGCGGTGAGCGTAAGGGGGAGTGGGCGCATCGGCGGCGGCCACCGTAGCGCGACGTTTGCCCGGCTGTCAGTTGGGTAGGGAGAACTCGACTTCGATCGGCGTGACGACGCCGGTCGGTGTGATCGAGAGGGGAAATGCGGAGGAGCCGTTTAGGCACGACGCAACGCCCGGGACGGAATTGGCCGTGCGGCTAAAGCCCCGAATGAGCAGCTGGCCGCGTTCGTCGAAGGTCGCTTTCAGGAGATACGTGCTGCGCGACGCGTCGGATGGATTCGCGCGCAGCGCTGTTGCGCACTGCTTCGCGAGCGCGGGGAGGACCGGCGTGAGCTGCTTGAGCAGCTCGGCGGAAGCCTGGGAGGTGCGGGCTTCGGCGCTCGCCGCGAACACCGACGGCGCGGCCGCGCCCACGACGGCGGGTGCCGTCGTCGGCGAGCCGGGGGGAGTCGATGTGTGGTCCGCGAGGCCGGTCGAGTCGCCCGTGGAGCGTGCGTCGAGCGGCGGCCTGCGGAGCCCCGCGAAGAGGCCGAGTCCGATGATGGCGGACCCGGCGAGGATCGCGACGGTGATGATTGCGGTGCGTTGAGCTTCGGGTGTCACGGAGTCGGGAGACTACTTGAAGAGCATAACGGTCGTCCCGGCGGGGCCGGCTTGCCACTGCGCGGCTCGAGTAGAGGACTGCCCGCACATCGCTACGCTGAACGTGCCACCGCTCGCGAACGTCTGACTCGCGGTTCGAGTGATGTAAAGCGACGTGCCGACAGCGCCAGACGTGACTCCTTCCACGAGGCTATCGGTCACCGCTTTGGGCCCTTCGCTCGAGAATGGGGTGGCCGTCGCGGGCGCTCCTGCGGCTCCGGTACAGATGAACGCGCGCACCGGCCAGCCCTCGAGCTGCACGCCGAG
The DNA here is from genome assembly GCA_025354825.1 of Myxococcales bacterium. Taxonomy (GTDB): domain Bacteria; phylum Myxococcota_A; class Polyangia; order Polyangiales; family Polyangiaceae; genus JANXMC01. The sequence goes on from JANXMC010000058.1 coordinate 6,855, forward strand.
CGTGGCGTGGCCGGTGACCAGTACAGTGCCGCCAGCGCCGACGGTGATCTGCTGCGGCGGGCTCAGGAAGACGATGTCCCCCCACCTTTGACCGGTCCCGTTTGCCGGAACTTGAGAGACGTCGACGATCGATTGAGTCGTGACGCCGCTCGCGCCGGCGGGGCCCGTGGGACCCGTCGCACCCGTCGCGCCATCACGTCCGTTCGTTCCTGCGCTTCCCGAAGGACCCGTCGGACCTGCCGGGCCGGCCGACCCCTGCGGGCCCGCGTTGCCTTGTGCACCGGGCAGTCCTGTCGCGCCGGGGAGCCCCTGCGTACCTGGAAGGCCTTGCGGTCCTGCGGCGCCTTGCGCGCCCGGCGGACCTTGGAGTCCGCTGCTGCCGACGGCGCCCGTCGCGCCTGCCGGACCAACGGGACCCGCGGGGCCCGCCACACCTGCGGGTCCTGCAGAGCCGCTCGTGCCGGCGGGGCCGGTTGCACCGGCCGGACCCGCGACGCCTGTCGGACCGATGGGCCCCACCGGACCTGCGGCGCCGCTGGCGCCCGCCGGACCCACCGCGCCCGTTGCGCCCGCGACGCCGGGAAGACCCGTCGGGCCGACTGCGCCCGTGGGTCCCGCTGAACCTGCCGCGCCCGCCGGACCCGCAGGACCGGTCGCGCCCGCGATTCCGGGAAGGCCCGTCGGACCCTGCGCGCCCGTCGGCCCGGCAGCGCCCTGTGCACCCGCCGGACCGACGGCGCCCGTCGGGCCCGCGGGGCCCGCGAGACCGATCGGGCCCGTCGGCCCTTGAAGACCCGTTGCGCCTGGCGCGCCCGGCGTTCCTGCCGGACCCACGGCGCCCGTCGCGCCGCTCGGCCCCTGCGGACCTGCCGCGCCCGGCGTTCCTGGCGCGCCTGGCGTGCCCGGTGTTCCTGCTGGACCCACCGCGCCCGTCGCACCGATCGAACCTTGCGGACCTGCGGCGCCCGTCGGACCCGCGGCGCCTGTCGCGCCCGTCGCGCCCGGTGTCCCCGGAGCCCCCGCCGTTCCCGCGGCGCCTGCCGGACCGACCGCGCCCGTCGGCCCTGCCGGACCTTGCAGACCCGTCGGCCCAATCGGCCCCGCGACGCCCACCGGCCCCTGTGCGCCCGTCGCGCCCGGCGTTCCCGCAGTGCCAGGTGTTCCCGGCACGCCCTGCGGTCCAACCGCGCCCGGCGTTCCGGCCGGGCCTGTCGCGCCCGTGAGCCCAATCGGGCCCGTCGCGCCGCCAGGACCCACCGGACCCATGGGCCCCATCGGACCGATGGCGCCCGTCTCACCGACTGCGCCGGCTGCGCCCGTCGGACCTACGGGGCCAATCGCGCCCGTTGCGCCAACAGGCCCCGCGGTGCCCGCCGCACCGGTTTCACCCACGGGCCCCGTTGATCCGGCAGGCCCCGTCGGCCCCGTGCTTCCGGCGAGGCCCGTCAGCGGACCGACCCAATTGCCATTGGCGTCGATGACTTTATTGCCATTCACTGAGACGCTCGTCGGGTGAATGTCGCCCGTCGCGTCGTCGGCCATGAGCGCATACGGAATGCTCGTGATCGGCTGCCGCGGCGTCATCTCCGGGTCGGCTGCGACCTGCACGCCGAGGTACCGTGTCGAGCCGTCGAAGACCGCCGGTACGAGCGGCGTCGTCGCGCCGAGGATCGTCGAGAAGTAGCCGCCATCGAGCGTAATTTGCTGCGTTTCCGTCCAGAGAACCGTGCCCGCCGCAGCGGTGTCGTAAATCGTAAAGACGATTTGAATTTGCCCGACGACAGGCTTGTTCGCGCTATCGACGAGGAGCCCCTGCTGCGTAAGCACGCGCGGGACGGCGGCACGAGCCGTGGTTGCCCAGCCGAGCGATGCGGCTGCTGCGAGCGCGACGGAATAACCAATTCTGCGAATGTTCATAATGGCCCCGCCCTTCAACGCTTGTCGTTCAAAGCGCCGCCGTTGAACTTGTAGTTCGGCGACGTGCTGATATTTCGAATGCCCTCGTTGGTCGAGGTAATGAGCTTGTAATTGGGGCTACTCGCCACTACGCCGCCCGGCCCTATCGAGCCGTGGGAGGTAATCGGCCCGCTCGCGTCCAACTCGATCACCGGCGCATCGATCGCCGCGTCGACGGGTGCCGCCGCATCGGGGCGGACCGTGGGAACGGGCGCCGCATCCGGCGGATCAATCGGCGTGGGCGTATACGGGGGCGCGTGAATCGGATCGTCCAGACAGCCCATCGCAAGGGGCATTGCCGCGAAAACGATCGTGGCCAAGAGCACGGGTGCTAGCCGCATTGAGCACTCCTTCAAGGGCGCGCCTCGCACGGCGCGCGCGAGGGGTTGGGCGAGTCGTGAGATATACGGGTTTCACAAGTGCAAACAAGCCACCCATTGGTGCAATGGGCACTCTGTTGCGTCACCCAATTGGATGACGCCAATCGCGTTAGGACGCTGTCGCGCGTAAGCGCGCGAGATCACGCGAAGGAGCTCGCCCTGCCGTCACGCGCGGGCGGAGCTCAGTTCGCAGCGCCGGCGTCGGACGCCGCGGGGCGCGCCGAGAGCGCGCGAGCCAGGCCGTCGATTCGTGCGTCGTTCGGCGCCGCTTTGCGGAGCTCGTCGAGATGGTGCGACGCCTCTTGGTCGGCCCCCGCGTCGTGCGTTAAAAGCACCAGGTTGTACCGCGCATCGAGGTACGTCGGGTCGAGCTTGAGGGCGCGCAAATACCCTTCGCGTGCGTCGCGATATCGGTTTTTGCGATGGGCCACGAGGGCCAAATCGTAATTCGCCGGCGCGTTCTCCGGCTCGCTCGCAATCACCGCGCGGAACTCCACCTCCGCGGCATCGAGCTCGTTTGCTTGGTACAGCAGGAGCCCCAGGAGCAGGCGAGGCTGCACGCCGCGCCCGTGAGCGATCGACTGCTCGACGAAGTGCCGCGCGAGCGTGCTGTTCCCCGCAAGCTGCAGCGCGCGCCCCTTCGCGAAGAGGGCATACTTGTCTTCGGGGTCGGCAATGAGCGCGCGGTCGGCCTCGCGCAATGCGTCGTCGCCCAGGCCGAGCCCCGCGAGCGCCTCCGCGCGCATCCCCACGGGCTCCTTCGCGCGGCACGTGGGCGCTGCGCCATCCAGCCGCGCGAGCGCCTCTTTGTGATTCGCCCTATCGAGCGCCGCGAGCGTCGCCCCCGCCACACACGCGCAGGCCAACGGTCGCGCATCGGCGCACGCGCGCAAGACGGCGGCGGCTTCGTTCGATCGCTTCTCGGCATTCAGCATCGCCGCATAGGCGAACGCGGGCGACTCGGCGCCCGGGTCTGCGAGGAGCGCCGCCTGGTAGCGCGCCGCTCTCGACGTCACGCGCCCATGCCCCGCGGCGTAGGACGCAATACCTACAATCACGATCGCCACCGCGCCCGCCCACCGCATATGCGCGAGCGTGAGCGACCGACCGAGGGCCGCGTGGGCGAACGCCGCGAGCATCAGCCATGCGAGGGGCGCCGCGAACGGGACGGCCTTCATGACCGGGCCGTCGTCGTGGGAGAAGAGCACCGCGAACACGACGATCGCGAGCCACGTCACCATGCCCAAGAGCGCCGCGAGGGGCGATCGCCGCGCCGACCACCGCACCGCCGCAAGAATGATCGCCGTCACCGCGGCGGCGACCGACAGGCGCGCGCAGGCTTCCGTCATCGTCGCGGACGGCGCGGCCTCGAGAGGCGCCATAAACGGTGCGAGTGCCAGGCCCAGGAGGACGACCGACCGAAACAGGGCATCGCAAACAGAGAAAAACATCGCCGGCGACGAATACCCGCTTCCGGGGCTGCCGTGGAGACTCTCTTCGAGGTTCAAAATAACGTCAGCTGCCGCTTCGGTTTCGTCGGCCTCTCGAAACTGGTCGCCCCCTCGTGATTCCCCATGCGCGTCACCTCGAGCCCGAGGTGCAGCGCGGTTCGCTTGAACAGCGCGGCGACGGCCTCGGCGTAGACCCCTTCGCCTTGCCACCGCGTACCGAAGCGCGGGTCGTTCAATTTGCCATTCCGAGTCTCGCGCACGCGGCGCATCACCTTGTCTGCACGCAACGGCAGGGCGGCTCGCAGCCGCTCTTCGAAAACGGGCGCGACCGAGCCCGGCAGGCGCATGAGCGTCCACCCGGCCCGAACGGCGCCGGCCTCTTTTGCTGCCTTCAGCACGTCGCCAATGTCTTCGTCGTTTAGGCCCGGGATGATCGGCGCGACGTTGACCTGCACGCTCAGCCCTCTCGCCGCCAGCCTTTCAACCGTGCGCATGCGCCGCTGCGGCGTCGCCACGAACGGCTCGATGGCCCGCGCGTTGTCGGCATTCCAAAACGGGATGCTGATGACCACGTCGATGCTCGCTACCTCGTGAAGCCGCACCAGGAGATCGGCGTCACGCTCAATGAGCGGCGACTTCGTGATCACCGCCGCGGGGTTCTTGTATTCTGCACAGACCTCGAGGCACCCTTGCGTGAGCTTGTAGCTTGCCTCGAGCGGCTGGTAGCAGTCGGTCACGCCGCTGAAGACGACTGTGCCGCCTTCCCAGGAGCGCTTCTCGAACGCCTCGCGCAGCAGCGCGGGCGCGTCGCGTTTCACGATGATCTTCCGCTCGAAATCCGTCCCCGCGCCGAGGCTCAAATACTCGTGGCTCGGGCGCGCGTAGCAGTACGCGCAGGCGTGAAAGCAGCCGCGGTACGGGTTGACACTCCACGTGAAGCCCACGTCGGGGCTGTCGTTCTTCGACAGGATCGACCGCGACGCGTCTTCGTAAATCCGCAGCCGCGCGTCCGGGACCGAGCCCTGGAGGTACTCCACGTCGGTGTGGGCCCAGGGGTTGGGCGGGTTGTCGATCGGTCGCAGCAGCATCGCCCGCAAGCATGGACCTGCGCGCGCGTTCAGTCCAGCGTCCGGCCCGCGATCCTCGCGGCGGTCAGCTTTCGCGGGGACCGTGAATCGTGAGAACGGGGACCTTCGCCGTGCGAATCACGTTCTCGGCGACGCTCCCGAGAAGCGCGCGGGCGAGCCCTCGCCGGCCGTGGGTTCCGATGACGATGAGGTCTGCAGAGATCTCGTCGGCGAGCGCGTTGATCTCGTCGTAGGTCACGCCGTTGCGGAGGACGCCTTCGACGGTGAGGCCCGCGGACTTCCGCGCGTCGACGAGCGCCGCGAGCGACTGCTGCGCCGCATTCGAGATGCGCCCCGTGATGTCGGCCGTGGCGATGAGCGCGCCGTCGGGGAAGCCGAAGACCGGCACCTCGTAGGCGTGGAGGATCGTGACCTTCGACTCGAACCTTTTGGCGAGCTCCATCGCGTAGTCGAGGGCCTTCGTGGACGTCTCGGTGAAGTCGACCGGGACGAGGATGTTCTTAAAGGTGAGCATGCCCCAACCTAACGCAAACGCTCGGCCAACCTCTTGCGACGCGCTACGCGGGGGCAGCGCTTGGCGGCCGCGACGATTGCCAAATAGCAAACGAGGAGGCGCGCCCGAAGGCCCGTCTCCCCGCGTGCGCGTTCGCGTGCGGATTGGACGGTTAGTTGGGCAGCGCTTTCGCGGCGGCCGCGTCGTATGTGAACGTGAGCTTCTTCGTCTCGACGTCGAAGCCGATCGACACGTTGCCGCCGTTTTCGAGCTTTCCGAAGAGAAGCTCGTCGCTGAGCGGACGCTTGATGTCGTCTTGAATCACGCGCCCGAGAGGCCGCGCGCCGTTGTCAGGATCGTACCCCTTCTCGGCGAGGTGCTGCTTCGCGGCCTCGGTGACCTCGATGGTCACGTTGCGCTCGGCGAGCTGCGTTGCGAGCTCCTTGATGAACTTCTCGACGATGCTCGACATGACCACCGGCGAGAGCGACCGGAACATGATCCGTGCGTCGAGGCGGTTTCTGAACTCGGGGCTGAACAGGTTTTTGAACTCGCGATCGACATCTGCGCCGACTTTCGGATCCCCAAAACCAACAGATCGCCGCGTGAGGTCGCGCGCGCCGACGTTGCTCGTCATGAGCAAGATCACGTGACGGAAGTCGGTCTGCTTGCCGTTGTTGTCGGTGAGCTTGCCGTGGTCCATCACCTGGAGAAGAACGTTGAAGACGTCCGGGTGAGCCTTCTCGATCTCGTCGAGCAAGAGCACCGCGTGAGGCGTCTTCGCGATGGCGTCGGTAAGCAGGCCGCCCTGATCAAAACCGACGTAGCCGGGGGGCGCGCCGATGAGGCGCGACACGGTGTGGCGCTCCATGTACTCGCTCATGTCGAAGCGGACGAAGCCGATGCCGAGGGTCTTGGCGAGCACCTTGGCGACCTCGGTTTTGCCGACGCCGGTGGGCCCGGTGAAAAGGAACGAACCGATCGGCTTTTCCGCAGCCCGTAGACCGGCTCGGCCCAGCTTGATCGCGCTCGCCAGCTGCACGATCGCCTCATCCTGACCGAAGATGTGGCGTTTGAGCTCGGTATCGAGGTTTTTCAGCTGGCTCTTGTCGTCGGTCGAAATCTCGCGCGGCGGAATCTGCGCCATGCGCGCGAGCACCCGTTCGACGTCGACGACGTCGACCACCGCGCCGGGCTTCCCCGCCGCGAGCTTCGCCGCCGCGCCCGATTCGTCGACCAGATCGATCGCCTTGTCCGGCAGCTTGCGGTCGTGGAGGTACTTCGCCGCAAGCGTCGCCGCGGCCTCGATGGCTCCCTGCGTGTACGTCACGCCGTGGAACTCCTCGTACTGCTTCTTCAAGCCTTCGAGGATCTTGATCGTGTCCTCCACGCTCGGCTCGTTCACCTCGACGCGCTGGAAGCGACGAACGAGGGCGCGGTCCTTTTCGAAGTGCGTTCGATACTCTTGAAACGTCGTCGAGCCGACGCACCGCAGCTTGCCCGAGGCGAGGGCCGGTTTGAGCAGGTTCGATGCATCCATGCTGCCGCCGCTCGTCGCGCCGGCGCCGACGATCGTGTGGATCTCGTCGATGAAGAGAATGGCGCCGTCGATCTTCTGGAGCGCCTTGATGACCGCTTTGATGCGCTCTTCGAAGTCGCCGCGAAAGCGCGTGCCTGCGAGGAGCGACCCCATGTCGAGCGAATAGACAGTCGAGTCCTTGAGCGCGTGGGGAACCTCGCCTTCGACGATTTTCCGCGCGAGCCCTTCGACGAGTGCCGTCTTCCCCACGCCGGCGTCGCCGACGAGGATCGGGTTGTTCTTCTTGCGCCGCGCCAGGATGTGAATGATCCGCTCGACCTCGTTGCCTCGGCCGATGAGCGGGTCGATTCGCTTCTCTTTCGCCTCTTCGTTGAGGTTCACGGTGTAGGCCTTGAGCGGATCTTTGGCAGGCTTCGCCGCCTCGCCGTCGCCCCCGGCATTCGCCTCGTCGCCGCCGCCATCGCTCTCGTCGTCGAGCTTCGAGACGCCGTGAGAGAGGTACGACACGATGTCGAGGCGCGTAATGCCGCCCTTTTCGAGGACGCTCGCCGCGAACGAGTCGCGCTCGGCGAAGATGGCGACGATGACGTTTGCCCCTTTGACCTCTTCTTTTCCCGACGACTCGACGTGGAGCGCCGCGCGACGAATCGCGCGCTGAACACCTAGCGAAGGCGTAGGCGTGACCTCGTCGCCGTCTTCGGGGAGCGCCTCCATTTCGTCGGCGAGGACCTTCTCGAGCCGCCGCTTGAGATCGGCGACGTTGCCGCCTGCGTGGCGCACGACGAGGGCCGTCGCGTCGTCCATGAGCAGCGCATAAAGCAGGTGCTCTACGGTGATGTATTCGTGGCGACGCCGGGCAGCTTCCGTGGCTGCGACCGACAGCGCAATCTCGACTTCGGGACTTATCCTCATGGGTTTTGCCGTCACTCGGGTTCGGTCGTGAGGAGCAGCGGCATGCCGTGCTCTCGGGCGTGCTTCATGACTTCGGCGACTTTGGTCTCGGCCACGTCGCGCGTATAGACGCCGGCGACGGCCTTCCCTTTTCTGTGCACGGTCAACATGACGTGCACGGCCTCCGAGTCGTTTTTATGGAAGAAGCGGCGAAGCACATCGACGACGAACTCCATCGTCGTGAAGTCATCGTTGTGGAAGATGACCTTGTGGCGCTTGGGAACGGCCGTCTTCGGCCGTGTCTCCACGGCCGTATCGTCCTGATGCGAAGGGTCGCCCGGTCGTTGCGGCGGGG
>JANXMC010000066.1 GCA_025354825.1 Myxococcales bacterium
ACGCCGTCGGCAACACGACCGCCGCCGTCGGCAAGGGCTTCGCAATCGGGTCGGCCGTGCTCACGGTCGTCGCGCTCTTCGCGGCCTTCAACATGAGCGTCAACGAAGCCCGCCACCTGAAAGGCCTCGGCCCCATGGAGCTCGGCCTCATCGACGCCGACGTGCTCATTGGCCTGCTGCTCGGCAGCATCCTCCCGTGCGTCGTCGGCGCCGCCACTATGACGGCTGTCGGTCGCGCCGCCGGCGCCATCGTCGAAGAGATTCGTCGTCAGTTCCGCGAGATCCCCGGCCTCCTCGAAGGCCGCGAGGGTGTCGAGCCGGAGCCGGCACGCATCGTCGATCTCGCGACGGCGGCCGCCATCAAAGAGATGATCTTCCCGGGCGCGGTCGCCGTGCTCGCGCCGGTCGTCCTCGGTTTCGCCTTCGGCCCCCGCGTCCTCGCGGGCGCCCTCGCCGGCTCTCTCGCCGTCGGCTCCACGCTCTCGCTCCTCATGGCGAACGGCGGCGGCGCCTGGGACAACGCGAAGAAGTTCATCGAAAAGGGCGGACTCCCCGGCCACGCGAAGGGCTCGGACGCGCACAAGGCCGCTGTCGTCGGCGACACAGTCGGCGACCCCTTCAAGGACACGTCGGGTCCCGGCATTTCGATTCTCATCAAGGTCATGAGCGTCGTCTCGCTCCTGATCGCACCGCTCATCTCGTAAGCCCCGCACGTGGCTCGCGAAGAAGCCCGGGTTGCCGCGAGGTACCTCGGGCTTTTTTGCGTCAGTCGATCGCCCCCGTCGTGCGCGTGTACCGTGCGCTCATCGCCTTAGCCTCGCGTGCGACCTCTTCGCGAAGGCTCACCGGCGAAATCACTTCGGCGTTCGCCCCCCACGACAGCACCCACGTCGTTACCTCGAAGCTCGCAGCACACCGCAGCGTGACCTCGAGCTCACCGCCCGCGCGCTTTTTCACACGCTGCGATCGGTGCCACTTTCGCCGCGTCACCGAGCGCGCGACCTTCGCATCGAACCGCACGACGATCGTTTCTGCCTTGCCTCCGACGATGCCGAACGCGTTCCGCAGCGTGTGCTCCGGCGAGTACGTGGCCGGGTATGGGAACCTCTCGCCGCGAAGCCACTCGATGCTGCGAATCCCGTCGAAGGCGAACGTGCGAATCGCGCCGGCGTGGGGCGGATGAAGGCTCTTGCCGACGAGATAGGGCCCTTTGCGGTGAAAAAGCAGCGTGTAGGGGAGCACCTCGAAGGCGACGCGCCCCGAATCGATCCGCGCGTGGGTGATGCGCACCTTGTCTTCGCGAAGCAGCGCGTCGACCAGCGCCTCGAGGTTGTCGCGGTCGCGCGCGCGAAAGCGGAGCTCGCCTTCGTTCACGTCGAAGATCTTCCGCGCGAGATGCGCCGTCGCGTTTTTCCGCTTGAGCGAGCTCTCGATCTTCCCAAACACTTGCGCGAGGCCACCGCCGAACGGCGTCCCATCCAGGTAGCGAAGGATCTGCCGCGCGACAGCGACGGAGACCATCTCGAGCTCGGTCATGATAATCGACGCGCCGCGCGACCGCTGCGGGACCGTGTACGCCTTGTGCGATCCCCGCCACTCGGACTCGAGCACCGTGCCGATCTCCGGCAGCGCCCGGAGGTAGCGCATCACCGTCGCGCGCGACGCGCCGAGGTTCGCCATCAGCTCGGCGACGGTTGCGCCGCCGGGGCGGCTCACAAGGGTGCGGGCCGTCAAAAGGCGGGTTGTCGGGCTCGTCGTGTCACTTCGCATCGTGCGAACGAGGGTCTCACTTTTCGAGACAGCGAGTCGACGCGCCTGCGTGCGCCGAGACTCCGACGTGACGCGCACGTAGCGCCGCAACCCCCTAGGACATGAGGGCGGCGTGTACGCGCGCATTCGCGCGATGCGACCGACGAACGAAGGCTGAGGACCGATGGCGGAGAGTGATTTTTCAGTCGAGCAGCGCGCGGAGCTCGCGAAGCTCGTGGCGTCGATACGAAGTGTCATCGCGACCTCGGCGTCGCTCACGGCGCCGGCCGACGCGCTTCGCGCGCTCACGGCCCAAGCCGACGCGCTCGCGGCGTCCCTCGCGCCGTACGCCGGGACGAAGCCGGTCCCCCGGTTCACGCGCGACGTCACCAACTTTCTGCCGTTCAGCCCCGTCACGGGCGTCTACAACGCGCTCGCGCCCCACGTGGCGATCACCACCGACGGCGAGACCGACAAGCGCGTGACGGCCGTCGTGCGCTTCTCGAACGTCTACGAAGGGCCACCCCGCCACGTGCACGGCGGGCACATCGCGTCGATGTTCGACCAGCTTCTCGCGTTTGCGAACCGCGCCAACGGCGTCGGTGGAATGACGGCGTCGCTCACGATTCGCTACCGAAAGCCGACGCCGCTCAATGTCGACTTGAAGTTCGTCGCGCGCACCGTTCGCGTCGACGACAAGAAGATTTACGCCGAGGGGCAGTGCTTCGTTGGCGACGAGATCGTCAGCGACGCCGAAGGGCTTTTCGTGAGGCTCGATCCCGAGCGCGCACGGCGGCTTTTCACCGATCCGGAATAGCGCCGAGCCACGAAGCGCGGCGGACTGATTTCGCGGCTCGTGGTGTTCGGATCGCGCCTGCGTGGGCCGCCGCGTCGTCTCATGATTTGAGACACCTCGCCGTCAGAATCATCGTATGCAAAACGATGAACAACGGGCCGAGCGCGGCGCCGTCCAAGGCTCCTCCGGCATCTGCATTTTCGACCTCGCCCGCGAGCTCTCGGGCGAGCCGCAGCCGTCCGAGATCAGACGTATCGTCGTCTCGGACTGGGCCTACGCCTTTGCGCCGAGCCCACTTGGGCGCGTCGGCCGTTCCCGGTCGCTCCTGGGTTTTTTGCGCCTGCGCCGCCTGCGCGCCGTGCGCTTTTTGAGGCCCATCTTGCCGGCGACGGCGAGGTACCTCGATGCGAACGGCGTCGTGCACGAGATCACCGTGCGCTAAACGGCGCGGCTGGTGACGATACGAAGTGGGTTGAGCGGGACTCGAACCCGCGACCTACGGATTAAAAGTCCGCAGCTCTACCGACTGAGCTATCAACCCGACGTGGGAGCGGGGAGATAGCAGACACGGCGGCGTAGGTCACTCTCTTCTCGATCTCGCTCACGCCCCGAGCTCGCGTCTGCCCTCCGGGTCACTTCATCCCGCTCAGGTGGACGACGAACCACTCGCCGCGCCACGAGATGAGCGACCTCACCTCGATGTCGCGCGGGTGGCCGTCGAGCTCGTAGCGGAGCTTGCTGCCGAAGACGCGGTAGTAGCCGAGCTTGTTGTACTCCTCGCCCGGCTCGACCCACACGGCGCGCGCGGCGGGGACGTCGAGGCGCAGGAACTTGCAGCGGTCGGCGTTCTTTCCGAGCTTCAAGTGCAGGTCGTGGATGTCGCGCGTGAAGGCCGCTACGAGCCGAAGCTTCCAGTCGCGCGCGGGGTTGGTGATGGCCTTCACCTGCTCGTAGGCGGCGACAGGGAAAAAGAACGGGAGGGCGCGATCGGGGGCGTCGTCGACGATGGCGCCGAAGAGCGCCGCGGCGCGTGCTTCGAAGATGGGGTTGGTCGCGTCGGGCGTGTCGTGGGTTTGAGGCAGCGCGCCGGTGTCGGGCATCGCGAGAGGCGTCGCGGGCGGCGAGGCAGAACCGTCGGGTGCGGTCGTTGGGCGCGCGGCGGGCGACCCGTCGGCGCGGGGGAAGGCGACGACCTTCGCGGACGAGGCGCTGGCGGCGGGCGTGGCTCCAGGCGCGGGCGGATAGAGCGGCGCGACGGAGTAG
>JANXMC010000096.1 GCA_025354825.1 Myxococcales bacterium
GCGTCAAAGCGCCCATCGACCCCGCAGCCTTCGCGACGGAGCAGGTGATCTATCCGTCCAAAGACGGCACGCCCGTCTCCATGTTCGTCGTGCGTCGCAAGGACGTTCCGAGAGACGGCTCGACGCCCTTCCTGCTCACCGGCTACGGCGGGTTCGGCTTCGGCATGACACCGTGGTTCAGCGCGACCCAGTACGCGTGGGTCGAGGCCGGCGGCGGCCTTGCCATCCCCAATCTGCGCGGCGGAAACGAGTACGGCGAGGACTGGCACCGCGCCGGAATGCTCACGAAGAAGCAGAACGTCTTCGACGACTTCATCGGGGCCGCCGAGCACCTCGTGAAAGGCGGTTACACGAAGCCTGAGCGCCTCGTCATCGAGGGCGCCTCCAACGGAGGTCTTCTCGTCGCCGCCGTGGCGGTGCAGCGCCCGGGGCTGTTCCGCGCCGTGCTTTGCGGGGTGCCTGTCATCGACATGCTGCGCTACCCGCTCTGGGGCGACGGCAAGACGTGGATAAGCGAATATGGGTCTTCGAAGGACGAGCCCGTCTTCAAGGCGCTCGTCGCGTACTCGCCGTATCACAACGTCAAACCGGGGACGGCGTACCCTTCGGTGCTGATGCTCTCGGCGGACGCGGACGACCGTGTGTCGCCGCGCCACGCGTGGAAGATGACGGCAGCGTGGCAAGCGGCGCAGGCGTCCAACCGGCCTATTCTCATGCGCGTCGAGGCGCACTCAGGCCACGGCGGCGCCGACATGGTGAAGGCGGAAGTCGACCTTGCCGCCGACGAGCTGGCTTTTGCAATGAATGCGACGGGCCTCCCGCCGCAGCACTGACCGATTCCTCGGCTCGGGCCCCAGCTCACGCCCGCACTCCGCCCCCCTGCGGTCAAAGCCCCACGATCAGTGGCACTCCGTGTAATACGGCGCGCAGACGTTGTTCGCGCATTGCGAATAGTAGCCACACGCGGTGGTAGATGCGTCGATCGTGCACGCCTCGCCGTCCTTCAGAACCTTACTGCACGTGGCCGAGCCGACCGGGTTCCCCTGAGCATCGGAGACGGTGTTGCAAACCCCTTCGGCGCACTGAATGGTGACGTCGTTGCAGGCGTCGCCGGGGAGCGCCCAGGTCACCTTGGTGCAGATGCCGTTCGAGCACGAGTTGCCGGCTTGGCACTCCGAGGTCCTCGCGCAGATGGCACCGGCGGCGAGGCGCGGGGCGCACGTTCCGCCGATGCACCGCAGGGGGCTTGCGCAGTCACGCTCGTCGCGCGAGCTCGTGATGCGGCACGATTCGCCCTTCTGGCGGATCGGTTGGCATTTCGTATCGATACATTTGTAGCCAGTCGCGCACTGCCCCGATGTTCCATCACAGGTCGCGCCGGCGGGGATCGTATCGCCACACACACCGCAGGGGCCTTCGGTCTGGTAGGTCGTACCGTCTGCTCCCGTGACCTGATTGGTCGGGAGGACGCAGTAGCCCGACGTGCATTGCGAACCGAAGTTGCATGCTGCGCCCTTTGCCATCGACCCCGGCCACTGGCACGCGGTGAGCGGCTCGTCGCAGGCGGCCGATTCTTCCTGGCGCGTGCACGCGTCGAACATCGCCGGCGTCGGTTTCACACCGGGGAGGCTCGCGTAGTCTTTACACCCCTGAATCGACGCCGCGCGCGTGTCCGCCGGGTCGGGGTTTGCGCCGGTACAACGCAAGGCGCGAGCTCTGTACACGTCGTAATCATGGGAGCACGCCGCCTCGAGCGACGCTTCCGTGAACAGCGGCGGCAGGTCGGAGCCGTTCACCGTGGACGAGCACGCGAGGGGAGAGAACAGCGCGAACGAGAGGGTCGCGGCGCCGGCGAACGTTGCGCGCGTGCGAGAGAACGGGTTCATGGATCCTCGAAGGAAGTGGGAGAGCAAGGGAGTGTCTACGGGCGAGAGTACCGGCAAGAGCACGAGCCGCGCCAGTCGCGCGAGCCTCGAGTTAGCCCGTGTATCGGCCCCTTCGCGTCGCGGTCGTAGCCATAGGTTCACACGAGGCGCGACGGCGCGCGCAGTGCTACGCCCATCGGAACCTATGCGTCGCTCCGTGCTCCTTTTCGCGCTCGCATCGATGGTCGGCTGCCACCGCACGGTTAGCGCGGCGTTCGCCTCACAACCCTGTTCGTATCGTTCGCCCTTTGACCAAGTCTGTCTCGGCGCTCGGCGCGGCGGTCGTCGTAACCGCCGCGGAGGCGGACGGCGCGGCTTTCGGATCTTTCGCCGCGCGCAACGCGGCCAACGCCGCGGCCTCTTTTTCGCGCTCGCGGCGCGACTGTGAGGTCGACGTTGATGCAGCCGTGGCGCTGGGTGCGGCCGACGCCGACGGGCTCGCCGCAACGGCGGCTTCGACGGCCGGCGCGATCGTGGCCACCACTGGCGGCGGCGCAATCGGCGGCGCCGTCACGACGGGCTCCGCAACCACGCCGATACCCTGCGCACCGGCGCTGGGCGGCGGTGCGCCGCGCCCCTGCATCACTTTGAGCGCGGCGAAGCCACCGCCCGCGAGGAGCACCACCGCCGCGACGGCGATGCCGGCCGCGACACCCGACGAGCCGCGGGGCGGGTCGCCCTGCGTGCGAATGGGCGCGGCGACGTTGGGGATCGACCCCGCCGTTTTCGAGAGCTTGCCTGCGACCACCATGGGCGGGCCGCCCGCCGCCGACGTCTGCATATCGGGCGAGGGCGTCACGACGTGCATCACCGGCAGTTGATGGGCCTGCGTCGTCACGTTTCCGACGTTGCCGCCGCCTGCGAAGGACGGGCTCGAGATTCCGGTCGTCATCCCGAACGAGGACATCCATTCGTGGACGGCTTGGGCGAACTCTTGCGCGGTCTGGAAGCGCGTGTCGACCTCGCGGGCCATCGCTTTCATGATGATCGCCGCGAAGCGCGGATCGAGCCCGGCGACGATCTTCGTAGGGTCGGGCGGAGGCTCGAGGACGATCTTGAACATCAGCTCGTTGAACGTGTCGGCCAAGAACGGGACTTGCCCGGTGGCGCACTCGTAGAGGACGACGCCTGCAGAATACAAATCCGAACGGTGGTCGGTGCTCTTCGCGCCGCGCGCCTGTTCGGGAGACATGTAATAGGGCGTCCCGATGACCGCGCCCGTGCGCGTCATGCTCATGGCCGAATCGCCTGAGAGGTTATTGAACTTCGAGACTCCGAAGTCGACGATCTTGACGAAGTCGCCCGCCGTCTTCTTGTTTCGCACCAGAAAGATGTTATCCGGCTTCAGATCGCGGTGAACGATGCCCGCGTGGTGGGCGGCGCCGAGCCCTTCGAGCATTTGCAACATGAGCGGCGCAATCTCGTGGGCGGCCATGCGCCCTGACGAGCGAATGCGGCTCGAGAGATTTTCGCCGTCCAAGTATTCCATGACCATGTAGCGCGCGCCGCTCGGCAGCTCGCCCAGGTCGAACACTTCGACGATATGGTCCGAGCCTATCTTGCCCGCGGCCTGCGCCTCGCGCTCGAAGCGCTCGACGGCGGCGCCGTTGTTGGCAATCCCCGCGTGAAGGACTTTGATGGCCACGCGGTGGTGAATACGGACGTTCTCACCCTCGTAGACGGCGCCCATTCCGCCTTCGCCCAGGAGGCGGACGATGCGGTACTTCTTGTCGATGAGCTCGCCGATTGTGACTTCCATCGTAAACCCTCTCGCGTCAGCTCAAGTTCCCCCAAAGACGAATCAGAAATTCCCGAATACCGAAATGCCGCCGCCGCCCGGGCGGTATTCGGGAGTCCACGCGACGGTGGGCGAAGCCGGTTTCGTCACGTTGCCGACGGTGGCCGGCGCAGGGTCGCTGGAGAAGTAGAAGTACGTCGTGAGCCCCGCCGAGACGATGGCCGCGCCGAAACAGACGTCGGCGACGAGATTCAGCGTTTGGCCCGAGTCTTTGATCGACTTCGCGTTGACGGGGTCGGTTCCGTTGTTCGCCTTGTCGTAGTCGCTGTGCTTCGAGCTCGCCAAAATGCCGGTCACCACACCACCCGCGAGGAATGCGCCGGTGGCCGCTCCGAACAGCCAGACGGTGGCAGGCGTCTTGCGCGACGAATTGACCGGCGTGAGCACGCCGCGGGTATCGGCGACGGCGGCGGGCTTTTTCAGCTCGAACGTGTGCTCGCCCATCTCGGCGCCGTTCGCATCGACCTCCCACACGACGTCCGGGTAGCCGGCGAGCTTCGCCGTGAGCGTGTGCTGACCTTGGCGGATACCGAGCTTGGTGGGGGCCGTAATCGGCCCGTAGGTATTCGTAATACGCTCGCCACGTGACGGAAGTCGCGTATCGAAGATCTGCGCGCCGGGGGGCGAGCTCGTTACGGTGATGTGCGCGACTCCGACCTTGAGCGTGCCCAAATCGGCTTTAACCTGGGCGATCTCGGCGGGCGCGAGATCGGGCGCCTCGGCGATGTACTTCTCGAAGGCGACGATGGCTTCGTCGTCCCGTTCGAGCTTCATCGCGCAGAGACCGAGATTGCCCAAAATCTTGTACGAAGGCGAAGCGGCATAGGCCGCTTTGAACTCGCGATAGGCCTCTTCGTAGCGGGGCCCTTCGGGATCCTTCAGCAGATTGACGCCGGCGGTGAAGCGCGCGCGCGCGTCGTCGGTAATCGCCACGTCGGCGGCGTGCGCCTTGGGCGCGCCTGCCATCAACGACGTCGTCGCCAATGCAAAAGGAACGGCAATACGACCGAGTTTGGAAAGGCGTGCGCGGGCCATCATCCCAAAGGACGTTACCACAGGACTGGCCGTTTACAGGTAAAACCCGCGGGAAAACGCGGTGCGCGGCGCGCTCTACTGCGCCTTAGATCAGCCTACAAACGGGTGACATGCGCGGGCGCGAAGATACGTAAGACTGCACCCCTTCATCGCATTCGCCCTGCAAGGTGGCGTGCGAGCCTTTCGTACAGAGCGGACGCAAGGCGTGCATCGGCCGCGCACACTTCACGAAAGTCGTCGGCCCGAAGGCGCAATACGCGAAGCGGCGTCGTGGCTTTGCAAAGCACGTTCGACTGCCCCATTCCGAGGAGCGATTCCGGGTAAAGCAGCGCGCTCGCACCAAAGGCCTGCCCGCCGGGCGCCTCGATTTCGCCTTGAAGCACGACGTAGGCGACCCGGTCGGTCGTCGACACGCGAGGCAAAGGTTCACCTTCGTGGATATCGACCTCCACGGCCATCGCAAGGGCGCGAAGAAGGAGGCCGTCGGGCATGTCGCAGAGGAGAGGACAGCGTCGTGCGGTTTCGAAATCCCGCGCATCGAGGATCGGGTCGCCGTTGTCCTCGCGAATGCGCGTGGGAGGCCCGACGTCGATCACCAACGCCGTCGCGTTGTCGCGGCCGCCCCGCGCGAGGGCCGCGCCGACGAGCGCCGTAGCCGCGTTCGCGCTGCCTGGGACAGCGGCGTGGGTCGATAGAATCGACTCGTCGCCGAGCATCTCGTGAACACCGTCCGTGGTCACGACCAGCCTGTCGCCCGGTGCCACGTGAACGACGACGCAATCCGAATAGAGAACATCGGCGCGGCCAATCGCGTTCAGGAGTTGGTTATGCACCGTCGCCCGTTTTGCGAGCGTCACCTTGCCTTGGGCAACGAGGAGCGCCCGCGAGTCGTGATCGTGGGTGACTTGAATCGTCGTCGACGGCCTCACGAGGTAGATGCGACCGTCGCCCACGTGCAGCAGGAAGATGCGGTCGCGCACAAGAAGCGCGACGTCGAGCGTGCACCCCATGGCGCTCTGCCCCTCGCGCGACATCGCTTCGGCGCGCACGGCGGCGTTCGCTTTCTCGGCTGACTTGCGCAGGATTTCGAAGATTCCACGGCGCGCTTCGAGGCTCGGCTCGCGGCGATAGGCGTCGATGGCGGCGACCGCGCCGGTGTCACCGAGAGACGCAAGCACCGTGTCGACGCAGAGCTCGGCGGCGACCTCGCCGGCAAGGTGGCCACCCATGCCGTCGGCTACCGCGAAGAGTGAGAGGGATGGATCCACCCGCCATACATCTTCGTTGTTCGAGCGGACGTGCCCGATGTGCGTAACGCCGGCGTAATCGACTGCGAAATCGAAACGCGGCACGTCGCGATTCATAACGACGAGCGTACACGCTGTTTCGCACGCGGCGGTACTTCCTAGCGGCGTGCTAAGGTCTCCCTCGTTCGCTGCGGTTTATGCGCGGCGCTTGGAGGAGTCGACATGGGTGGGACGGTCCGTTTGGGCACGCTAGCTCCGTTGGTGCTCATCGTTGCAATGGGGGGCGCGGTCTATGCGGGCTGCTCGTCGACGTCCGACGAAACGCCTACAGACGGCGGAACGAAGAGCGACGCTCCGGCGCCGGTCGTCGACAGCGGCGCCGACGTCGTCGTGGATGCGGCCCCCGCCGATGCCCACAACGACGCCTTCGACTGCGCGGCAAGCCTCACCGCCGGCGGCGGCGTCTTCCCGATGGACCTCCGCTGCGCAGGGCTCTATTCCGATTGGGCGACCAAGACGGTTGACGCCAAAGCCGTCGCCTTCACGCCTGGGTACACGCTCTGGAGCGACGGCGCGCTGAAGCAGCGATGGATCTCGATCCCCGCCGGAACGAAAATCGATACCAGCGATATGGACGAATGGGTCTTTCCCGTCGGCACGCGAATCTGGAAAGAGTTCGCGCTGGGCGGAAAGCGCATCGAAACGCGCATTTTCACGAAGCTCGCGGCCACCGCTGGCCAGGGCATCAAGAATTGGGACTATACCGTTTATCGCTGGTCGGACGACGAGACCTCCGCCACGAAAATGGAGGGGGGCGAGCAAGAGGTCAACGGAACCAAATACCAAATACCGCCGAAGGCTCAGTGCAGCTCGTGCCACAACGGGCGGCTCGACGTGGTCTTGGGGTTCGATGCCATCAGTCTTTCCGGCGCCAACGCGGCGGGTCTCACGCTCGCGGGCCTCATGGCGGCAGACCTCCTGTCGGCGCCCCCCGTCACCGCGCCGCTCATCCCCGAAGACACGACCGGCAGCGCGCGCGAGGCGTTCGGCTGGCTCCACTCCAATTGCGGCACCTCGTGCCACAACGCAAACCCCACCGCCCTCGCCACGGGGTCGACGTTGCCCAAGTTTCGCGTGAGCGCGAAGGATATTCTCGCGGCGACGGCCGCCGGCGCGCCCCTCAAGGTCACGCACCTAGACGGCTACACGACCACGGTGAACAAGGCGTCGCAATATACCGAATACGCGGCCTACGTTCGCATCAAGCCAAACGACCCTACGAACAGCCTCGTCAGCAAGCTCGCGGGAAGCCGTAAGGATCCGGTCTTCCGCCAGATGCCGCCCATCTTGTCGAACATTGCCGACCAGAACGGCGTCAACAAGGTGAACGTCTGGATTGCCAACATGCCGCCCATCGTCGACGGCGGGTGATGCTCTTCTGAAAACGACGACGCCCTCTCTCGAATGCCTAATTGGCAGTCGAAAGAGGGCGCGCTCGTCGTGCTTACATACGATTCGCGTCGTCGCGAATCACGCCTCGGCGGACGCGGCTTCCTCGGCAACCGGGGCTGCGCCGTTCGTGTGCGCGACGGCTTCGACGCCCGCTTCGGCCTCGCCCTTCGCCTTGCGCGGCGCCTTCTTCTTCGAGATCGGCGGCGCCACCGTGTCGGCGTCGCCCTCGGCCCAACGCAAGTACGTCACCGCGCGGCGGGTGGCCTCGTAGGCCGTCACGAGCAGCGTGAAGGCGCGGGCGCGAATCTCACTCGGCTCCTTCGAGCCCTTCTTGGTCGCCTGCTTTTTTGCGGCGAGCGCGAACATCAGCTCGGGGCCGAGCTTTGCGGCGCGTTCGAGCTCTTTCTTCTCGACCGCCGTCTTCGCGGCGACTTGCGGCCACGCGGCGGCGAAGAGCTGCGCGAGCGTCACGATGTCCTTCGCGGCATCGAGGTCGCCCTGGCCGCGACGGATCGCCGCGACCTGCTCCTTGTCCATGAGGCCACGGAACGCGAGCGCCTCAGCGCCGATGAGAAGGCCTTCGCGAAGGGTGGTCGCCTCGTCGATGAGCGCCTTGCCCGCTTCGGAATCGCCCGAGTGGTTCGCGAGAATGTCGGCGAACCATGCGGCGTGCGCGATCTCCTCGAGCTCGTCGATGTAGTGCGCCGGGTGCTGCGGCAGCTCGGTCGCGACCGCGTCGCGAAGCTCGCGCAACTTGGGGAGCGCGGCGAGGACGGTGGTCACGGCGGCGGAGACGTCGCTCTCGATGACGAGCACAGAGTCTTTCGGGATCGCAAGGAGCTTCGCTTCGACGTTGGCAAACGCTTCGGGCGCCTTCGCCGGCGTAAGAGCCACTCCTTCAACAACTGCATCTTTTCGGGGTCGCGCCATCGTTCACACTCCACGTCGAGGGGGGGCGCGCACCCTGCCAAAAAATGGGCGATGCGCCAACCCGTGGCGGTCATAATCGCTACGGAAGAACGGTCGTGAAACATTCGCTTGCGATCGGCGCTTTTGCGATAACGCCGAGGTCGACGAGCTGAGACGCGAGCGTCGCGAAGCGCGCTTCGTCCATCGCGCCCAAGCCCTGCGCTTTCGACGCGTCGGTCTCGATGAGCGGCTTCTGGGCTTCGGCCGCGGCCGCGAACGTTTCGGCATCCATCGCGCCGTTGAGCTTTTGCATGACGGCGTTGGCAGGCTTCGGATCGCGCAGATACGCCTTCCACCCATCGGCCGATGCGCGCACGAAGGCGCGAACGGCGTCGCGCTTGTCGCGGAGCATCGCCCCGCGCGTGATGATCATACTGGCATATGGATTAAAGCCCGATTCGGCGCCGAGGAACACCTTTGCGCGCACACCGCGCTTCTTCACGGCGATGGGCTCGCTCGTCACGTAGCACTGCTGCGCATACGTAGCGTCCGTGAGAAACTTCGCCACGCCGCCGTCGTAGGGGACGATCGATACGCCGTGGAAGCCGAGCTTCTTTCGTAAGTACATTCCAAACGGCAAACCGAGCTCGAGGGCGAGAATGCCACTTTTGAGATCGGCGAGGCTCGCGACGTTTTGTTCCTCGTGGACCATGACACCTTGGGGCGAGACTTGAAACGTCGCGAAGATGGCGACCACGTCGGCGCCGCGAACGCGGGCGGTCACCACGTCGTCTGCGCCCGCGATGCCGAAGTCGGCCTGGCCGCTGGCGACGAGCTGCACGACGGGCGACCCCGCGCCGCCGCCTTTGAGCTCGACTTCGAGCCCTTCGCGCGCGTAGGCGCCGTTTTCGCGTGCGGCGTAGAGGCCGCCGAACTCGGGCTCGGCGACCCAATTGAGCTGCACGCGCAGCTTCGTCGCGGGGGGCGCGCCGTCGCTTGCGTCGTTCGTCGTAGCTGCGGGCTTGCGGCACCCGGCGATCACCAAGAAGGCTCCCGTGGCCAATGCGAATAACGGAATGCGTCGAATCGTCGTGACCATTCGGAAGATGCCTCTCAGTTGTTTCTTTCGTATCGCCGAAGGGCAACTGCCGACAGGGTTGAAATGCCAACGAACATCGCAATACCCACGAAGGCCGACGCGAGAACGGCGGCGAAAAGCAGGTCTGTACGCAGCTGGCGGTACGCCGTCATCACGACGATACCGAGGCCTGGGCTCCCTTCGGCGAAGCCTGCGACGAGCTCGCCGACGATGGCGCCTATCACCGCGAGACCGCACGCGATGCGGAGACCCGTGGTGATGTTGGGCAGCGCGTGGGGGAGCTCGAGCTTCACGAGAACCTGTGCGTGTGACGCACCATAGAGCTTGAAGAGATCGCGAAGCGAAGGGTCGACGGCGCGCACGCCGGCAAGCGTATTCGTGATTACGGGGAAGACCGAAACGATGAATGCCGAGGCCGCGACGGCGCGGGGGCCGACGCCGAACCAGAGAACGAGAAGAGGCGCGATGGCGACGATGGGAACGGTCTGAAGGATAAGCGCGTAGGGGTAGAACGCCCGCTCGACGAGGCGCGAGGACGCGAGCACGAACGCCGTGACGACGCCGAAGACGGCGCTGGCGACGAACCCCGCGAGGGCGGTGAGCGACGTCGTGAGGCAGGCACTCGCGAGGGGGCCCGCGTTTGCAAAAGCCGCGGCCGCAACGGCGCTCGGTGGCGGCAAGAGATAGGCGGGAATGGCAAGTCCACGCGCGATCGACTCCCAAATGAGAATGCCAACGATTGCTGCGCCCAACGGCGGAAGAAGGATCGCGGCGACGGCTTTCGCCCGGCGGGCGGCGCTCACGTGTCGCCCCCCTCGAGCGCGCTCAAGAGCTTCGCCGCCTCGCGGGCGAAGCCGGGCGTCGCGCGAGTGGCAGACGTGCGCGCGCCGTTTTCCGGATCGAGGGTAATCGGCTGGTCGTAGACGACGCGGGCGGGTCGCTTGGAGAAAACGATGGCCCGCTCAGCCAAGAACGTAGCCTCGAAGATCGCGTGGGTGACGAAGAGGATCGTGAGCTTTCGCTCTTTCCAAATGGCAAAGAGTCGCTCGTCGAGCCGCTGACGCGTGAGCTCGTCGAGGGCGGCGAAGGGCTCGTCCATCAAAAGCAACTTGGGCTTGGTGACGAGCGCGCGGGCGATGGACGCACGCATGCGCATGCCGCCCGAGAGCTCACGGGGGTAGCGGTTGGCGGCGTCGGTCAGCTCCACCTGCGCGAGCGCTTCGAGCACCGCGGCGTCGCGCTCGGCGTGCGAAACGCCGCCCAGCTCCAGGGGGAGCGCGACGTTTTCGGCGACGCTTCGCCACGGAAGGAGGTGCGCATCTTGGAACACGTAAGCGATCTCTCCTCGCCCGCGCGACGCCACCTCGACCGAGCCTTCGTCGGGCGCATCGAGCCCCGATACCATTCGCAGAAGCGTCGATTTGCCGCAGCCCGAAGGGCCGATGAGCGCGCAGAACTCGCCTTCTTCGAGCGCGAAGCTCACGCCGTCGACCGCGAGGACGGAGGCGCCGTCATTCGTGAGACCGCCGAGAGGGCCTGTTTTCTCTGGGAATCGGCGCTTCACGCCGCGGATGTCGACTGTCTTCGGCATAGCTTCGAGGGGGCGCGCTCCTGGCAATAGGGTGTGACGCAGCGAGGCGCAATATGCTCGGTGTCGCACGATTGTCGCAGAGCGCGGGCTACGCGCGCGCCACAACGAGACGCGAGACGGACGCACGAGAGCGAGACGGGGGCGCGCTCGCGCAGCTAGAACATGTTTCGGACGGGAACGTTGGGATGCGAGAAACGCGGCTGCGACGAAACATGGCGGGCGCGCCCGTGCGCGTAGCCGTGCGCGAAAAAGCCCTGAGTCTCTCGTTCGCGCGCATCGTCGGGCTGGTTCTCGCGGTGCCTGCCGCCGTGGTGACGGCGTGCGTGGCGAGCGCCGAGCACCCCGTCGTCGACGCATCGATGGCGAGCGATGGTGGCGTTGCCGACGGGGCGCCCGACCCCTGCGCACCGACCCCCTACGACGCTTCGACCCTCGAAGGCGATGCCGCCGGATGCGCGGAGCTTCGCCTCTTGCCGTGTGGAATGCCGCCGAAGGTCGAAATGCGCGGCTGCTCTCCGGATTTGCTCAGTTGCGCGCAGATATGCAATCTCGAGGCGCTCTTCCGATGTCAGCTCTCGACGGCCTCGTGCGACACCGAGGCGGGCATTTACCCCGACGCGGCGCTCCTTTTCGAGTGCATTACCTGCGCTGGGAGCGGTGGGCGGCGCCCCCGAGGCCTCGTGCCGATGCGCGCGCGAGCTTCGACGCTCGCCGCAGAGGGTGACCTCGCCGCCGTCGGCGCGTACTTCGCAAAGCTCGCCTACCTCGAGGCCGCGTCGGTCCGAGCGTTTCGCGAGCTCGCGGCGGCGCTCACGCGTTTCGTGGCGCCGCGTGCGCTCGTCGTGGCCGCGCACGCTTCCTCGAGCGACGAGCGGCGCCATGCCCGCGCCGTGCGGCGCCTCGCGGCTCGCTTCGGAGTAGCGCCGCCACGCCCTGCGGTCGCACGCGAGCGTGGCGCGCGGGCGCCGTCGCTCGCCGAGATGCTCGACGACAGCGTCGTCGAAGGGTGCATCTTCGAAGGGTATTCCGCCCTGCTTTTGCAGTACCAAGCGCGAGCGGCAGGGGATCCGCGCACGGCCCGCACCCTCTCGCGTATTGCGGACGACGAGGCGCGCCACGTGGCGCTGGCGTGGGAGATCCTCGCGTGGGGGTTGCCGAGGGTTGACGTGTCAACCCGCTGCCATCTACGTCAGTCGCTCGAGCGCGCCCTCGCGACGCTCGAAGCCCAGGCGGCGCCGCCGCCGAATGCCGACGTCGCGCGCATCGCCGGCGCGCCGTCGCCAGAGGCCACGCGCCGCCTCACGTTCGCCTTTACACGTTTCGTCCGCGCCGAGGCCGACGGCGTCTTCGGCGTCGTGCACGCCGCGTCGAGGCTCGACACGAACGACTTCGCGTTATCGACGACGCTCACGTGAGCCACGCACTCCCTGACACCTGCCGCCAGAGGATCATTTCATGAGAACGACCCGACGCCCGTGGCCTCTTTCGCTCCCCTCGCTTCTCGCCGTCACCGTGCCTGTCGCCGCGTTCGCGACGATCGCCTTCGTGGCGCCCGCCTGCTCGACGTCGAGCACCGTTGCCGAGCCTCCGCCGCCGAGCGACGACGCGGGCGTCGCCGAAGTGCTCGCCCCGCCGCCCATCACGCGGACGGAGACCGAAGCGACACTCGCCCCCAAACGGAAGGCGTGCACGTTCAAGGCGGGCGCGTGGCCGGCCGAGAGCATTGGAAACGACTACCCACTTGGCGCCGATATTCCGATTAAGCACGTGATTGTGATCATGCAGGAGAACCGCTCTTTCGATCACTACCTTGGCCGCTTGGTCGCGCAGAACTACTATAAGAAAGGCGATTTCACCGAAGGCGGGGAAGGGTTCTCCCACAACGACGAGCTCGACGCACCGCCCGACGGATGGTCGAACGCCGACAGCGACGGCACCCTCGTCGTGCCTCACCCCGACAACGAATATTGCTATGGCGTAAATCATAGTTGGGGCGACATGCACGACGACTACAACGACGGGAAGCTCGATCACTTCGTGACGAACAACAACCCGAACGGCCAGCGTGCGTTCTTCTACCAGGACGACACGGTCATTCCTTTTTACTACGCTCTCGCGAGCACGTTCTCTGTCGGCGACAGGTACTTCGCGTCGGTGATGTCATCGACCTGGCCCAATCGCCTTTTCGCGATGGCGGCCACGTCCTTCGGCGTCGGTGACAACTCGTTCGTGACCCTCGACACGCTCGACAAGCCCGTCGCCCAGATTTTCTCGCTTCTCGAGAAGGGCGGCCACTCGTGGAAGGACTACACCGACGGGCCGCACCAGGTGTCTTTCTTTGCAAAGTTCGGCTGGAGCCCGGCGGCGATTGCCCACTACGGAAACATTCGGTGTGATCTCCTCGCCGACATAAAGAACGATACGCTCCCCGACGTGAGCTACGTGATGGGCGACGAGATCGATCAGACGTCGGACGAAGGGCCGTCGGCGCTTCCCGGGATTGGTGGCCAGCTCGTCGAAGGGGTCGTCCGCCAGCTCTTCACGTCGCCCTCGTGGAAGGACACGGTCGTCTTCATCAATTACGACGAGAACGGCGGAACGGCCGACCACGTACGCCCCGCCGATGCGTGCCCGCCCGACGACTTCGAGCCCCACGACGAGAACAACGCGAAGCTGCCGGGCGACTTCAAGCAGACCGGCTTCCGGGTGCCGTTCATCGTCGTTTCGCCCTATTCAAAGGCGCACTACGCGTCGCACACGGTCTTCGACCACGCATCGGTCGTGAGGTTCATCGAGGCGAAGTTCGGCCTCCCTGCGATGACAGGGCGCGACGCGAACGCGAATATCCCTCTCGATATGTTCGACTTCAAAAACCCGCCGTTTCTCACGCCGCCGGACATCAAAGCCCACACCACGGTGCCGCAAGACGTGCTGACGAAGTGCAATCAGGTCTACGCGCCGCTCACGTGCGATCGACCGCAGTGACGGCGACGCCGTCGCTCGGCACGGTGAGTCGCGACGAACCGGCGGGCTCGTCGGGATGACCTACGCCCAGGAGAACGGCGTCGACCGCGTCGGTCGTGCCGTTCTCTGCCCCCTTGGCGAGCGCCGTGTGGTCTCGAATGACCTCGGCGCTCAAGTACCCCCGTAGCCAGATGCGTTCGATGATCGGATATGCGGCCACCAGGGGGAGGACGAGAATCGCGCCGATGATCCCCTGCAGCGCCGAGCCCACGACGAGCGCCAACAGCACGGTGAGCGTCGAGAGGCGAAGCGTATTGCCGTAAACGCGCGGAACGATGATGTACGTTTCGATCTGGTGGTATCCTAAATAGCCGCCGACGACGGCGATGGCGGCAATGGGCGATACCGTCATGGCGAGAAGGGCCGCGGGGACGACGGCGAGGATGATTCCTACAACGGGAATCACGTCGAACGCCGCCGCGAGGAACGCCAGCGGGAGAACGGCCGGGACCTTGAGAGCCCACAACAGAATCGCCACGAAGACGCCAAACAGCAGAGACGTGAACGCCTGGCCGCGAACGTACGCGTAAACGACGTTCGACACCTCCGGCACCGTCTCCGCCATCTTCTGACGATGGTGGCGCGGTACATAGGCCAAAAGCCACGCGTAAAGACGCTTACCGTCGATAATCAAATAGAGCGTCGTGATGACTACGAAGAACGTCGTCATCACGGTCGAGACGGCGAGCTTCCCCCAGACCAACGGCTGGTTCACGTACGCCGCGAAATCGGGCGACGACGGCAGCGCGAACACCTGGTCGATGACCTTCAGCAACACCGGCTCGTTCGGCGGTACGCGCGAGAGGACGCGCTCACGGAGCGCCGGCAAGTCGGCAATCAGCTTCGCGACCTGTTCGGCCAACGGGGGCGCTGCAACCGCGAGGAAGAGCGCCGCGAGGCCCAAGAGGAACACGGCGAGGATCATCACCGAGATTCCGCGCTGGATGCCGCGACGTTCGCCGTGGGCGACCATGGGGTCGAGCGCAACGGCGAGCAAAAGCGATATGGAGAGGAATACGAGCTCGGGCCAGAGCTTGAGCGCGGCCCAGACGAGGAGAATCGTCGTCAGCACCTTGAGGATGGTGCGGGTCGGTATATGAATCGAATAGACGTGCTCGGGAGGGGTCATGGCGACGGCGGCAAGGCTCAGTGCAAGAGCTCGGCCGCCGCGGATCGCGCTTGATTCGCGCCCCCGCGCTGCGGATGGGGTGGGGCGCTTTTGAGCGATTGTGGCTTTAGAGACGAGCGCCCATGTCGCGGCTCACAGCCGCGCGGACATGTCGCGGCTCACAGGCGCGCGGACAAGTGCTCGCGCAGTACGACGCCGCGCCCCGGGACCGCCGTGCCCGTCACGTCGTCGTTCCCCACCGGACAGCCGCCGATTTTCATGAGAAGTGGCTTCGCGAACGGCATGTGCGAGAGGCCGATGCCCGCGACGACTGCCCCGAGCGAGGTCGCCCCGTGAGAACATCGAGCCGGTTTTGAAAGTGCCATTGTATTTCCTATTCAGTAGTGCGCCGCCGCGCGACGACCTACACCGCCGACCACGCCGACGTCGGCCGAGGAGGCGCCCGCGCTCGTGAGAACACCCGCGGCGATGGTGACGAACTTGTCGAAGACGCTGCCCGGAATGCGTCGGTGACAGGAAGGGGCGTGCCCGTATCGGCTTTCGAGCCCGTGCCGCTAGCACGGCAGATCTTTTAATTGCCTGCCGCGTCTGAACGTAGTGTCTAAGTTGAAAACAAATTTCATCAGGAGAATTCCGAAAATGACTGCCCGGTCTTACGTAAATAACTTTGCGCGTGTCGCGTTTAGCCTCGCTCTTTCCGCCGTAGGGGTTGGCAGCATCGAGGGGTGCGCCTCTCAGGATCACATGGTTCTCGCGGACGCGAGCGCCACCGGCATCAGCGTCTCGGGAACGGGCGAAGCGATGGGGCGTCCGGATATTGGCCATATTCAAATTGGATTCGAGGCGCGCTTCGCCACCGCCGAGCAGGCGAGCGATACCGCGAGCTCCCAAATGACCGCCGTCGTCGCGGCGCTCAAGGCGCTCGGTGTCGCCGACAAAGACATTCGCACCAACCGCATTTCACTCGATCGCGAGTTTCAGCCGGCCCCTCCCACGCCCATCGCGGTCGCTCCGACGGCCCCCGTCGCGCCGCCGAAGGGCGGGAGGCCGATGGCGCCCGTTGCGCCGACGGCGGTCGTCGTCGCGCCGCCGACGCCGCAGGGGTACGAGGTTTTCCGCGCATCGGGGAGCGTCGAGGTGACCCTTCGTGATCTCGACAAGGCCGGCCTCGTGATTCAGGCGGCGACGAAGGCCGGCGCGAACGACGTTGGCAATTTCGAAATGACGGTCGAGGATCAAAAGCCCCTCGAGAAGCAGGCGCGCGACAAAGCGGTCGCCGACGCCCGCTCCCGCGCCGAGCAGCTCGCGAAGCTCGCCGGCGTCACGCTGGGGCCGGTCGTCGCCATTCAAGAAGAGGGGTCGGGCGGCTCCTATGCGCCGCGCATGGCGATGTTCGCGCCCAAGGCTGCGGGCGAAGCGATGCCGATCGAACGGGGCGACGTGAAGGTCACGCGCCAAGTGAACCTGAGGTTTTCGATCGCCCGCTGATGCGCAATCGAGTTGGGGCGGTATGGCTTCGGTGTCGTACTGGCGGAGCCCGCGCGAGCTGACTAGCTTCGACGCGGGCGCCGCGCGAAGATGCGGGCTCAGCCGTGTATCCCCATTTCGCGTGCGCGCAGCTAAGGGCCGAAAGTGTCGAGCGAGACCGAGCAGAACCGCGAGCTCCAAAAACGCCTCCGCATCGCACTCCTCACGCCTGTCGCCCTCCTCGTGGCCGTGGGCGCCCTACTGGGGCTCCAGCTCGTCCGAATGACAGGGGATGCGCATTGGGTCGAGCACTCGGATGAGGCGCTCTCGATGGCGCATACCCTGCAAAAGGACATCGTCGATCAAGAGACCGGGCTTCGAGGTTTCCTCCTCACCGACGACCGGCTCTACCTGGAGCCCTACGAGAGCTCGCATCCAGGACACACCATCACCACGCTGCACGCCTTCGTGTCGGACAACCCGGGGCAGATGGCGCGCGTCGACGCCATTCAGAAAACCTACGAGGCGTGGTCGGACGACACGTCGTCCCTCTCGCGAGGAGTTCCCTCCGCCGACCTCCGCACGCCGGCGTCGATGCGCCTTCGCAAGCGCCGGATGGACGAAGTGCGGGCGTCGCTCCAGTCGTTCATCGACGAAGAGACGAGTCTCCGCAAGACGCGCGCGCAGAAGTCGGAGTCGTCCGCCACGTGGACCAAGTGGATCTTCATCGGCCTGTTTCTGACGGCCGGCGCCGGTCTCTCATTTCTGTCGCGGCGCCAGCTGGAAGCGATTGCGTCGATCTTCGGTGCCGCGCTCAAAGAGCAGCACGCCGCGCGCGTGGCGCTCGAAGCGCAAGAGTGGATTCGCACGGGGCTTATCGTTATCGCCGAGAAAATTCAGGGCGACATGACGCTCGACCAGCTCGGCGACAGTGTCCTCACCGCGCTCGTCCCCTATGTGAAGGCCGATATCGCGGCGATCTTCACGACGGACGGCGCGACATGGAAGCGGCGCGCGGGCTTTGCCCTCGACAGCCGCGCGGTGGGGCAAGACACCTTCGGCAAACGCGAGGGTCTCGTCGGCCGCGCGGCGTCCGGCACGGCCATCGTGCACCTGAAAGAGGTGCCGGCCGATTTCATGAAAGTTCGATCGGGCACCGGCGAGCGCCTGCCGGTCGAGATCGTATTGGCCCCAGCGATTACCGAAAAGGACGTTCGCGCCGTCGTCGAGCTTGGCTTCTTGAGGCCCGTCGAGCCGCGCTGCCTCGAGCTCATCGAACGCCTCGGCGAGAGCATCGCCCTCGCGGTCCGTTCGGCGGAATACAAGGAGAAGCTGCGGGAGCTTCTCGAAGAGTCGCAGCGACAGGCCGAAGAGCTTCAGACGCAGCAAGAAGAGCTTCGGGTCGCCAACGAGGAGCTCGAAGAGCAGAGCAAGCAGCTCGAAGAGGGGCAGTCGCAGCTCGAAGAGATCAACACGCGACTCGAAGAGAAAGCCCACGAGCTCGAGGGGACGCAACGCGCCGTCATCGACAAGGCGGCGCAGGTCGAGCAGGCGAGTCGGTACAAGTCCGAGTTCCTGGCGAACATGTCGCACGAGCTTCGGACGCCGCTCAACAGCTCGCTGATTTTGTCCAAGCTGTTGGCTGACAACCGAGACGGCAATCTCACGGCGGAGCAAATTAAGTTCGCCGAGACGATCTACTCCGCGGGGAACGATCTCCTCACGCTCATCAACGACGTACTCGATCTCTCGAAGATCGAGGCGGGCAAAGTCGACGTGAATACCGAGAACGTCGTCGTGTCGCGCATCACCGACGCGATGAAGCGCACCTTCGAGCCCATCGCCCGCGATAAGGCGCTCCGATTCGAGATCCTCGTCGACGACGGCGCGCCCTCGGCCATCGACACCGATCCGCAACGGGTCGAGCAGATTTTGCGTAATCTCCTTTCGAACGCGTTCAAGTTCGTCGAGCGCGGCGAAGTCTCGTTGCGAGTCACGGGCAGCGGCGAGCGGATTCAGTTCGCCGTTCGCGATACCGGAATAGGGATTCCGAAGGAGCAGCAGGGGCTCATCTTCGAAGCGTTCCGCCAAGCGGACGGGACGACGAATCGCAAGTACGGCGGCACGGGGCTCGGGCTATCGATCTCGCGCGATCTCGCGAGGCTGCTCGGCGGCGAGCTCGAGGTCGAGAGCATCCCCGGCGTGGGGAGCACGTTCACGCTGTCGATCCCGTGGAAGCGCGCCATCGTACCGGCGCGCGCCGCGTCGATGCCGCCGCCGCGCTACCCGGCGGCGCCGATGTCGGTCGACCCTCGCGCACGCGCGCATGCCGCGAAGATCGCATCGACGGCGACCATCGCCGACGACCGCGCGACCATCGACGCGCGACGCCGCACGGTGCTCGTCGTAGAAGACGACGTGACCTTCGCGCAGATCGTTTTCGACCTCGCCCACGAGCTCGATTTCCAGTGTGTCGTGGCCCACGACGCCGACACGGGCGTGGCCCTCGCGGCCGAGCACCTGCCGAGCGCCGTGATTCTCGATCTCAACCTCCCCGACCACTCGGGCCTCTCGGTGCTCGATCGCATGAAGCGCAATCCGGCGACGCGTCACATCCCGGTCCATGTGGTGTCGGCGATGGATTACACGCAGGCCGCGCTCTCGATGGGCGCCATCGGCGTCGCCAAAAAGCCCATCAAACGCGAAGAGCTCGTCGCAGCTTTCCGCAAGCTCGAAGAACGCTTCACGCGCCGGCTGCGCAGGCTGCTCATCGTCGAAGACGACGCGGTTCAACGCGACAGCCTATGCCTCTTGCTCGGCGGGAGCGATGTCGAGACGATCGCCGTCGGTACCGTGAAAGAGGCCCTCGCCGCCCTCGGCACCAGCTCCTTCGACTGCGTCGTGACCGATCTCACCCTCCCCGACGCCTCGGGCTTCGACCTCTTGGATCGCATGGACGCCGACGAGGCCTACGTGTTTCCGCCCGTCATCGTCTACACGGGCCGCTCCCTCACGGCGGCCGAAGAGCAGCGCCTCCGAAAGCACTCGTCGTCGATCATCGTGAAGGGGGCGCGCTCACCCGAGCGCCTCCTCGACGAGGTGTCGCTCTTTCTCCACCGCGTCGAATCCGAGCTGCCGCCCGAGCGTCAGCGCATGCTCAAGCAGGCGCGCGATCGCGAGGCGTTCTTCGACGGACGCCGCATTCTCGTCGTGGAAGACGACGTGCGGAACATCTTTGCGCTGAGCAGTGTGCTCGAGCCGAAGGGTGCAAAAGTTCTCATCGCCCGAAATGGCCGCGAAGCGCTCGAGCTACTCGACAAGACCCCCAACGTGGATCTCGTGTTGATGGATATCATGAGGCCCGAGATGGGCGGCATCGAAGCCACCCGCGAGATACGCAAACGACCGCATTTTGCGAAGCTGCCAATCATCGCGCTCACCGCGAAAGCGATGAAGGACGACCAAGAGAAGGTCCGCGACGCGGGCGCGAGCGACTACATCGCAAAGCCCCTCGACGTCGAGATGCTCCTCTCGCTGCTCCGCGTGTGGATGCCAAAATGAACCCCGCGGCGAGCGCCCTCGATATCGAAATACGTCTCTTGCTCGAGGCGATTTACCTTCGATTCCACCATGACTTTCGCAGCTACTCGATGGCGTCGCTCAAGCGGCGCATCGCCGTCGCGCTGCCGCGATTCGGCTGCGAAACGGTGTCCGCGCTTCAGGCGAAGCTCCTCCACGAGCCCGACACCTTCAACGCGCTCCTCCAGTACCTCACGGTGCAGGTGAGCGACATGTTTCGCGATCCGTCGTATTTCCGAGCCTTCCGCGAGAAAATCGTCCCCGACCTTCGCACCTATCCGTCGCTCAAGCTCTGGGTCGCGGGGTGCAGCACCGGCGAAGAGGTCTATTCGTTTGCGATCATCCTCGACGAAGAGGGGCTTCTCGACCGCACGCTGATTTACGCGACGGACATCAATCCCGAGGCCCTTCAAAAGGCCGAAGCCGGTGTCTACGCGGTCGAGCGCTTGAGCGCCTTCGAAGAGAACCACAGGCTCGCCGGCGGCAAGCGCCCCCTCGCGGCGTACTGCACGACGGCCTACGGCGGCGCGGCGCTGTCGCGGTCGTTGCGAGCGAAGGTCGTCTTCTCGGACCACAGCCTCGCGACCGACAACGTATTCGCCGAGGTGCAGGTCGTCTCGTGCCGCAACGTGCTGATTTATTTTGCTCGCGCGCTGCAAGACCGGGCGGTGGGCCTCTTCAAAGAAGCGCTTCCACGCCGCGGTTTTCTCGGCCTAGGCTCGAAGGAAACTCTACAGTTCTCGCCCCACATGCACGCCTTCGAGGAGCACGTTCGTGACGATCGGTGGTACCGCCGATGCTGAGCGCACCCAAGAGCTACGGGGTCGTCGTGCCGCGGGTTCCCGCCGTGAAGGCGGTCTGCATCGGCGCATCTGCCGGGGGGATCGAGGCGCTCACCGCGGTCCTCCCGTCGGTGCCGGCCGACACGCCCATCCCCGTCTTCGTCGTGATTCATTTGCCGCCCGGGCGCTCGAGCCGCCTCGTCGAGCTTTTCGCGTCGCGCTGCCAGGCGCGCGTTCGCGAGCCCCTCGACAAAGAGCCTATTGGACCCGGTATTTGGTTTGCCGCGCCCGATTACCACTTACTCGTCGAATCCGACTTCACCTTCGGCTTCTCCGTCGACGAGCCGGTCCATTTCTCGCGGCCCGCCATCGATATGCTCTTTACGTCTGCGGCAGACGTCTACGGCGAAGGGCTCGTCGGGATCGTGCTCACCGGCGCGAGCCAAGACGGCGCGGACGGCGCGCGCGCCATTCGCGATGCCGGCGGCTTCGTCATCGTGCAAGACCCGATGACCGCCCTCGCATCGACGATGCCCGCCGCCGCGGTGGGGCGCGCGACGCCGCAAATCGTTACGACACTGCCCGAGATCGCACTGCTTTTGCGCGACGTAGCGCGCGCGAGGGAGTCATGAGCACACCGAAGTTAGCGCCTGCCAAGATCCTCCTCGTGGACGACCGCGACGAGAACCTCGTCGCGCTCGAGGCCCTCCTGCGCAAGGACGACGTTCAGATCTTGAAGGCCCGTTCGGGCCTCGAAGCCCTCGAGCTTCTCTTGGTGCACGACGTGGCGCTTGCGCTGCTCGATGTCCAAATGCCCGACATGGACGGCTTCGAGCTCGCCGAATTCATGCGGGGCACCGAGCGTTCGCGCCACGTGCCGATCATCTTCGTCACCGCCGGCGTGCACGAGGCCCACCGCGTTTTCGAGGGGTACGATGCGGGTGCGGTCGACTTTCTTTTCAAGCCGCTCGACGCGCGGATTCTTCGCCACAAGACCGACGTGTTCCTGTCGCTCTACCGGCAGCGTCAGCAGCTCGTCGAGACACTGCGCCTCAACGAGACGTTCGTCGCCGCCGTTGGTCACGACCTTCGCAACCCGCTCAACGCCATCGTCATGGCCACCGAGATGATCATCGCCGGCGCCCAAGACGCGACGTCCCGCATCGCCGCCGAACGCCTTCGCGCCAGCGGCAAGCGCATGACGCGGATGATCGACGACCTCTTCGATCTGTCGCGCGCGCGCCTCGGGCAGGGCATTCCCGTCGAGTGCAGCGACATGGATCTCCTCGCCGTCGCCAAGCACGTGATCGCCGAAGTCGAGGCGACGAGCCCCGGTCGGTCGGTGAGCCTCGCCCACGAAGGCGACGCGCGCGGCAATTGGGATCGCGGCCGCATCGAGCAGGTGGTGGCCAATCTCCTTGGAAACGCCGTGCGCCACGGCAAACCCACAGAGCCCATCTCGGTGGTGGTGAACGGCCAGAACAGCGCGCGCGTGAGCATCGCCGTGCACAACGGCGGGTCGATCCCTGGCGAGCTTTTGCCCCACCTTTTCGACCCGTTCCGTTCGAGCAACGAACACCGCGCCCGCACCGAGGGGCTCGGCCTCGGGCTCTACATCGTGCATCAGATCGTCGCGGCCCACGGCGGAACGATCGACGTCCGCTCGACCGCCGAAATCGGCACGACGTTCGAAGTGCGCCTCCCGCGCGGCGCGCCGCCCGAGGCTACGAGCAACGCGCCGGCCTGAGTCAGAACTGGCCCAACTGAAAGTCACGGAGGGCCTTTCGGACCTCCGCTTCAGTGTTCATCACGAACGGTCCGTACTGCACCACCGGCTCGCGCAGCGGCTTGCCGCCCACGACGATGGCGCGCGCCGGTCCGTTGCGGGACGCGATACGTACCGTGTCGCCGTCGCCGAGGATTGCGAGCTCGCCACGGGCGAGCGCTTTCGCGGAAGCCCCTTCGCCGATGCTCGTCTCGCCTTCGAACGGATAGACGAAGACCGCGTGGCTCGTCGGCAGTGGCAATGTGACATACCCATTTTCGGGAATCACGACTTCGAAGAACAGCGGCTCGGTCGCGCGATCGTCGCCAATGCTGATCGGGCCGGTCACCTCGCCCACTCGGCCTGCCACGACGCGAACGTGCACGCCGCCGTCGAGGGTCGCCGTTGGAATGTCCGCCGCCTGCAGATCGCGGTAGCCCGGCGCGCGCATCTTGTCCTTCGCCGGCAGGTTCAACCAGAGTTGAAAGCCCCAGACGAGCCCCTCTTTCTGCTCGGGCATTTCGGAGTGGACGATGCCGCGCCCGGCGGTCATCCACTGCCCGCCGCCGGCTTCGAGGAGGCCTTCGTTCCCCTTGTTGTCGCGATGGCGAAAACGCCCCGCGAGCATGTACGTGAACGTTTCGAAGCCGCGATGGGGGTGGCTGGGGAAGCCGGCGAGGTAGTCCTGGGGCTCGTCCGAGCGAAACTCGTCGAGCATCAAGAACGGGTCGACGCCTCGAAGGTGGGGCGTGCCGATGACGCGGGTGAGCTTCACGCCGGCGCCGTCGTTCGTGGGCATTCCAAAAACCGTACGCACGACCGAACGCGGTGTGCTCGTGGTGCGGGCGCTGGCGGTGGCTTTGACGGCTGCGAGAGTCATGATTCGTTCCTCCGAGCCCTCAAGCTAAGCCTCGATGCCGCGGAACAAAGGGGCGTGGCTTGAACAGATTGTTCCGCGTGCGCAACAGTGCGCGCCCCGGCGAAAACCGCCTTCGCGTGCACGCGTGCGCAGCTCCCACGCGAGTCTTACAGTGACGCGGTGGCCAGATATCTCCTCGTCTTTTTGTGCGCGGGCATCTTCGATCTCTACCTGCTCCTCGTGATCGGGCAGTGGGTCGGCGCGCTGCCGACCATCGCGCTCGTCGTGGCGACGGCTCTCGTCGGCGGAGTGCTCGCGAAGGCCGAAGGGCTCCGCGTTTTGCGCGGCTGGCAAGAAGCCCTCGCCGCCGGGCGCGTGCCCGAAGAGGGGATTCTCGACGGCGTTCTGGTCCTCGCGGGCGGCGTTCTCCTGATACTCCCCGGCGTGCTGGCCGACGTGACGGGGCTCGCGCTCCTCACGCCGCCCGTGCGCCGCGTCATCGCCGGCTTCCTTCGGGGCCGGGTGTCGGACGCCGTGGCGCGCGGAAGCGTGAGCATCGCGCAGAACATGCAGGTCGTGTCGTTCGCGACCTCGGGCTTCGAGCAGGCGGCCGACGTCGCCGAGGTTCGCGATGTGCTCGACGTCGTGGGCGTCGTCGTCGACGAAGAAAGCGCCGACGCCGACGCGACCCGCAGCCCCGTTCGCGACATCCCACGCCTCGGCCCCTGACCCCGCCCCGACGCGAGCACCGCGGGTCGCGCCGTCGACGCGAGGGTGCGGTATAGACAGCCTTGCGCGTTGCGTCGCAGTGCCGCGCAGAAGGCTGTCTTCCTCCCATGCAGGTTGCAATCGTCGACTACGGAGCGGGAAACCTCGGATCGGTCGTGCGGGCCCTCGCCGCCATTGGGACGACGCCGCACGTCGTGACGGACGCCGCCGGCGCCAAGGCGGGCCACTTCGACAAGCTGGTGTTCCCGGGCGTGGGCGCGGCAGGCCAGGCGATGGAGCAGGTTCGCGCGCGCGGCCTCGACGATCTCTTGCGCGAGCACGCCTCGCGCGGCCGGCCGCTCCTTGGCATTTGCGTAGGAATGCAGATTCTCGGCGAGCACTCCGAAGAAGGGGACACGGCTTGCCTGGGGCTTTTGCCCTTTCGCATCTCCAAACTTCGGGTGTCCGCTCCCATTCCCCATATGGGGTGGAACAGCCTTTCGTGGAGCGCGAACCCCGAATCGGCGAAGCTCCGTCGTGGCCTCGGCGACGACGCGAACGTCTATTACGTGCACTCCTATTGCGCGCAGCCGCGAGACACCGCCGCCGCGACCGAAGCCCACGTCGCGGCGATCACGGAGTACGGCGGCGCGTCCTTCGCGGGCGTGGTCGCCCTCGGCAACGTGTGGGGGACGCAGTTTCACGCCGAGAAGAGCGGAAAAACCGGTCTCCAAATCCTGCGCAACTTCGTGGAGCTTTCGTGATGGCGCACAAGAAACGGATCATCCCGTGCCTCGACGTGCGGGCCGGCGTCGTCACCAAAGGGGTCGCATTTCAAAATAACGTCGACCTCGGCGACCCCGCGCCATTGGCAAAGAAGTATTACGAAGAAGGGGCCGACGAGATTGTCATCTACGACATCACGGCGAGCCCCGAGAAGCGGCCACCCGACGCCCACACCATTGCGCGCATCGCGGCGGGAGTGTTCGTGCCGATAAGCGTTGGCGGCGGCATTTCGTCCTTCGCCGACGCCGCGCACACGATTAAGAGCGGCGCCGAAAAGGTGTCGCTCAACAGCATTGCGCCGAAGAAGCCCGAGCTGATTACCGAAATCAGCAACCACTTCGGCGTGCAGGCGGTCGTCCTCAGCATCGACGTCGCGCGCGATGCGTCGATGCCGAGCGGCTACCGCGTCTTCACCCACGGCGGTCGGACGGCGACAGCGCTCGACGCTCTTGCGTGGGTGACGCGCGCGATCCCCCTCGGTGCCGGCGAGCTGTGCGTCAACAGCATCGACGAAGACGGCAAACGCGCGGGGTACGACCTCACGCTTCTCAAAATGCTACGCGCCGCCGTGCACGTTCCAATCATCGTCTCGGGCGGCGCCGGGACGATCGCCCATATGGACGAAGCGCTCCGGCTAGGCGCCGACGCCGTGCTCGTCGCAAGCATCGTCCACTCGGGCGAGCACACCATCGCGGGGCTCAAGGCGGCGCTCAGCGCGCTTGGCCACGCGATGCGGATGGATTTCTAATTCCTCGAGCCCAGCCACAAACAGCGCAATTCATGCGGTTCAAGGGCCTCTATCCTCACGGACGGAGGTCTCTCAATGACAACAAGCGCAGCGTCGAGACCCGTAGGCACGGCCGGTGATTCTCAACTTGCCATGTACATTTCGGCCGCGCTCACGGCCGTCATCGCGCGGCGCAATACGTTCGACGACTCTCCCGAAACGGTCGAGCACATCGCCAAGCAGGCGGTCGCCATCGGGCGCGCCATCGCGCTCGAAGTCGCGCGCACGGAAACGGGCGACCAAAAATAAAATGAAGGTATCGGCGCGAGCCGACACTCGTTGGGCATGACGTCGCTTCGTCCCCTTAATCGGCTGTTCTCTTTGCGCGTTTTCGCCCCGATCGTGTCGCTCGCGCTTGTCGCCGGATCGCTCGCCTTCGCGCGACCGGCGTCTGCCGACGACACAAAAACCGTCGTCGTCTCGCCCACGGGGTTGGAGCCCCGGTGCCTCGACGTGGGCGAGCTGCTGTTGGCCGTTCGTCGCGATACCGGCTTCGCGCCGCGCCTCGCAACGCCCGCGTCGCCCGCGCCCCCCGCGACGCCGAACATGCCGGTCGTGTGGGTCACGTCGACGGACGAAGGCGCGCCCCTCGTGCACATCGCGCGGGGCGGCGGAAACGACGTTCATCAAGCGCTCCCCGCGCCTTCGTGCGACGCCACGACCGACGTCGTCGCGGCTTTCGTCGCGTCGACCCTCGCGCCGTTCGCGACCGCCGCGCCGCTCGCGACGGCGCCGGCGGAGGCCTCCCCCGACGCGCCCGCATCGCCGGAAACCTCGGCCCGCGCCGAGCTTCTCGCGGCGGCGCTCTACCCTCACCGCAATGGGCGCAACTGGCTCGGATGGTCTGTGGGCGGGCTGCTCATTCTCGAAGGTGGAATTTTCACCGGCCTCGGCGTCGCGATTAGGGGCACCGAGCCGCCGTCCGCCGCAGCCCTCACGATCGCCGGCGGAGGCACGATGATCGGCGCCGGCATCGCAAGCTATGTCGTCTCCGACGACTACCAACGCACGACAGTGGGGGTCGGCATGTCGGCCGGGCTCGGTATCCTGGCGCTCGGCCTCGAGGGCGCTCGACAGCACGGCGGCAACCGCGACTTCGACGTCGTCCCCGGATCGCTCGCGCTCCTCGGCGCGGGGTCGCTCGGGTCGGCCCTCATGCTGACGATCGACGCGCGCGTGCACCCGCCCGTCGGCGAAGAGCGGCTCGCCCGCGCCTACGCGAAGCTTGCGACGCCCGCGCAGCGCAACACCATCTCGCCGCGCGAGCTCGCGGCCACCGAAGCCGAGTACCTCGACTCGGGCTCGCATCTCTCGCCGTGGCTGATGAACATGCCCAACCTCGTGACCGGCGCTGCCATCACGGTGCTCGGCGCCGTGCGCCTCGGCCAGAGCCCTGACTCGTCGGGGGGGAAGCTCACGACCGTCTTTGGTGCGATCGATCTCGGCTTCTCGCTGCTCAACTGCTTCATCGACCCTTCGCCGGAGACCACTGCGTACAAGCGGGCGCTCAAGCGCCGCGGGCTCGAGGTCTCGGTCACGCCGACCGTTGGCGGCATCTCGGTCTCTGGACGCTTTTGAGGCGGTGCCGCCCGTGCGGTTTGCGCACGCGTCCTCTCGAACCATGACTCCCAATGCCCCGCGCGATGCCGCCCCGCCCGAAGGCGCACGGGCCGCGGCGCCAAGCTTCGCCGACGTGTACGAGCAGCACTTCGACTACGTGCACCGCCTCGTCGTGCGTCTCGCGCTCTCGTCGGGGTCCGATCACGAAGACCTCGTTCAAGAGGTCTTCGCCGTTGTGCATGCGCGCCTTCACGCCTTCGAAGGGCGCGCGCTTCTCACGACGTGGCTCTTCCAAATTGCCTATCGCGTCGTCGGTGCACATATCCGAAAAGAGCGCGTCCGAAGGTTCGCTTTGCGGGCGTTCGCGCTCGAGCGTCACGACGACCACCAGCCGCCGAGCGCACCCGGTCGCATCGACGGCGGGCGCCGAGCGCGAGCTCTCGCGCAGGCCCTCGATGCACTGCCCATGAAGAAGCGGTCGGCCCTCGTCCTCTTCGAGATCGAGGGGTGGTCCTGCGCCGAAATCGCCGAAAAAATGGGGATTCCAGTCGATACGGTCTACACGCGGCTCCACCACGCCCGCGCCGAGTTGGCGAGGCGAGTCGCGCGCGCGCTGAAGGAGGAGACGCGTTGAGCGACGACTTCGACGCCTTTCGCCGCGATCTCGTCGAAATCGCGAAGCCCGCCGCGCCTCGTCCCGGCGCGAAGGGGCGCGTGCGCGCGGCGCTCGCGCGTCGCTTCGAGGCGCAGGCGCGCTTCCGGGCGACCCTTGGCTACTTCGCAGCTGCCGCCGCCGCCGCGCTCCTCGTGCTCGGCATGGCGTACGTTCGGCGCGGCACCTCGGTGCCGTCCGTGGCACCACCGCGCGCGTCCGGTGACGTGACCGTCGCGTCGTTCGCGCCGAGTACGCCGTCCATCGACGCATCGCGCACGAACCTCGAGCTCGCGTCGGGCGCGCGCGTCGTCGTCCAGCCGGGCTCGACGCTCACGACGGAGATCGACGCACCAATGGAGGGGCGCCTCGCGCTCGCCATGGGAGAGATCTTGTTTCACGCCGAGAAGCGCCCCGGGCGTCTGTTCGAGATCGCCGCGAACGACGTGCGCATTCGCGTCGTGGGGGCGCTCTTCGGCGTGCGGAACGATTCGCGCGGCGTCGCCGTGAGCGTCTTCGATGGTGCGGTGACGGTGGGTCTCGGCGCCGCGTCCTTCGAGCTCACGGCGGGGAGCACGTGGCCTCTCGACGCGGCGCCCATCGTGCTTCGCGAGAGCGCGCTCGCGTGGGTGCGCGGCGCGAGAAATACGCTCGCAACTACCGAGATCGCGCCCGCGCTGCCGCCGGCGTCCATGCGCCCTTCGCTGCGTGCACCGTCGGCGCCGTCTTCTTCCGCGTCGTCACCTTTGGTCTCACCGCAGGCCTCCGCGCAGGCCTACCGCGAGGCGAAAGAGCTCGAACGCGCGGGCGACTTCGATCGCGCGGCGAGCGCCTACGCGACCCTTGCGGCCGCCGGCGGAGAGCACGCGGAGGACGCGCAGTTCGCCCTCGGGAGGCTCGCCGCGAAGCGCTTCGAAGCCGGAGCCGCATCCGACGCGGAGCCTCTCGAAGCGTTCGGCCGCTACCGCGCGCGCTTTCCCAACGGCCGCTATGCCCGCGACGTCGACGTGCACGTGCTCGGCATCTTGGTCGCGCGAGGCGACTCTGTGCGTGCGCTCGACGCATGTGCGCGGTTTCTCGGCGCGCACTCCAACGATTCGCGCGCGTACCGCTTTCGCATCGCGCGCGCCTCCATCCTCGCGAATCGCGGCGCGCCCGGTGATTGCGCCGCAGCGCTTCGCGATCTCGCGGACGCGCGCAACGCGAACGGTGCCCAGGACGCGCAGCTCGAAGCGCCCATTCGTGCGCGGTGTGCGCCGCGCTGAGCGAGCTCCGGACACCTCGGCGCCGGCTGTTAGCGCCTCGCGCCAAGTCTCGTCCGACGCGCCGGCTGCAGCCGTGAGCATTCCGTTCGAGGGGCACTACGACGCCGCCACGCACACGATGGCGTTCGCGTACGGCGAGCCCGCAGGTCTCACACCGCAGGCCGTTCCGAGCATCACACTCGAGTACGGCACCGGCGTGAACCACGTCTATTTCAAGACCGACAGTGTCGTGTGGAACAGCACCTCGCACAAGCTCACGGGGCAGGTGGGGGCGTTGAACGGCTACAAGCGTTCGGTGTCGTCGATCATCTCGGTCATCGACTTGGTGACGTCGTCGAGCATCATCATTGGCAATGGCACATGGAGCGCGAACCCGCTTCAGAGCTACGGCACCGTCAACGCGACGACGACGTCGGCGCTTTCGTGGGCGTTTGGAAGCCCCGCGGACGAGCGGTCTAGCGCGACGAGGGGGTCGGCGCCGCGTCGTCGTCGTCGTCGGCGAAGGCGATTGGGTACTCGACGGTCACTTGGCCGCGGCGCGGCGGCGGGCGGAACGCCATGCTCATCATCGACTCGCGAAAGCACGTCGCGAGCGTCTCGTCGGTGAGAGTTCCCGCGTCGCCGAGGCTCGCCTCTTCGACGACGCCGCCGACCTTCTCGTCGCCGACGATCGTGAACTTCATCACGATGCTTCCGTTCACATCGGTGCGCCCGGCGTCGTGACGCTGGTCGAGGAACGCCCCGTAGCACTCGCGCGCCATGGGGAAGAAGTCTTCGCGAACACGTTCGCGGACGTACGCCGGGTCGACCCCGCCGTCGGACAGCTCGGGCATCGGTACATGGGCGGGCGAGGCCGCGCGGGCTTCTTTTTCGGCGGTGTCGTCGCTCGCCCACGCCTCGAAAATCTTGCGGCGCATCTCCTCGCGCACGCGCGCATCGTGCACCGTCTCGCGAAGCACGCCCGCGTCGGTGAACGCGCTGCCGTGGGCGCTGGCGTTCCCGGCGCCGTCGAAGGCACCACGCCGCGCGTTCGCGCCGAGGCTGTCGTCGTCGCTGCCATCCGTCGCAGAGGCCGCGTCCGCGCGCCGCGGGTCACGGCCCTGAAGCGACACGAAGGCCGCGGCCGCGATGGCGAGGGCGACGGCGACCAAGGCAACGACGCGCACCCGTGAAGTGGTCATTGGGGTGAGCGTAGGCGGCGCGTGTCATCGCCACGTCACCGCGCCAACACCTCTCTGTCTCGCGGCTTCTCGTGGCCCTTCAAATGGCAATGATCGGCGCGCTCGTGTCGGCCGGGACGACGCCGTCGACCGTGCTCTTGGGGAGCAGCCTTCGCGTCGGAACCGGACCGCCGCGGGAGCGCAGCGCGGCGACGAGGCCGCGTTGCGCGCGGTAGTCGGTCACGAGCGACGTCGCGATGAGCATCGCACCTGCCGCGATGTGCAACGCCGACGTGATGGGGCTCTTTTTTCGGTATCCCAGCGCGAAGGGCGCCGCGATGAACGCCGCCCCAATCACGTAATCGAGCGCCTCGTGAGCCTCGACGGGGAGCACGTGGGTCGGGCTCAAATGCGTGTCGCTCAGCGCGGTGCTCGCGGCGATTGCGCTGCCGAGTGTGATCGACGCAACGAGGGCGCCGGGGCTGTTCGCGAAGACCGCACCGCCGAGGGCGCTCGCGGCGGCCGCGTAGTCGACGACGGAATGCACGTCCTGCGGGACCGCGCGCGCCAGGGGAAAAAGGCCGAGTAGCGGCTTCGACGGCACCGGCTTCGCGGGGAAGCGGAGGCCGTGCTCGATGCGATCGAGCGTGGCGAGAAGCACGTGAAAGCGCGGGCGCGATTCGTCGCTCACGTGGGCCGCATCGCGTGCGAGGCGGCGCACCACGCGAGCGAGCCCGGTGATCCCGATGTCGCTGGCCCCCTCGCCGCCAAGCTCGCGGTCGAGGTGCTGCAGCATCGTGCGCAGCGCGGAGAGCACGTACGAAATGTCGCCGCTGTGGCGCGCGTGCTCGTGGCGGCTCAGCTCGTCCGACACGTTGAGCGCGTTGCGAATCTCTCGGCGAATCAGCTCTCGTTCCATGGCGTCGCTCCTCCCGCGTCTCTGCGTCGAAGAACCGTTGAGCAAGGCGAGTGCCGCGGTCACGCCGTGACGAACTGCCTCTCGACGAGGCGCCGGTAGAGCCCATCGGTTGCGACGAGCTCGCCGTGACGGCCACTCTGCACGACCTTCCCTTCGTCCATGACGAGAACGCGGTCGGCGTCGATGACCGTGGAGAGGCGGTGGGCGATGACGAGCGTCGTGCGCCCTTTGCTCAGGCGATCGAGCGCGTCTTTCACGAGGTGCTCGCTCTCGGCGTCGAGGGCGCTCGTGGCTTCGTCGAGAAGCAGAACGCGCGGATCCTTCAGCACGGCGCGCGCGATGGCGACGCGCTGGCGCTGCCCGCCGGAGAGCTGCACGCCGCGTTCGCCGACGAGCGTTTTGTAGCCGTCGGGAAACTTCATGATGAAATCGTGGGCGTTGGCCGCGATCGCCGCGGCGTGCAGCTCGTCGTCCGTCGCGCTCGCGCGGCCGTAGCGAATGTTGTCGGCGATGGTCGACGAAAAGAGAATTGGCTCTTGCGAGACCACGCCGATTTGGCGGCGTAACCAAGCCGGATCGAGCTCTTTCAGATGGTGCCCGTCGAGGGTGACCGTCCCCACGTCGGGGTCGTAAAGACGAATTAAAAGCGCTGCGATCGTCGATTTCCCAGCGCCGGACGACCCTACGAGGGCGACGACCTCGCCGCGGGCGACGGTGAAGGAGATGCCCCGAAGAACGTTCGCGTCCTTCCGAGTTGGGTAGCTGAACTCCACATTACGTAATTCGATATTCCCCTCGACCGCGGCGAGGGTGACGCCACCTGCGCCGGCGGGGGCCATTTCGGGCGTCCGATCGAGAAGCTCGAAAACGCGTTCGGCGGCGCCGAGGGCCTTCATGAAGTCCGCCCAGAGATCGCTGAGCCCGCCGAGGGAGATTGCGACGAGCAGCGTGTAGACGAGGAACGATGTGAGGTCGCCCACGGTCATCGCTTTGCGCGCGACGAGGTGCCCGCCATACCAAAGGACGAGCGCCGCCGCGCCGTAGGCCGCGAAGGAGGCGACGCCCATGAAGGACGCGGCCATCATGATGCGCCGCCGCGCGAGGGCGAACGCTTGATCGACGGCCGATGCATAGCGCGCCGATTCAGTCTTTTCGGCGGCGAAAGCCCGCACCGTGCGAATGCCGCCGAGCGCTTCGTCGGCCACTTCGCTCGAGCGGGCGAGGGCGTCTTGCACGTCGCGCGACAGCTTGCGAACGCGGCGACCGTAAGCGACGGCGCCGAGAGCAACGGGAGGGACGACGGCGAGCATCACGAGCGTAAGGCGCGGCGAGGTGTAGATGAGAAACCCGACGCCCCCGAGCACCGATGCGAGAAACCTCAGCGCCATCGAAATGTTCACGCTGACCGTGTTTTGAAGCACCGCCGTGTCGGACGCGAGGCGGTTCACA
The DNA here is from genome assembly GCA_025354825.1 of Myxococcales bacterium. Taxonomy (GTDB): domain Bacteria; phylum Myxococcota_A; class Polyangia; order Polyangiales; family Polyangiaceae; genus JANXMC01. The sequence goes on from JANXMC010000096.1 coordinate 32,948, forward strand.
AGCTCGCCCGTGCGGCGTGAATCGAAGAACGCAATCTCCTGATCCATCAACGTCGCGAAGAGATTCGACCGCAGTCGCGCGACGACGCGCTCGCCCGACGTGGTGAAAAGGGCGTAGCGAAGCGAGGTCGCGACGGCTTGGATCGAGAAGGCGACGACGAGAAAGAGGGCCGCCTGGTCGATGCGCGACGTGTCGGTGTGGTCGCTTGTGAGGGCGTCGTCGACGATGCGCCGAATCGCCTGCGGAAAGAGCAGCCCTGCGACGCTGCCAATGGCGAGGAAGATCGTGCCTAGGGTGAGGTTCTTCGATTCGGGGCGCGCGAGGGTGACGATGCGCGCGAAGGAGCCGCCGCCACGGGCGCCTCCAGACGGGGGACTCATGGGCGGAGCGTAGCCGCAGCGCGCGCCTACGACGGCTGAAACTGCGGCATCGCGGCGATCCGCGCGAGCGCGTCCCACGGCGCATCGCTTGGAAACGCCGCCGACGAGCGCGCGAGTCGTGCGAGCCAGCGTGCGTCGAGGGGTCGCTCGAGCCATGCCGGAATACGCGCGTTGGTGCCCACAGCGCCGACCGTCGCCTGCTTGTTGTCGCCCGTCGTCTCGCCGAAGCCGACGGCAAAACCGCCGAGCAGCATCGCCGATCGCGTGGCCGTCGCGCCGCTGTACGTGTTCACCGTCGCGCCTTCGCGGCACAGGCGGCGGAGCGAGGTAAAGGCTCCCGCGGTCCAGAGGGCCGGGTTCGATCGTGGCGAGAACGGGTCCCAAAAAACGGCGTCGGCGAAGACGCCGTTCTCGGCTTCGGCCTCGAGGACGCCAGGGAGCGAGCCCACGACGAGGCGCCACGACGCCCGTTCGGTTTTATGTATGCAGTTTGCAAGTAAGGCGCGCCCCGCGGCGAGAGCCTCCCCTTCGAAGCCGAAGGCCTTGGCGTTCGCGTCGTCGAGGGCTAGCGCGAAGGGGGCGAGCGTCTTCTCGAAGCTCACGATCGACAGGCGCCGCGCCGTGGCGGGCAGCGCCTCCGCCACGCGCCACGCGGCGATGGCGTTCGACCCGGCACCGAGGCCGACGTCGAGCAGCACCAGCGGTTCGTCCTTTGCGGACCCCGCGGCCAGGCGCTCCGCGAGGCGCGACGGCGTGACATACAGGCGCGCCGCTTCGACAAGAGGCCCCACGACCGGGTGCATCACCTCGCCGGTCTCGTGATCGAGCATCGCCCGCGCGCCGTCGCGCGTCGTCACCACTTCGCACGTCGCGGTGGCGCCCGCTCTGGGCGACGTCACCGCGCGACCGCCTCGCGCCCCATTCGCTTGTCGCTGTGCTCGTGGCGGTCGATCGCCTCGAGCTTCGCGGAGGCGAACGCGGCATACGTCCCAGATTCGATGGCTGCGCGCGCGTCGGCCATCAATGCCAAATAGTGATGCAAGTTGTGCATGGACAAAAGGCGCGGCCCGAGCGGCTCGCTGCACTTGAACAGGTGATGAAGGTACGACCGCGTGAACGTCGTGCACGTGGCGCACGGGCAGTCACGGTCGAGGGGCTCGTCGGCATTGGCGTAGGATGCACGCGTGATCTTCACGCGCCCCGTCGACGTGAACGCCGTCCCTTGCCACGCCATATGGGTCGGGAGAATGCAGTCGAACATGTCGATTCCCGCCGCCATCGCCTGCAAAAGGTCGGGCGGCGTGCCGACGCCCATCAAGTACCGCGGGCGGTCTGTGGGCAAGAGCTCGGCAGCGAAGTGGGTGACGTCCTCGCGCTCTTCGCGCGTGTCGCCCACGGCAAGGCCGCCGAGGGCGAAACCGTCGAACGGGTGCTGCGTGAGAAACGCCGCCGACTCGCGGCGAAGGTCGTTGATGACGCCGCCCTGCACAATGGCAAAGAGCGCCTGCGCGGGGTTCGTGCGCGCCTTCAAGCTTCGAAGCGCCCAGCGGTGCGTCCGCTCCATCGCCGTGCGCGTCGTCGCTTCGTCGGAGCGCGAGTCGACGCAGACATCGAGCACCATCATAATGTCGGAGCCGATGGCGGCCTGCATCTCGAGGGACCGCTCGGGCGTGAGCATGTGCATCCGCTTGTCGACGTAGCTGCGAAAGTGCGCGCCCCGCTCGCTGATGGTGCGATCGGCCGCGAGGGAGAAAATCTGGTAGCCGCCCGAATCGGTGAGCACCGGCCCGCGCCACCCCATGAAGTTGTGAATGCCCCCCACGCGCCGAAGCACCTCGGGCCCCGGGCGAAGAAGCAAATGGTAGGTGTTGCCGAGCACGACCTGCGCGCCAACGGCCTTTAAATCGAGCGGATCGAGCCCCGTCACCGTGGCGCGCGTGCCTACCGTCATGAACGCGGGCGTTTGAATCGGCCCGTGGGCGGTAGCGACTGTCCCGCGCCGCGCGCGCGAATGCGTATCGCGCGCGGTCACGGTGAACGGGAGAAGCGACGTCATCGCGCGGACCATAGCGTGTGATGGCGAGAAGGCCCGCGCTCGCGCGGCGAATGCTGCGGCGACGACGATCGCTACGAGTGCTTTCCGTCGTGGTGGGTCACTTTGAGCGACTCGACGTCGACGTTGTCGAGGCACCGCACATTGAGCATGTACATCGCCGTGCCGTCCGGTTTGCTGCCCGTTGCGTAGGAGTGAATCCCGCACGTGGCGCAGAAAAGGTGGTGAACCTTCTTCTTATTAAACTGGTAATCCGTCACGGCCTTCTCGCCCGCGGTGAGCTTGAACTCGCTCGCGGGGACGAACGCCATGAGCGCGCCCTTTCGCGCGCAGATCGAGCAGTTGCACGCCATGACGCTCGATAAATCGGCATTCGCCTCGTATCGAACTTTGCCGCAGTGACAGCCGCCTGAATAATTCGTTGTGCTCATGGGCGAAAGTGGGCCACGCCCTGGTGTTGCTCGTCAACGACGCCGAAGGCGCGAGGCCTTTTCTCGTGGCTCGGCCTTTCTGTCGCCGCGCCTGTTCACCCTCGCGCGCTCAACCATCCGCGCCGGGAGGCCGTGGGAATTTTTTGATGAGCGGGCGTTGACAGAGAAAACGCCTTGATTAATTGTCTCGGCAGATGGTCGACGCCGCGGTTCCCAAGCGACCGTGCTGGCCCCCGGTGTCCCACCCACCCAAGGAGGAATGCCATGTTTGCACTGACAAATACCGTCCCTTCGCTGGAGGGCGCGTTCGACGACGTCATGGGCTCCGCGCTCGGCTACGCAACGAGGGCCGCGCGCTTCTCGCCCTGCGTTGACGTGGTCTCCACCGCCCACGAGCTCGTCTTCCAGCTCGACGTGCCGGGTGTGAGCTACAACGATCTCGACGTTACCGTTGAGAAGGGGAGCCGCACGCTCGCGATCAGGGGGACGCGAAAGTACGCCGCGGCTCCCGACGGCCAGCGCATCGTGCTCGGGCGTTCCTACGGAGATTTCGCCATCACGTACACGCTTCCCGAGACGTGCGACGGCGATCGGCTGGTGGCGCACCTCGCCGACGGGGTGCTCACGCTGCGCGTTCCGAAGACGCCGAAGTCCGCGCCTCGCAAGATTCGCATCGGCGGCGGCGGCACCCCCCAAGCCGCCCTCTAAGCAAGCGTTTCGGATCGCTGGGTCTTCGGACCCGCGACCTCCGTTCCAAAACCCGCGCACGTGGACTGCCCCCGTCGGTGCAGGCGGAGCGCGCGCGCCAACCCCCGTTCTGCGTAGGAGCCTGACCATGCGACACCGCGACGCAATTGTGATCGACGACCTCATGACCGACGACGACATTCCGTTCGATGACGACGTGGCGATTACCTCGCTGCCGCCACATCTTCGCGCCGAGCTGTTTCACGACTCCATCGGCGGCGAGCTCGGATTGCACGACCTTCGAGAGCGCCCGGAGCGTCATCGAGGGCGCGTAAGCCTGCTCGGCTAACACTTGCCCTCCGCGGAGATGGTTCCGCACGGAACGGTCGGCATCATCGATTAAACCGTTGCGTTAGCAGATATCGCGATCGTTTCGCGCGGAACTATTCCCGCGGAGCCACGGTCCCCCCATTTCTCTCGGAGAGATTCTTGATGTGAGACAGAACGCGGCCGTGGATCGCGTGCAGGAGCGCGTCCGAGTAGGTGACCCAGTAGCTCTCAGGCGGAATTCGCCCTGTTTCGAGACCATGTACCCCTCGAGATGGGGCGCGTTCACGTGGGCGTAGGGGCTCCACTCCTGCACGATGCGGTCAACTCTTACGACGAATCTTACAACGCCCTCGACGCGCGCCACGCCGGCGACGAAGTCGATATCAAGCTCTCGCGCGACGGCGCCATCGTGAGCGTCCCCGTCGATTTGGTTGTCACCGAATAGAGACTACGTTCCTTCAGGCCGCGAGAGGTAAGCTCCCCTAAACCATGGGGCAGGAGTCGACGCCTATCGGCGGTCGGCAAAGAATTCAATCGCAAATTCGTGCCGAACCGAGCGTGGTCGCCGGACGCAATGCGGGCGTGTTATTCGTGCCCTATGGCGATCGCACCAGCAGCCGCGCAGGGTCGTGTTTGGGTTGTGGACGATAGCGCCCTCGAGCGGGAGCGAAGCCGTGGTGAGCTCGCGAAGCGCTTCGAGGTAACGGCTTATGCCGACGGTGCGGCTATGCTCGAGGCGCTTGCGCAAGGCGCGGCTCCGGATCTCCTCGTGCTCGACTGGGAAATGCCCGACATGTCTGGGCGCGAAGTTTGCGCGTTCGTCCGTGAGCGGGAGAGTGCATCCCACTTGCCGATTCTTATTCTCAGCGCCAGCGCCGAGGCGTTGGTTGGTGGGCTCGAGGTTGGCGCCAACGACTACGTCCTGAAGCCGTTTCGTCCTGAGGAGCTCAACGCGCGGGTCGCCAACCTCGTCGCTCTTCGCCGCGCCCACGCGCAGCTCGTCGACGCGGAGCAGCTTCTGCGGACGGAGGGCGCCGTTCGCGAACGGTTCATCGGAATTTTGGGCCACGACTTGCGGCAGCCACTCAACACGATCGTCTTTAGCTCAAGTCCTCTCGCCGCCGCCGCCGCCGCCGGCGCGGGGGACACTTCGAGGGACGCGCGTGTTCTCCGAGCCGCACTTCGCATGGGCCGGATGATTGAAGAGATTCTGGACTTCACGCGGGCACGCGTTGGTGGAGGTATCCCCGTCACACGCTCGCACTGCAAACTCATCGACGTCGTTCGTCGCGCCGTCGACGAACGGAGCGAGCGACTCTCGATTATCGTAACTACTGAAGGCGACACGAGCGGGCAGTGGGACGCTGATCGAATGGCGCAGGTGTTCGGCAACCTCCTCGGCAACGCGTTCGAGCACGGAGCGCCGGGAAGGCCGGTCAACGTGCACGTGTGGCGCTCCGCAGCGGCGGTGGAATTTGAGGTGCAGAACGAGGGCACGCCGATCACGTCCGAGGAGCAGCGGTCGCTCTTCGACCCCTTTCGTCGCGGCTCGCCGACGTCGGCCTCGGCGACGAAAAGCTCGGGCCTTGGGCTCGGCCTCTTCATCTCGGACCAGATCGTGCGCGGCCATGGGGGCGCCATGACCGTTCGGAGCGATGCCCACGGAACCACGTTCGCTGCATCCGTGCCGCACGCTCCAGACCGGGCGTAGTCGCGCTACCCGCGCGAGCCGCGACTCGAATCGGTCTGCCAGGTCACGGCAATGAAGGTCCACGAATCGGACAAGACGGGCGCAGCCGCGACCTTCTCGGGCACGGCGATGATCACGCCGCCCGTTGCGTGGACGCCGCCGGGTGTGAAGCGCGGGAAGAACGTTGAGTGGATGGAAAAAGTGACCGACGAGCCATATCGAAATTGAGGCCGAGCAATGGTCACAGTCCCATTTGCAGTCGTCGTCTAAGACACCCTGAAGGTAGAAAAGTATGACGTACGCGAACCTCGGACGAACAGGCATCAAGGTCTCCCGAATTTGCCTTGGCTGCATGACCTACGGAACGCCGGGACAAGGCAATCAGCCGTGGGCGCTCGACGAGGCGCGAGGCGACCCCTCATTCGCCATGGGCTCGAAGCGGGCATAAACTTCTTCGGCGGCCAACGTCTACTCCGAGGGCGACAGCGAGCGCATCGTCGACCGAGCTC
>JANXMC010000115.1 GCA_025354825.1 Myxococcales bacterium
TCGCCGTCGCGAAGAGCTCATTCGCGCCCTCGACGCAACAATTCCCGATATCAAAATACCGAAGGTCACGAGCGCCTGCACCGACCGCGGGAAAGCCGCCGTCGCAAGCCAGAGCGTCGCGCCCAGCAGCACGAAAAGCGCGGGCGACACGTCGTTCCGCGGCGAACTTGCCGACGTTCTGAGCCGCCTCGTCGATCTCTACGGCGACGAGCAGGCGACGATCCCCACGATGACGCGGGCCCTCGGCCACACGCTGAACGAGATCAAAGCGAGCCCCGACGTTCAGCTCTCGCTCGCGCGCTTCGACGCACGCCAAGGCTACAGGCCGCTGCCCGTCGCCCTCGGCCTCGCGCGCCCGGTGCTCGCGTATCCCGCGCTCCCGAGCTTGGCGCGCGCGCTCATGAACCCGCTTGTCACGCCCGAAGACGGCGAGACGGCGGTGGCCTTTCAAACGGCGCTGAGCGTTCTCCACGACGAGCTCCGCACGCCGGCCGACACCACGAAAGATCCCGTCGGCCCCTACGGCGTGAGCCTCGACCCCCTCCTCGGCGATCGCAGCGTGCTCCTTCGTCCGCGCACGTTTCTCGAGGCGATGCGCGAGGTGCTCCTCTGGGAGAACCCGCTCTTCACCGTGCCGAGCGGCAGCGGCCTGAGCAACGCGACCTACGTCGCAAAGCGAGATTCCCGCGGCTACGCGAGCGTCGCGCGCGTGAACGGCGTGCTCCCGTCGCTCTTCGTCGACACGGCGGGCGCGGCGAACGGCGGCCCCGATGGCTTCGCCGACGTCGACGATTTAGGCCGATTCATCACGGGGACGAACGCCCCCGCGCCGTCGCCCTTCTTCTCCGTGGGCGCGACGGACGGCCCGCGCAACGGCGACGGGCTCGCCCTCGTCTACGCGACGGGGCCGCAACTCTACGACTACATCGATGCGCGCTCGACGTTCCTCGCGTCGACGATGCGCGACGCCGCGCGCTTCTTCACGCCCGACGCGACTCACCAGCACGAAGCCGCGATGAACATCGTGGGCGGCCTGCCGGTGCTCGCCGGCACGCGCGATCTCAACCCTGTTGCGGTGCGCCTCTACCCGCCCGAGCGCATCGCGACCGACCCGCCCGTCGCCCACGCATACCGCGCGTTTCACCCGGAGACGGCGCCGCTCGTCGATTTGGTCCACGGCGTGGCGCAGATCATCGCCGACCCCGCCGTCGACGACACGATGGCCCTCGTCGCGACGCTTGCGAAGGACCACCCGGAAACGCTCGCGAGCCTCGCCGGCATCGGCCTCGAGATCAAAGCGATCGCCGACAGGCACCCCGAAGCGCAAGTCCCTTCGAGCTACACGTTTTACGACGATCTCTTGAAGATGCTCGCGACGGTGGCCCACGAGCCTGGGCTCCTCGAAGACATCGTCCGCGCCTTTTCCGACCCCGAATCGACGCAGTTAGAACACGTTCTAGAGACGTACTTCGAGTTCAAAGACGAGACCTCTTACGACCGGGACAACCTCAACGGCCCGTCCATCAACTCCACGACCGGCGGGCCGCTCTCGTTCGTCACCCACGTCGATCGCGCGCAGGCCGACTCGGGCAAAAACCGCAGTGTGATGCAGAAGTTCTTCGCGCTTCTGCACGACACCAACGGCCTTGCGATTTGTACGAAGGACGACGCGATCGTCCACATCAAAACGAACATCCCCGGCACCGCGCTGCCGGTCGCCTTCGACTATCCGTCCGACCGCTTCTACAGCCCTCTCGTCTGCGGCATCGTCGGCTCGACGGCCCCCGCGCACCTCGGGAAGTGCCAGGTCTTCGGCTACCAGAACGTGATGTCGCTGCTGCTCGACGTCATCCTCGAGAAGGCGCAGCTCACGGTTCGCGATCCGTGCCTCTTCAAGTTGATGAACTCGTCGCTCGCCCAGTGGGCAGGCGGCGCGGACAACTTTCTGCAGTCGCTTTCGGGCGTGAACGGCTTCTCACTTCACCCGAATTTGCGCGGCTTCTCGCGGCTTCTCTATTTCGAGACGCCGTTCCCCGGCCTCCCGACGGACAGCAATCCCAAGAACGCGCAAACGAGCCTCTTTCTCAAAGACACCATCGAGCCGATTCCGTCGATGGCGTGCCCCGTCGAGCCGTTCACCGATCTCGACGGCACCGTCTTTCCGCTGCGCCACTGCGCGACGGTGAACGACACGCTCCGTGCGCGCGACCCCAACTCGCTGTTCCCCGTCGACGAGCTCGGCTTCGTCAAAGCGCTGAAGCCCCTCGCAACCGCGTTTCAAAAGCACAACCTCCCGTTCCTCTTCGCCAATCTGTTCGACGTTCTCCATTTGCACTGGGGCACGTCGAAACAAACGGCCCAAGAGTGTGATCCCAAAGCTTCCCACACCGATGGGCGTTGGTGCTCCCAAGACGGCCTTTCGACCTACGAGCCGCTTCTCGTTGAAGTGCTGAAGAGCGGTATTTTCGAGCGCCTTCAAGACATCGTTCGAACGTTTTCGGCCACCAAGGTTCACCACTGCAACGCGTACGACGCGAACCAGAAGTGCAAGAGCGCGGCGGACGTTACCGACGTCGACGGCACCCACGTGATCGGTGAGCTTCTCACTGTGATGCTCAACGCGGACCGCACGCCCGGTCTCACGGATACCAAGGGGAACACCTTGGCCCTCCGCAACGACGGCGTGCGCGCCGAGAAGATCACGGCGATGCACGTGCTTATCGACGCGTTCAAGGGGATGGACGGCGCGTTCGCGTCCTATGCGTCGTCCAATCCCAATGATGCCGACCGGCAGCGCTTGTGGCGCACGGCGCGGAGCGAATTGGTCGACACGTTCCTCACGGTCGATGGCCAGGGGGCCGCAGCGCATTTTCGAAATGCGTCGCTCATGGCGATTCTGCCACGCCTGCTCGATACGGTGCGAGCGCAGATACTTGCAAAGTGCAAGGGCGACGCGGCGTCGTGCACGTGGGCGAAGAAGGATCTCGAGACCTCGTTCAGCACAGCGCTTTCGGGCCCAAGCTTCGCCGCCACGGTCGATCTCGTCGATGCGATTCGCAAAGACGACAGCGCGCGGACCGAGCTCGAGAAGCTCATCACGTACATGCTCGATCTCCAATCGGGCAACGACGCGCTCGGGGGCGTTCTCTCGTCCGCAACGGATGTGCTTCAGATTCTCGACGACGAAACGAACCTCACACCTTTCGAACGCATCTTGGCGGGCGCGTCGGCCCCCAAAACGGTCGATGCGCGGGGGCTGGTCACGCAGCGGTCGCTCGTCGACGGCAGTGTTCGTGCCCTCGCGCGGATCTTCGAGCAGCCGGCTCCGGGCGATGGTGGCGCGTGCTCCAACGAACGCGACCCCAACGCGGCGCTCCCCGTGCTCCTCGAGAAGCTCGTGACCCCCATGAGCTCGCTCGAGCGCGCCCCCATCGAAGTCATCATCGATGTGATGGCCGACGTGAATCGCGCGGCGCCCGGCTCGTCTGAAAAGCTGACTCCCCAGGACTACGGGAACATTTCAAATGAGCTCAGCGACTTCGTTCTGAACGGGTCGAGCGGGCTCGAGCAAATCTATGCAACCCTCAACAATCTCATCCGCAAACCGGGAGCACCCTAAATGAGCACCAACCAACTGCACGTCTCGCGTCGAGGGTGGCTTGTTGCCGCGGCCGCGCTCTCCTTCGGTCTCGTCGCGCCGAGCGCCTCCGCCGACGGCCCCGCGCCGGCGATTCCCGTCGCGCCCGCAGCGCCCGTAGCCGCGTCCGCAGCGCCCGCGCAGGCGCCCATCATCGCGCCGGTGATCCCCCAGGGGATCGTATGGGAAAAAGTCCGCGAGGCGGACGGCATCCAGGTTCACCGCCGTGAGATCCCCGGAAGCCCGCTCATCGCGTTCCGCGGCGAGGGGATCATCGACGCCCCGATTGGCAAAGTCGGGAGTGTCCTGGTCGACGTCTCCCGTTCCACCGAATGGATCGACAGCCTCAAAGAGGCCCGCCAGCTCCGTAAAGTCTCGGAGTCGGAATACATTCTCTGGAATCACATCGGCACGCCGATCGTTATGAAAGACCGCGACTTCGTCACATCGACGAAGCTCGAGATCGACACGACGACCCACCGCCTCATCATCCGAATCAAGTCGGTCAACGACGCCTCGGCGCCCGTCACGGACTTCATTCGTGGGGAGATCTACAACAGCGCCTTCGAGCTCACGTCGATTGATGGCGGCAAGCGAACGAAGCTCGTCACCGAAATCCACGCCGACCCGAAGGGCTCGGTCGCCAACTGGATCGTCAATTCGTTCCAGAAGAACTGGCCGTACAACACCATCAAGAGCCTGCGCGTCCAAGTGGCCAAACCGGACGTGAAAGACTACGCGCCCCTCGTCACCGCCATGACCAACATGGGCTTCTTCAAAGGCTGACCGACGACGCCCTCCCAGAAGGAATCCAACAGCGAGGCGGGGAGGCAAGGAGGAAGAGGAGGGTTGAGAAAGCGCGGAGCGCGCAGCCCCGGGTGCCAAAAAAATGGCACTCCCGGCCAGCCCCCCCTTCTCGACCTCACTCTCCCTCCATGCCTCCCCGCCTCCCCGTCGATTCCGATCTGGGAGGGACCTCCCGTTAATCGAGTGCGATTTCGGCGCCCAGGCGCGCGAGTTGGTAGGACGCTCCGCCGAGGGTCTGCTCGATTTGCTTCGAGTGGGTGTAGTAGCGGTGGAGCGGGTAGTCCAAATCGAACCCCATGCCGCCGTGGAGGTGCTGCGCGGCGTAGACCACGCGGTGGCCGGCTTCGGAGGCCCAGAATTTCGCGATGGCGACGCTGCGTGAGGCGGGGAGGCCTTGCTGGATTCGGTAGGCGGCCTGCCACATGGTGACTTTAAGGGTCTCCACGTCGACGTAGGCGTCGGCGGCACGTTGAGCGACGGCTTGGAACGTTGCGATGGGGCGCTCGAACTGGTGGCGGCTCGTGGTGTATTCGGCCGTCATGCGGAGGACACGCTCTGTGATTCCGAGCTCGGTCGCGCAGAGGGCGACGGTTGCGCGCGGGAGGAGCCAGTCGAGGACTTTGGTGCCCTTGCCGGGCTCAGCGAGGACGTCGGCGTCGGGGACCGTGACCGATGTGAGGGTCATGTGCCCTTGGGCCTCGCCCGTGGTGACGACTTGGCGATCGAGGGTCACGCCGCTCGCTTTGGGGTCTACCAAAAAGAGGCCGACGCCCTCGGTGCCGAGGCGCGCTGAAACGAGAATGCGGTGGGCGTGGTGCGCCGCAGGGATGCTCGTCTTGATCCCCGTGAGCACGTAGCCACCGGAGGTGCGCGTCGCCGTCGTGTCGGGAAGCGCGGGGTCGTCCGAATTAGGTTCGACGAGAGCTGCCGTGAGAACGACGGCGCCGCTCACGACGCCGGGGAGGAGGCGCTGACGAAGCTCGGGCTTCCCAAATTCGGCAATCGGCAGTGCTCCCAATACCAACGTCTCCCACAACGGGACGGGCGCCACGACGCGCCCCGCTTGTTCGAGGAGGGTGTAGATCGCAATGAGCCCCTGCCCCGAGCCACCATCGGCTTCGGGAACGGCGATGCCCAAGAGGCCCGCCTCGGCGAGGTCCGTCCAGAGGCGCTTGTCGAAACGCGCGCCGCCCACTTCGGCCGCTTTGTGAGATGCGGGCGTCACGCGTTCGGCGAAGATCTTCTTCGCAAGATCCGCGACCGCCGCCTCGCCTTCATTCAATGAAAAATCCATTTTCGATTCCCTCGATTCAAAGCTTGGAGGTGGCGCTCAGCGAGGCGCGCGAGGCATCCCGAGTCCAACCATTGCGATGATGTCGCGTTGGACTTCGTTCACGCCGCCGCCGAAGGTGAGCACGAGGGTCGTGCGGTAGTAGGTCTCGATGCGGCCGCGAAGAATCGTTCCTGGCGAGCCGTCTTTCACGCTGCCGAGGGGGCCCATGACCTCTAGGAGAAGTTGGTAGATTTTCACGAACGACTCGCTGCCGAAGACCTTCACAGTCGACGATTCGGCCGCGTCCAGACGCCCGGAGTCGATCCCCGAGGCCTGGCGGCGCGTGAGGAGCTTGAGCACTTCGACGTGGGCCAGAGCGCGCGCCAAGTTCGATTGAACCCACGGCTCGTCGATGACGCGCTTGCCGTTCTTGCGGGTCTCTTTCGCCCAGGCCGTGACCTCCTCGACGAAGCGAGAGACCGGCCCCGGCGCCATGAGAGCGACGCGCTCGTGATTGAGCTGCGTCGTGATGAGCTTCCACCCCTCGTTCTCGCGGCCAACGCGCATCGAGACGGGGACGCGCACGTCCTCGTAGTAGGTCGCGTTGGTGCGGTTGCCGCCGAGGGTGTGAATAGGCGACAGGGAAAATCCGGGTGATTTCGTATCGACCATGAGAATCGAAATCCCCTTGTGACGGGGGGCTTCGGGGTCGGTCCGAACGGCGAGCCAGATGTAGTCCGAATACTCGGCGAGGCTCGTGAAGACCTTCTGGCCGTTGACCACGTAGTGGTCGCCGTCGCGCACGGCGCGGGTGCGCAGCGCCGCGAGGTCGGTCCCCGCACTCGGCTCCGAATAGCCGATCGCGAAGTGGAGATCGCCCTTCAGAATCGCGGGGAGGAGCTTGGCCTTCTGCTCGTCGGTGCCGAACTTGATGAGGGTCGGGCCGACTGTACAAAGGGTGAGGAACGGGATGGGAAAGCCGGTCCGCTGAACCTCGTCGAAGAAGATGTACTGCTCCATCGCCGGACGCGCCTGGCCGCCGAACTCTTTCGGCCAGCCGATGCCGAGCCATCCGTCGGCGCCCATTTGTCGGAGCGCCTTCCGGTAGAGCGGGCCGCCGCCGTCCGTCCCCTGAACCTCGGCGCACACCTCGTCGGTGACGACCTTTGCAAAGTAGGCGCGAAGCTCGTCGCGGAGCTTTCGCTCTTCGGGTGTGTAGTCGATGAACATATTAACCTCGTGCCTCTGGTGTACCGAGGACAACGTCGCGCATGCGGCGTTGGTCGAGCTCGACGAAAACGCCGTGCGCTTCGGCGAGGAGCGTCTCGCCTACGAGGAGGCGCGCCTGGTTGTGAAACTTGCGGCCCTCGACGCGCGCCACGCGCGCCTCGAAGCGCAAAGGTGTGAGAATGGGCGTTGGCCGTCGGTAGTCGATCGTCAGCGACGCGGTGACCGCGTTGGCCGCGCGATGCACCTGCAGATAGCCGAAGAGCTGATCGAACGCCGCCGCGACCATGCCGCCGTGCACGTGGCCGGGAATCCCCTCGAACGGGGCGCCGAAGCTCACGTGACCCACGGCGATCTCGCCTTCCATGGTGAACGTCATCGGCGGCGCGAACGGGTTCGACTCCCCCGCGAGCGTCCCGCGGTCGGCGAAGACCGCGAGATCATCTGGGTGCGAGAGCGTTTTGTACGCTTGCTGAAACGTGCGCCCAGGGTGCATCGCCAGGGCGTCACGTGTCTTCTCGATCACGTCGGCTGCGAGGGTGAGCGCGCTCTCGGTCGCGTCCGTCGTCACACACAGCGATACGAGGTCGCGGAGCGCTTTGGCGAGCCTCCGCTTCACCAGCCACGCGCCCGTGGGAAGGTCTGCGGGGACGTCCCAAAAGTTGCGCTCGCGCGGCTCGGTCATGCGCTGACTTCTTCGGTCGCCGTCGCCTTCGCCCAGCGGTAATCGGGCTTGCCGCTCGGATGCCGCATGATCTCGGACACGAGATGCATCTGCCGAGGAACCTTGTATCCTGCAATACGAGGGCGGCAGTGGGCGTCGAGCTCGCTCAACGTGATCCCTGTGCCCGGCCGCGTTTGCACGACGGCGGCGACGCGCTGCCCCCAACGGTCGTCGGGAACGCCGACGACGACGGCGTCGAGGATCGACGGGTGCGCCTTGAGAGCGGCTTCGACCTCCTCGGGGAAGATCTTCTCGCCACCACTATTAATGCAGACTGCACCACGCCCGAAGACGGTGATCTGGCCGTCTTCTTCGACGGTGGCCAGATCGCCGGGGAGAACCCAACGCCTGCCGCCCGACTCGATGAACGTCGCCGCCGTCTTCTCGGGGTCGTTGTAGTAGCCGAGGGGAATGCGCCCAGTCCGTGCGAGCTTTCCCATCACACCCGAGCCGGGAACGATGGGTTTGTGGTCGTCGCCTAGAACGGTGTTCGTCTCGTCCATGTAAAACACGAGACGGTTCGCCGCGGCGCCCGAAGCGCCGGGGTAGATCGTCCCCTGGTGGCCGGTCTCGGAGGCGCCGAAGTTGTTAAGCACCATCGTCGTCGGAAGGGCCGCCGACAGGTCTTCCTTCACGGTGTCCGACAGGACTGCGCCGGCCGACGAGATGACGATGAGCGACGACGTGTCGTAGCTTTTCCCCGGCTCGTTCAGCGCCTCGACCAGCGGGCGCGCCATCGCGTCGCCGACGAACGTGAGCGTGTTCACCTTCTCGGATTCGATGAGGGAGCATACGAGCTTCGCGTTGAAGCTCTTGCCCGGCGCGAGAACGATCTTCCCGCCGCCGAAGAGGCCGATGAGCCCGGCGAACTGTGCGGCGCCGTGGATGAACGGTGCCGCCGGGAGGAACGTCATCGGATCGGAATTCTCCGACACGATCTTCGCGAGCTCCTCGGGCGTTTCGATCGGCGCGCCGCCAGCGTTCCCGCCCTGAAGGCCCGCGAAGAAGATGTCTTCGTGGCGCCACATCACACCGCGGGGCATGCCGGTCGTGCCGCCCGTATAGATGATGTACAAATCGTCCGCCGATCGCTTTCCGAAGTCGCGCTTGGGGGAGGCGGCGGCGAGCGCGCTCTCGTAGTCGGTCGCATCGAGGGCGCCGGGCTCGACGCCGCTTCCGTCTTCGACGGAGAGGAACGAGCGGAGCGTCGGCACGCGCGATTTCACCGCGGCGATGCGCGGCATGAACTCACGCTGGTGAAGGAGCGCGACGAGATCGGCATTCGCGAAGAGGAACGCGAGCTCTTCCTCGACGTAGCGGTAGTTGATGTTGATAGGCACCGCGCGAATCTTGAACGCGGCGAGCATCCCCTCGAGAAACTCGGTGCCGTTGTGGAGATAGAGCCCGATGTGCTGCCCGGGCGCCACGCCGCGGGCGAGGAGAGCGTTCGCGAGGCGGTTCGAGCGCTCCTCGAGCTGCCCGAAGGTGAGCCTGCGATCGCCCGAGACGACCGCCGTCCGTTCGGGGATCACGTCTGCGAGGCTCTCGAACAAATCGGCAATATTGAATTCCATGACGGCTCCCCTCGTAATCGTCGATGCGCGTAGGCGCGCCCTCAGCCTGCTTCGCTGCTGACGCACCACATGGCGAAAAACTGCGACGCACCACCGTACGCGTGTCCGATAGCCATGCGAGCGCCATCGATCTGATGCTCGCCCGCTTGCCCGCGAACTTGCATCGCCGCCTCGGCGAATCGGATCATGCCCGACGCGCCGATGGGGTTCGTCGAGAGAACGCCGCCCGACGGGTTGACGGGGAGATCGCCCGTCATCGAAGTTGCGCCGTCGGCCACCATCTTCCAACCGGTGTCGAGCTCGGCGAACCCGAGGTTCTCCATCCACATCGGCTCGAACCAGCTGAACGGAACGTAGATCTCGGCGACGTCGATCTCTTTGCGCGGATTGGTGATCCCCGCCTGCGCATACAGATCTTTCGCGCAGTCGCGCCCGGCCTGGGGGTTGATCTGATCGCGCCCCGCGAACATGCCAGGCTCGGTTCGAACAGACGTTCCACGAACCCACGCGGGCTTGTGAGGCGCCTTCTTCGCTGCGCTCTCGCTCGCAAGCACCATGGCACAGGCGCCGTCGGACGACGGGCACGTCTCGAGGTAGCGAATGGGGTCCCACAACATGGGTGACGCCTTCACCTTATCCATGGAGATGTCCGCCATGTGAAGGTGAGCGTTGGGGTTCTTCAGGGCGTTCAGGCGGTCTTTAACAGCGACCTGCATGCCGACTTCGAGCGGCGCGTTCGAGCGGCGCATGTAGCTCCGCACGATAGGGGCGAAGAAGCCGCCCGCACCGGCCACCAGCGGCGGCTGAAACGGGTATTTCGGCGAGAGTGCCCACATCGCGTCGCTCTCCGACTGCTTCTCGAAGGCGACCGTGAGAACACGCTCGTGAATGCCGGATTGAATCAGGTGTGCCGCGACGACGGCGGTCGATCCACCAACGCTGCCTGCAGTATGCACGCGAAGCATCGGCTTCCCCACCGCGCCCAAGGCGTCGGCGAGGTACAGCTCCGGCATCATCACACCCTCGAACATGTCGGGGGCTTTGCCGATGACGACGGCGTCGATGTCTTTGAACGTCAGCCCTGCGTCTTCGAGAGCTCGCAGCGCGGCGTCGCGCACGAGGCCTGCGATGGAGAGGTCGTCACGCTTTGCGGCGTGCCTGGTCTGCCCGATACCGATGACGGCGCAACGATTACCCATCACCCCTCCGAGAGAACGCACACGAGGTTTTGTTGGAGGCACGGGCCGCTCGTCGCGTGGGCGACGGCCGACTTGGCACTTCCGTCGTGAATGCGGCGCGCCGCTTCGCCAATGCGATCGAGCCCCGCGACGATGTACGGATTGCCCACGAGCGCGCCGCCCGAAGGGTTGATCTCGACGTCGCCGGCGAGGCCCAACGCTTTCCGAACGAGGATCTCTTGATGAGAGAACGGCGCGTGAATCTCGGCGACGTCGAACGATTTACCGAGGGCGCCGGCCTTCTCGGCGGCGAGGGCGGTCGATACCGATTTCGTGAGATCGCGAACGCCGAGCTGGTGCGCCTCGATGCGGTGGTCGATTCCGCGAATCCACGCGGGGCGCGACGTGAGCTTCTTCGCGCGGTCGCCGGCGACGAGAACCATTGCCGCGACGCCGTCAGAGTCGGGCGCGCAGTCGTGGGCGCGGAGAGGCGCCGTCGTATAGGGCAATCCGAGAAGGTCGCCCGCCTGCATTTCGGCGAACGTGTGAGCGCCAGGGCCGGGCTTTTTCGAGCGGCGGCTACGTGCGGCGACCTGGGCCATCTCGCGCTCGGTGCAGGTGCCCGCGTCGAGCATCGCGCGTGCTTGAAGCGCCGCGAGACCGACGGAATCGGGCCAGAGCGGCGCCATCACGTACGGATCGAGCTGCGTTGCGAGGACGTCGCGGGTCGAGCCCGTGGTCGAGCGACCGAAGGCGTAAATGAGAGCGGTGTCGATGTCGCCGTGTTGAAGGCGAACCCACGCTTCGTAGAGCGCGAACGCGCCGTCCATTTCGACGTGGGACTCTTCGATGGGCGGCCACGCACCGACCGCGTCGAGCGCCATGACGAACGAGAACGGGCGCCCGCCGAGGTAGTCGCAACTCCCCGAGACGGTGAAGCCGATTTCCTTCTTCTTGAGGTTCGCCGCTCGCAGCGCCTCGGTGATGACCGGGACGAGCATCTCCACGTCGTCGCCTTCGGCGTGGGACGTGATGTGGTTGGCGAAGGAGACGATGGCTACGTCGCGCATCACAGGTGCTCCTTGTACGCATCGAAAGGCGCGTCGGGCTCGCCCGAAGGCGTGAACCAACGGATCGCCTCGAGGCTCGCGGGGCGCTCTTCCGGCGGCGTCCATTCGGCCTTCACGCGAAGTCCCATGCGAACCTCGTTCGCCGGAATGCCCTGAACCAGGTGGAGAATCGGGAGGTCGGCGCCGTCGAGGACGATGGCTCCGTAGACGTAGGGGAGCTTCATCGTCTGCCCCTCGAAGGGGACGTTGACGATGCAGAACGTGGTGAGCGTCCCCGTGTCGGCGACGGTCACGTCTTCGCTCATCGGCACGCCGCAGGTGGGGCACGAGCTGCGCGCAGGTACATAGACCTTCGTGCACTCGGGGCAGCGGCGACCGACGATTCGCTCCTCGACGATCGACGATAGGAACCGCGTGAGCGCACGCCCCGCTTCGACTGTGAACTCGAGGCGAACAGGCGCCTCGATCTTACGAATCGGCTCGCTCATCGCGCGCCCCCTTCCGGCACGAAACATTCGATGTCGCCAATGCCGCCTTTGCGTTCGGCGCGCCACCGCACCTTGACGCGCATGCCCGTCGACATCGCATCGATGGTTCCCGCGTCGACCGCGTGGAGCAGGGGCGTGTCGGCGCCGTCGAGCTTGATGAGCGCCCACGCGAAGGGCTTCGCGAGCGGCTGACGCGGACGCGGCTCGGAGACCCAGGCCCACGTCGTGACGACACCCGCATCGCCGACGGCGACGAATTCGGAGAGCGCCTCCGACGTTTCGGGGTCGTACTCCGAAGGGGGCACCATCACCTTGCCCGAGGCGGTTCTCACCCCTTCGATGCGACCGTCACGGAGGGCGCCCAAGAAGCGCCCGATGACGGGGCCGACGCTGCGGCGGTAGGTGTACTCGAGGACGTAGCTGGCCGCGAGACGGCGGGGCGAAGCCGCAGTCTCGGGCGCTTTCGCGGGATCTGTCGCGATGGCCATGGCGAAAATAGAACATGTTTCATTTTGGGAGTAAAGGGGAATAGGATGCTCGCCGCGACAGCACGCGCGGCGTGCGACAGCGTGCCAGCGAAGGCATCCGTTCACGTCTCGAAGGAGCGACTCTCATGCCCATGCCGACCGGGATTGGTGCGATCGATCTGATGCTTCAGATCCCCACCGACGACGACAGCAAAATGTACGAGTTTTTGAAGCCGCTGCTTCTCGACAAGGAGAGCCGTGAGCAGTTCAAATTCCCGGCCCAGTACATGTTCAAAGACATCCCGACGACGCGCAAGTCGTCGGACTACGTGGGCATCACGCTCGACGAGATGGACAAGCACGGCATCGACCGCGCGATGGTCGGCATCGACGTCGGAAGCGGCGAGGCGAAGCGCGCCCTCAAAGAGCATCCGAAGCGCTTTTTCGGCAGCTACGCCGTAAATCCCAACCTCGGCATGGAGGGGGTTCGCGATCTGCAGCGCTCCGTCGAGACGCTCGGCGTCAAAGCCGCCACGGCGTTCCCCGCCGGGCTGTGCCCGCAGGTGCCTATCAACGACAAGAAGTTCTATCCCATCTATGCCAAGTGCGTGGAGCTCGACATACCGATCTGCATTTGTGCAGGTGTGCCTGGCCCCCGCGTCCCCATGGGTGTTCAGGACGTGGCGCTGCTCGACGAAGTCTGCTGGTTCTTCCCCGAGCTGAAGATCGTGACGCGTCACGGATGCGAGCCGTGGACCGATCTGGCCGTGAAGCTGATGCTCAAGTGGCCAAACCTCTATTACTCCACGAGCGCATTTTCACCGAAACACTACCCGAAAGACATTATCAACTACGCCAACACGCGCGGCGCCGACAAGGTCATGTACGCCGGCTACTTCCCGATGGGGCTTTCCCTCGAACGGATCTTCCGCGAGCTGAAAGACGTCCCGTTCAAAGACGAAGTTTGGCCGAAGTTCCTGCGCGAAAACGCGGTTCGCGTCTTCAAGCTGTAGAAATGACGACGGCGTGTCGGGTCTCCCCGGCACGCCGCTTTCGCAACACGTTCTACCGTAACGGCGCGGTCACTCTTCGAGGGTGATCGCCTTGCGCGGGCACCGTCGTGCGGCCGCGCGTACTTTGTCGAACAGCTCGGGGTCGGGCACTTCGGCGAGGAGGTGCAGCTTGTCCTCGTCGTCGAGCTTGAACACTTCGGGGGCTGCCTTCACGCAGTAGCCGTTGGCCTCGCAGAGATCGTAGTCGACGAGAACTTTCATACGCGTCTATCTCCGGAGGCTCAGGCCGTCGCGGCTTCCGGCTGCGGCTGCGTGGGCGCCATCGGCAGGGCCTGGTTCTCCATCGTGTAGAACTGCTTGCACCAGCGGCGATAGAGGCCGATGGGGCCGTCGCCGTCGCAAATGAGAGGCGGCGTGACGTAGATTTTGTTCTCCCAGATCGGGATGTCTTGGCCAAGCTGGCGCTCGATTTCGGCCATGAACGCCGCGCCGACCGTACTCGTGGCGTCGCCGTTCATGAGCTTGCGAACGGCAAACCCGAAGCGAACGTCGACGTACTCGTCGTCGATCGGCGTCACGCCTGCGACGAGCAGCGTTTCGACGATGCCCGTAAAGCGCGTGAGCGAATAGCCGAAGCCGTAGCTGAGGCTCTCGACGGTTCCCGTGGTTTTACCCATCGGTGTGCGCATCTTCGTTTGGGAGACGACGCGCAACACGTGCTTGTCGGCCTCGGCCTTCGACGTGGGCTGCTCGACCGTTCCGTGGACATAGTGGAAGTGCGCCGTGTCGACGGCGTTCTCCGCCATCTCTTGGTTGTGCGTCCTGATACGCCAGCTGCGCTTCTCGTACGTCGTCCACTCGGGGTTCTCGAACTCGATGTTCTTCTGGATACCCCACGACGGCGGCTCACCCTTCGCGTGGTGCCACACCATGATGAGGCCGTTGACCTCGTTCACGTGCCACGTGCGAATCTTCGCGCGATCGGGGATTTTCTTCGCATAAGGGACTTCGACGCACATGCCTTCGGCGTCGAACTTCCACGAATGGAACGGGCAGCGTATGCAGTCGCCCTCCACCTTGCCGCCATATCCCAAGTGGGCGCCGAGGTGCGGGCAGTGGGCGTCGAGCACTTCGACCTTTCCCGCCTCCGTGCGGAACATGACCAAGTCTTTCCCAAAGTACTTGAGGGGCTTCACACCCCCAATCGCGACCTCGTCGGAGTACGCGACTTGGAACCAACCGTTGGGATAACGAGGAAACGGGAATCGGCTCATGACGCACCCCTCCAGTCGTCGCGAGCGGCGTGCTCGCGGACCGTATCGAAGACCGTGGCCTCGCCCCTGCGGCGCGGCCCTGAGTGTCTGCCTCGCCACCGCGGCGAGGCGTTCAACGTGTGCCTCGCCACGGCGGCGAGGCCTCAACCTGGCGTGGGCGAAGCTCTCAGCTCGTCGTGTCGAGTCCGCGCATCATGATGTCCGCGGCGTTGGTCGTCTGTTCCACAACTTCGGTCTGGCTGACGAGACCCGCGGACCAGCCGACGAGCGACGCAAACCACAATTGCTGAAGAAGGAATGCGAGCGTGCTCTCGTTCTTCGAAGGCGGCGACGCGGTCGCGTCGGTGTAGCTAAGGCGGCCGATGCCACGCATTGCGGCAATGATGAGCCCCGTCATGCGCCCTTGGTAGGCGGCGACGTTGCGTGCCACTTCGGGCTCGCCTGAAGCCATGGCACGGAGAACCGCGCGGGCGTACTTCGGCTTTTTGCAGAAGCCGCGCGTGACGACCTTGAAAAACGATCGCAAACGCTCGATGGCCGTATCGCCCGTTGCAGGGTTCAACTCCATACGACGCTCGAGCGTCTCGGTCTCGCGTTCGAGCGCGGCGCAAAGGATGTCTTCCTTGCTGCGAAAGCTCTTGTAGAGGGTGCCGAGAGCCACGCCGGCGTGGGCGGCAACATCCCGCTGCCGAACGTTCTCGAAGCCGCCTTCTTCCGCGAGGGCGATGGCGACGTCGAGGATCTTGTCTCTCCTGTCTCTCATTGACCCCGAATGAAACATGTTTCACTATCGTAGTCAAGCCACGGCAAAGCGCACGGCACCTGCGCAAAACAAGGTCAGCAAGCAATGATCGACCGCGACGAGCTCGAGTGTTTCCGTGGCGAAGTACGCGCCTGGCTCGAGGAAAACTGCCCGAAATCGATGCGCAGTCCAGCGCGGGAGGACGAGGACGTCTGGGGCGGAAGGCGCGCCACGTTCCCCAGTGGAGACGCGAAATCGTGGCTCGAACGCGCCGCAGCAAAAGGGTTCACAGCCCCCACTTGGCCCAAGGCCTACGGAGGCGCCGGATTGTCCGGCGATGAGGCCCGTATCCTCGAAGAGGAACGTGTTCGCATCGGCGCCCGCGTGCCGCTGAAGAGCCTCGGCATTTGGATGCTCGGCCCCGTGCTCTTGCGGTTCGGCACCGAGGCTCAAAAGGTGCAGCACGTCACGGGTATCGCGCGCGGCGAAATTCGCTGGTGCCAAGGGTACAGCGAGCCCGGCGCGGGGAGCGATCTCGCGAGCCTATCGATGCGCGCCGAACGCGACGGGGACAGCTACGTGGTCAACGGCCAGAAGGTCTGGACGTCCCACGCCGACAAGGCCGATTGGATCTTTTGCCTCGTCCGCACGGACGCGAAAGCGCCCAAGCACGAAGGCATCAGTTTTCTTCTCATCGACATGGCTACCAAGGGCGTCTCGGTGAAACCGATCACGCTCCTCAGCGGAGCCTCGCCCTTCTGCGAAACGTTCTTCGAGGACGTACGCGTCCCCGCCGAGAATCTCGTGGGACCTCTCAACGGCGGGTGGACGGTCGCCAAGGCGCTGCTCGATCACGAGCGGTCACTCATCTCTCAAATACGCGACGCCGCCGCGGCGAACGAAGAGTCGCTCGAGTCGCTCGCGCGGCGGTACATCGGCCTCGGCGCCGAGAGCGGCATTCTCAACGACCCGAGCCTGCGCGATCGCATCACGCAGGCGAACATGGATCTGCTCTGCAACAAGCTCACGATGCGACGCTCTTCCGAGGCGCGCGCCGCGGGCTTGCCGCCGGGCAATGAGACCTCCATGTTCAAGCTCTATGGGACCGAGCTGAACAAACGTCGGCGCGAGCTCATGGTGCTCATCGCAGGCTTCCAAGGCCTCGGGTGGGAGGGCGATTCGTTCTCCCGCGAAGAGCTCACACGCACGCGCGACTGGTTACGATCCCGCGCCAATTCGATCGAGGGTGGCAGCACCGAGATCCAATTGAACATCATCGCGAAACGCGTTCTAGGCCTGCCCGATTGAGGACAAACCCACGATGAGCTTCGTTCTCACCGAAGAGCAAGAGTCGATCAAACGCACCGCAAAGAGCTTCGCGAGCGAGCGTTTGCCGATCACGAACTTGCGCACGCTGCGCGACACGAAAGACGCCGCCGGCATCTCCCACGACGCTTGGCGCGCCATGGCCGATCTCGGCCTCGCCGGTGCGGCGATTCCCGAGGCATTCGGAGGCAGCGCCCTCGGCTATGCGGAGTTGGGCCTCGTCCTCGAAGAGTGCGGCCGAACGCTCGCGGCGACGCCGTTGGTCTCGACGGTCTTGCTCGCGGCGAACGCCATTCTGCTCGCCGGCACCGACGCGCAGAAGAGTGCGCTCCTTCCGCCCATCGCGCGGGGCGAATCGGTCGTCGCGTTTGCGCTCGACGAGGGGGCGCGCCACGCCCCACAACGCATTTCAACGCGCCTCGAAGCGACGGCCGGCGGCTACCGCCTCACAGGTGAAAAGGTCTTCGTGCTCGACGGGCACATCGCAAACGCGCTCATCGTCGTCGCACGATCCGCGGGCGTCGACGACGCTCCCGACGGCCTCACCTTCGTCCTCGTCCCCCAAGGCACACCCGGCGTCACAGTCACTCGTACGAACCTGGTCGACACACGCAACGCGGCCCGCGTCCGGTTCGACAACGTCACCCTCCCCGCGAGCGCCGTCCTTGGCACGGTCGGCACCGCGCGCGCACACCTCGACACGGTCCTCGATCGCGCCCGAATTGGAATCGCCGCGGAGATGCTCGGCGCCATCCAAGAGACGTTCGAACGAACGCTGGCCTACCTAAAAACGCGTAAGCAGTTCGGCGTCGCCATCGGATCGTTCCAAGGGCTAAAACACCGCGCAGCGGCGCTCTTTTGCGAAATCGAGCTTACGAAATCGGTGGTGATGGACGCCCTGCGCGCCATCGACGAAAACCGTCCGGACCTCGCACAGCTCGCAAGCGCCGCCAAAGCCCGGGCGACCGACACGTTCCTCACAGTCACCGCCGAAGCCGTCCAGATGCACGGAGGCATCGGGGTCACCGACGACCTCGACATCGGCCTCTTTCTCAAGCGAGCGCGCGTCTGCGAGATGACCCTAGGCGACTCCGCCTACCACCGCGACCGCTACGCCCGCCTCCTAGGGTACTAACCGGCGATACCCTCACAGATACAATCCAACAGTGAGGCGGGGAGGCAAGGAGGGGGGTTGGAGGCAGGACGGAAGGTAGGTCAAATCTTCACAATAAATCTAATTTAGAGTTATTATGTTTTTGGATCTTCCCCCTCAAAATCCTCCTTGCCCCCCCGCCTCCCCGTTGGATTCCTTCTCGAAGTGGGAGTGGATCAGCGAGTTTTTTTGGAGCGGGACATGTCGAGGGCGAGGTCCTCAATCATGTCTTCTTGGCCGCCGACGGTTCGGCGTTTGCCCAGCTCGACGAGGATGTCGCGCGACGATACGCCGTACTTTTCGGCGGCCCGTTTGGCAAACAAGAGGAAGGACGAGTAGACGCCGGCGTAGCCAAGGGTAAGGGCGTCGCGGTCGATTCGGACGGGGGTGTCCATCATGGGGACGACGAGGTCTTCGGCGACATCCATCACGCCGTCGAGGGATGCGCCGTGGTTTGCGCCCATGCGGTCGAGGACGGCGACGAGGACTTCGAGGGGCGTGTTGCCTGCGCCGGCACCCAGGCCGGCGGCGGAGGCGTCGATGCGCGCGGCGCCGGCGGCGAGGGCGGCGAGGGAGTTTGCAACCCCCATGGCCATGTTGTGATGGCCGTGGAACCCGACTTCCGTCGCGGGGTTCAGCTCGGATCGCAAGAGGCCGATTTTCGCGGTCACGTCGTCCGGGAGCATGTAGCCGGCGGAGTCTGTACAATAGATGCAGTTTGCACCGTACGACTCCATCAGCTTCGCCTGAGCGAGGATCTGCTCGGGCGGGATCATGTGGGCCATCATGAGGAAGCCCACGGTGTCCATCCCCAGCTTGCGCGACGCCGCGATGTGCTGGCCCGAGACGTCGGCCTCGGTGCAGTGGGTGGCGACGCGGATCGTGCTCACGCCGCAGTCGACAGCCATGTGAAGGTCTTCGACGGTGCCGATCCCCGGCAAAAGAAGCGCCGAGACCTTCGACCGCGTGAGCACGGGGACAACGGCGCGGAGGTACTCCTCGTCGGTGTGGGCGGGAAATCCGTAGTTGATCGAGGCGCCGCCGAGCCCGTCGCCGTGGGTGACCTCGATGAGCGGGATGCCCGCAGCGTCGAGCGCCTTTGCGATTCGGACGGCCGACTCGAGGGGGATGCGGTGGCGCTTCGGGTGCATCCCGTCGCGAAGCGTCATGTCGTGGAGGACGACCTTTTGTCCTGTGAGATTCATGTCATCCCCTCGGCGAGCATTTCGGCCGTGCGGAGCGCGGCGGCGGTCATGATGTCGAGGTTGCCGGCGTACTTGGGCAAGTAGTCGCCGAGCCCTTCGACTTCCATGTAGACAGTCACGCGTTTGCCATCGAACACGGGGCCGTTCTTGAGGCGGTACCCCGGCACGTAGCGCTGCACCTCACGCACCATCGCGTGCACCGACGCCGTGATGGCCTGCTGATCGGGCTCGCCTTCTGTGAGGCAGTGGATAGTGTCGCGCATGAGGAGCGGCGGCTCCGCCGGGTTGATGACGATGATCGCCTTCCCCTTCTTCGCGCCGCCCACCTGCTCGACGGCGCGCGCCGTCGTGCGCGTGAATTCATCTATATTTTGGCGGGTCCCCGGGCCGATCGACTTCGACGCGACGGTCGCCACGATCTCGGCGTAGGCCACGGGCTGAACGCGGCTCACGGCCGCGACCATGGGGATCGTCGCCTGCCCGCCACACGTCACCATGTTGAGGTTTCGCGCCTGCGTGTGGATGTGATCCTTGAGGTTCACCGGCGGGACGCAGAAAGGGCCGATGGCCGCGGGTGTGAGATCGATCACCATCACACCGGCCTCTTGGAGCTTCCGCGCGTTCTCGTGGTGCGCGTGGGCCGAGGTCGCGTCGAAGGCGATGCGGACGCCGTCGGCGCGCACATGGGGCAGCAGGCCATCGACCCCGTCGGAGGTGGTCTTGACACCCAGCGCGCGGGCGCGGGCCAGACCGTCGGAGGCCGGATCGATCCCCACGAACCACACCGGATCGA
>JANXMC010000688.1 GCA_025354825.1 Myxococcales bacterium
GGCGTCGTGGGACGGCTACGCCGACTCGCTCCGTCGCCAAGTCGCGCTCGGCGAGACGCTGCGCGCGCGCCTGCGCGGCGACGGGTGGGTCGTCGCCAACGAGACCGCGCTTCCCGTGGTCTGCTTCACCGACGGAACGCGGGCAGATGGGAACAGCGCGGCCTATCTCAACGGCGTCGCCCGCGCGGTGGCGGCGTCGGGGAGCGCGTGGATTTCGATGACCCGCGTGGCCGGAGGCGCGCGGCTCTTGCGCGCCTGCATTACGAATTACGCTACGAAAGAAAGCGACGTCGATGCTCTCGCGCGCGCGCTCATCGCGGCGCGCGAGTCCATTCGATCGGCATCATGAGATGAACGAAGTCGACGCGTGATCTTCAGACCGACGCGCCCGACGCGCTCGGTTTCGACGCGCCGTTGTGGCGGCGGCCTGCGGGGCTCTTCGTGTCGCGCTTGCGCTTCTGGCCGGGCTCCGACTCTGTCGGCTGCGCCTTCGCGGGCGCGTGCTCGAGAGCCCCCGGGTGCTTGTGCGCCGTCGCTTTGACCGGCTCGCTCTTCTTCTCGGCCTTCTCGTTCGCCTTCGCGTCGGACTTGCCGTGCGGGTCGGACTCGATCGTCTTCGAATCCTTCGCGTCCGAGTCGCTCTCCATCGGCACGGAGACCGAGGCGGGGAGATCCGGAAGCGTGCGGGCATCCGAGCGCTTGCCTGCGAGGGCTGCGCGGATTTCGTCCAGCGTCGCCTCGGCCGACATCGGCTTCGACGCGGCTGCCGGCGCGGGCACGGTCGCAGCCGCAGCAGGCGTTGCACAGGACGCGGCCTCGGGCGCTTTCACGGCGACCGTGGTCTTCACTTCGACCTTCGAATCGGTCTTCGCGGCGACGTGGCTCTCGGCCTTGGTCTTCGCGGCGACCTTCGCGTCGGTCTTCGATGCGGCTGCCGACTTCGACGCGTGGGTCGCGTGGCGCGACGTGTGGCTCTTCGTGCTCGCGGTGGTGGTCGGCTCCGCGGCGAATGCCGACGAGGAGGCGAGAACGAGCATCGTGAGGGCAGCAAATGAAACGAGCGGCTTGGCAAGCATGTGGGGTCCCTTCCCGCGGCCAGCGCACTCGCGCAGCTCGCTTGGCTTGTATACCCACACCTACAGTCGCCCACAAAATTAGTGGCGGTCGTTTCTTCGGATCTGCGGCAAATTCAGCCTCGCCGCGCGACTAGCGCGTGCCGCGGGTCGATCTGCCGCCGACTCCGAATGACCCGCCCCCGCGGACGCCGCCACCGTTGCCCGGCACCGCGGGCCAGTTGCCGCCGGCGTTGGGGTAGCCGCCGCGTCCGATGGCGGGGCCGCTGCCGCCGCCGAGAGTGAAGCTGCCCGGGGCGGCCTGCGCGCCGGTGGTGAAGCCGCGTGCGGGCGTCGAGTAGCCGGTGCCGGAGCCGTAGCGGCTAACGCCACGCGAGCCGTAGCCGTAGTAGCTGTAGCCGTACCCGTAGCCGCCGTAGCCGCCGTAGCCGGACGGCGCGGGCGCTGCTGCGACAGGAGCCTGCTCGCCGCGGTCGATGTAAATTCTCGCATCCGTGTAGGCGTCGTCGTCTGCGCCGATGCGGACGGTTTGCGCGAGCCGCGGCGCTGCGCTCGGCGTGTCGTACAAGCTCGTCTCGGCAGCCGGCGCGTAGTGGGTCGAATGCTCCGGGACGCCCTCGGGCGCCTTCACCGGGGCGACGTCGTGGGCGCACCCGACGAGGCTCGCCGCCGCCGCCGCGAGGAGGAGCGCGGAGGCCGCGCGCGCGCGTCGGGACGCGTGGCCAAAGGCGCTCAAGGTAGTCATGGTGCGAAGTATAAAGCCGAACCGCGCTCGCGCACGTGGCTACCCCTTGGGCGCACGCGACGGCAGCCGGGCGAACCCGGTGAGAATGCGCTCGGCCGAGACGTCGGCCTGGTCGTGGCGCGCGGAGGGGAAGCGCGCCCGAAGCTCGGCGTCGCCGTCGTCGGCGATGACCGTGAAGCCGGCCCGCATGCACAGCTCGTGGGCCTGCTCTTTCGTCAGGAGCGAGCGGATGGGCTCCCCCACGCTCCGCACGATCGGCAGGACCATCGCCCTGCGAAGCGTCGGCTCCCGCCGCTCGGCGTAGGTCATGACGAGCGTCGAGCCCGGAGCGCTCTCGGCGGCGATCGCACGGAGCGCAAGTTCGATGGCGCCGGCCGTGAGGTACATCGTGAGCCCCTCGAGCACGAAGATGGAAGGCACGAGCGGGTTGTGACCGCCGCGCAAAAAAGCTCGCGTCAGCGAGTCGTGCTCGAAGTCGACCTCGAGGAAGCGAACCGCTTTCGCGAGCGGCGTGAGCCCCGCGGTCTTGGCGCGCTTGTAAGCTTGCGTCGCCGGGTGATCGAGCTCGAACACCGTCACGTCGGCGAGGCTCTTCATGCGCCAGGCGCGCCCGTCGAGGCCAGCGCCGACCACCACGAGCTGCTGGGTGCCGCGCGCGATCGCCATGTCGATGGCGTCGTCGATCGCGCGGGTTCTCCGCGCGATGTGCTGCGTGCGCCCCTTTGCGACGAGCTCCCATGCGCCGCGGACGAGACGCTCCGCCCGCGGGGAGCGCGCCGCGAGATCGAGCAGCCGCGCGTAGCCCGGGGGAACGAGCGCGCGCGCCACGCTGTCGCGGGCGACCGTCTGCGCGTCGAGGCTCGCGAGCCCTCGCATGAAGGAGACCCAGGTGGCAGTCGTGCTCGGGCGTCCGGTCTTCATCGTCTCTCGCGGGGCGGGTTTAGGCTGTTCGAGTCGGGCGGGTGTCGGCGTCGGGGGGGTGTGTGGCGTTCCGTCGCGGCGTGCGCTGAGGTCGCGACGCGGCGCCCCATACCGGCGAAACGCGCGCTCCCTTCCTACGCCGCCGATTTGCGAAACGCGCCGGAAAAAGCGAGGGCAGGGCGCTGCGCACGCGCTTTGCAAAACAGCTCGGCATGTACAAGCGTAAGAAGCACCAGGGCGCTCTCCACCACCACATGACCAAGGACGAGAAGGCCGAGCACGACCGCCTCGAGGCCGAGCGCGGGTCCAACGGCGAAGGCTCTGAGCACAGCGACGCGAAAGCGCCGACCTCGTTCTTCGGCAAGCTGCTCGCGCGCCTCCACGACGTTGCCGTCGTGAAGAAGGCCGAGACGTTGCTGCGCGAGCGCGTCCTCGAGACGCCTGCCGGTCACGTGGTGCGCTCGGCACTCGGCTACGCGGCGAAAGGGCGCTTTTCGAAGGCGGTCGGCGCGGTTCGTCGGGGCGTGAAGGAGCAGAAGAGCGAGACGTCGACGCACGCGACGGAGGCGGCCGCGGCCTGACCGCGAAGGTAAGCTCGGCAACCGACCCCGAGCACGCCGTCGCTCTAGCGCAGAGCGTTGCAACGGTGCAGGCTTGGGGTCGGTGTCGATGTGAAGCCGTTCGTTCTCATCGGGACCGTCGCCCTCGCGTTGGCGTCGCCGGCGGCTTCCCGCGCCGACGACGCGCCCGATGCGCTCGTTGAAAGGTTACTCCGCGCCGAGCCGCAGAAGCTCGACACGACCCTCGCCGCCGCCTCCACGCTCCGCCTCCAGATCCTTTACACGGAGGTCGATCTCGCGCCCGAGGCGGCCACACTGACGCGTCACGCGTATCGCGAGGGGGCCGAGTACTTTTATCCGGCGAGCGCGCTCAAGATTTACGGCGCCCTCGCGGCGCTCGAAAAGCTCGCCGAGCTTCGCGCCTCTCGTAGCGATGGGGAGCCGACACGAACGACGCCCGCGCGCTTCTACCCGCTCGACGCGAAGGAGCCGCCGTTCGCCTTCGACCCGTCCAACGCCGACGGCGGCAAGGCGACGCTCGGTCACGAGATTCGGAAAGCGCTTATCGGCTCCGACAACGAGTCGTTTAATCGTCTGTATTCGTTCGTGGGCCAAAAAGAGCTCAACGAGCGAATGTGGAATCACGACTTCACGTCGGTGCGCATAGCCCATCGCATGGGGTATGTCGCCGCGCCGGCCGAAGCGCGTGCGGCTCCGCGCGTCGATTTCGTCGCATCGAAAGGGGCGCCCGTCACGCTGCCGCTGCGAACCTCCTTCGTGACGTTCGAAGAGCGGGCGATTCCGGGGCTCTTCGTTGGAAGTGGCTATTTGGAAAATGGGCGCGTCGTGGCGACGCCCATGTCCTTTGCCACGAAGAACCGCGTTTCTCTTCGCGACTTGCAGGACGTGCTCCTCGCCGTCGTGCATCCGGAGGTGCTTCCGCCAAAGGCGCGCCCCAAGCTCGACGCGGAAGATCGCGAGGCGCTCCTCGATGCTCTCCGAACGCTGCCGCGTGAGTCGAAGAGTCCCGCCTATGATCCCGTGCAGTATACCGATGCGCTGAGTCGGCCGATGCTCCCGGGTATTCTCCGTGTCGCGCCGGCGAGTCGCCTCGACGTCGTCGGAAAATCGGGGCGTGCGTACGGGTTCACCGTCGAGAACATCTTCGTGGCGGACAGGACCACGCGGCGCGCGTTTGCCGCGACCGCCGTGATTTATACGAATAGCGACGAGATCTTGAACGACGATCTCTACGACTACTCCCAAGCGTCGAGCGTGCTCGCCGACGTGGGCGAGATCCTCGCACGCCACGCCTTTCGCGACGCCCCGAAACCTAAGAAGGAGTAACCCGGGTTTCGCTACGCGAACGCGCGAATCGCCGCCGGATGGGCGGCAATGAGCGCCATCGCGCGCAGCAGTAGCGTTTTTCCCGGCTCGATCTTCGGCCACGGCGACGCGCCGCTCGGGTGGGGCAGCGCAATGACGTCCGTGTCGATACCGTAATAGCGCGTGGAGAGCGGTATCCCGATGATCTCGGCGAGGGGGACGCGCATCCCCGTCACTTGCTCGATGGCGAGGGAGCCCACCGGAATGACGAGCTGCGGTTTGAGAATGCCCACTTCGCGACCGACGAACGTGCCGCAGCGGGCGATCTCTTCGGGGTTCGGCTTGCGATCGCCGCCGCCTTTCGCCTTGCCGGGAAAGCATCGCGCGACGGCAGCCATGTAGATGCGCTCGCGAAACTGCGCCTCGGTGACGCCCATCGCGTCGTGAAACCAGCGGAAGAGCGTGCGGCCGGCCGTCCACGCGAAGGGGCGACCAAAGCCGCCTTCACGCGGACCGGGAGCCTGCCCGAGCAGGAACACGCGGCTGTCGATCGCGGGGCCGTGGACGACGGGGCCGATCATCTTTGGGCAGGCGGCGCAGGCCGAAAGCTCGCGGTGAACGACGGCGAGCTTGCGGAGGACGTCGGTCATGGGGCGAGGTGAGGCTCATCCCACGCCGTAGGAAATGCGTCGAGCGCGGCCGTGCGCGCAAGGCCTGGGGCTTGCTTCGTCCGAGGGCATGAACATCGAACGCGAGCGCGTGATCGCAGTGATTAAGGATTTCTCCGACGGCCTTCTGGCCGAGAAGAACGGCGGGCACGTGACGCCGGAGAGCAGCGACGCGCGCGTGCGCGGCGTATTGCGCCAAGCGTGTGAGCGCGTGGGCGTGGCTCTGGAGGACTACACGCGCGCTCTGGCGGACGACCCGGTTCTGCAAAAGCTCGAGCACGATGCGGTCGTGCAAGCTGTCGCAGGTTCCGTGGATCCCGGCCCCAACGACGCGATTTCGCGCGAATCGCCGAGCGGCCAGCCGGGTGATCTCACGAAATCGCGCGCGCAGAATTAAGGCTGGCGCGCGGGCTCATACCTCGATGCGAAGCTCGAGGTGCCCGACGCGGTGGCCGCCGACCTTCACCGTGAGAACACCGCGGCCGGTCACCGTGAAGCCTAGGGTTCGCGTGGCGCGGCTGCCGCGGCTCCGTTGGTAAAAGATCGATGCGCTTTCGTCGAAGAGGCCTCGCCCCCAGCCTTCGAGATGACCTATCTCTTGCATCGACTCGGCGGTGCTGGCGAGCACGCATCCGGTCGCCCGTGCCTCGGCGTAGAGCGGCTCGTTCCACGGGAGCTTCTTCGCCGAGGCGAGAACGAACGTCGGCAGGTACCCCTCGTTGCGAATCGTGACTTCGATGCGCCGCGCGTTCGCATCGAGCGGATCGTTGCGCGTGACCTCGGCGCGAAGAGCGGGCGCCATTGCGGCGACGCGTAAGTAGGCCGCGCTCTGCCGCGCGCAGACGCCGGCGACCTCTTCGAGCGGCGGGTTCGACATGCCGATACGCGGATCGAGGCCGCCAACCTCGACGGCGCCGAGCTGCGGATGGTTCACGGCGCGCCAGGGTCGCAGGATGCGACCCTTGTTGTGCGTCGCGTCCCACGCCGCGAGCGCTTCCATGTTGGCGCGCGTGAAGTGCGTATAGTGGTCGACGAACGGCTTCTTGCGCGGAATGCCGAGGGCCTGAAAGAGGTCCCAAAGCTCGCAGACGTAGGCGATGCTGCCGCGCTGGTGATACGCGAAATCGGTGAGATCGCCGTGAAGCGGTTTGTCGGGCTCGTAGGTGAACTCTTCGAAGCCGCTCACCGTTGGATAGCCGCCGTAGCGCTCGCCGTAGTCGGCAACTTGTCGAAAAACGGCCAGATCGCTCGGCTCCATCTTGCTGTCGGGTTTGTGCCCCAGCGGTCGAATGTAGACGCCGCCGAACGTGTGCAAGTTGAGCCACGAGAAGATGTGCGGCCGCGCGCTGACGAAGGCGACGAGGGCCTGCGCTTCGGGCTCGCTGAGCGGGTAGCTGCCGGCGCCGGCCTGCTCGGGCTCCGGGAGCCACGACCACGGGAAGTTTCGATTGAGATCGGTATCGTTGTCCGAGAGGAAATACGGATCGGGAACCGTTTTCCCATCGTAATTGGCAATCACGCCTTCGGGGTAAAGCTTGTAAAAGGGCCCCTCGTCGTCGAGCGTGCGGGGGACCAAAAGCCCTTTGCGCGCTGTGCTTTCGACGAACTCGCCTGTGACGTCGACCTTGCGCATCAGCAGCGAAAGGCCGTCGCCGTCGACGTCCTCGCAAAGCCATCGAGGGGCGAGGGCGTGGTGGCGGCGATCACGCGGGTTCGAGCGGACGTAGCGCCCTTTTTGCAACACCGCTTCGGCGCCGTCGGGCGAGATGCGCGGCATCGCGTAGACGAGGATCTCTTTGAGGCGTGCCCGCACCGGGGCCGGGAGGGCGAGCTCGGTGAGCGCGTCGTCGGGCGCCAGGTGAAGCGCGAGCACGTCTTCCGCGATGGCGAGCGCGACGCTCGACCCACACAGCTCGGTGGCGTGCATGTTCCCATCGACCCACGCCGCCGGACGTAGACGCGACGGCTCGGGGCCGAGGGTGAGAACCCAGAGGTCGCGCCCCTCGGTCGATTGGCCAATGCTCTCGACACGCGCCACGTCGGGGAACGCGTCGGCCCACGCGTGAAGTTGCTTCGTGACCTCGTCGTAGGTGAGAAATCGGCTGCGAAAACCGAGGGAGAGCGATGCGAGCCGTTCGAGCGGGGTCATGGCGCGCGGTATAGTACCGCGGTGAACCTGCCAAAGGCCGCAACGCCGTGATCCCCGCGCAGAAGAGCGCGCTGTTCGACGCATGGTTCTCGCGCGTGGCCGAGGGGCGGATCGCGAACGGGTTCAGCGTCGTGCGCGTCGTGGGGCTCGGAAACGCGCGCGCCGCCGCGGCAAAGGGGCCGGTGCTCGTGGTGTCGAACCACACGTCGTGGTGGGATCCGCTCGTCGTCATCTACCTGTCGTCGCGCGTGCTCCGCACCGACGGCTACGCCCTCATGGATGCGACGAACCTCGCACGCCTGCCGTTCTTCGCCCGCGTCGGCGGCTTCGGCGTCGACCTCACGAGCGCGCCCGATGGCGCGCGGGCGATCCGCTACGGCGCGTCGCTCCTCGACAAGCCCGGGCGCGTCGTGTGGATCTTCCCGCAAGGGCGCGAGCGCCCCGTCACCGAGCGCCCGCTCGCGTTCGTTGGCGGCGCGGCCGCGCTCGCGCGCGTCGCGAAGTCTGCGGCGTGTATCCCGGTTGCGTTTCGTTACGAGTTTGGAGCCTCCGAAAAACCCGAGCTGCTCATCGCTGTGGGTGAGCCGATATCCTACGATCGCGACATCGCACGCGCGACCGCGTCGCAAGAGGCTGCCGTCGGGGCCGAGCTCGCGCGCCTCGAGCGCGCGGCGCACGGGCAATCGTGGGACGCCGACGGTTTCGAGGTGATCCTTCGCGAGCGGCGCGGCGTGGGGCATACGCTGGGCATGTGGGCCGAGAGGGCGCTCGCGTGGCTGACTCGGCCGGGCACGGCGCGTCGCATATCCAAATAGGCGAGCGCGCACGAACGCGCACGAAACTGCCTATACGCGAACACTCAATTGCCTTGCTCGTGCGCAATACGTATTGCGAAGAGACCCCAAGGCCGCGCACGCTTCGAGCATGATGACGGGAGTAGTGCGCGTTCCGCGCCGGTTCCGCTTTTTAGCGGCGTTGGTGCCTTTGCTTGTGGTCGTGGCCTGCGGGTCCGAAGAGTCGGCGAGCCTGTTTCCAGGCGGGGGCGACGATGGGGGCGGCGGCGGTCTCCTCGATGCGACCGTGCCGCCCGACTTCGGCGATGGCGGCGGCACCGTGGGCGACGGCGGCGCGGACGGCCACATAACGCCGGTGGGCTGCACCCCACGCACGTGTGTCGAGCTTCACGCAAGCTCGGGAATCGACTGCGGCCCGCAAGGCGACGGCTGCGGAGGCACGCTCGAATGCGGCACCTGTGCGCCGCCTGCGACCTGCGGCGGCGGTGGCACGTCGAGCGTCTGTGGCGGCAACGGCGGCTGCAAACCCAAAACCTGCACCGACCTCGGCGCGTCGTGTGGGCAGCAGGGCGACGGCTGCGGCGGCGTCCTCGACTGCGGTACCTGTACGGCCCCCGCAACGTGCGGCGGCGGCGCCACGGCGAACGCGTGCGGCGGCACTTCCGGCTGCGTCCCCAAGACGTGCGCGCAGCAGGGCATCGAGTGCGGCAAGGCCGGCGACACCTGCGGCAACGTCATCGACTGCGGCGTGACGGTCGGCGGTGTCCCCAACCAGTGCGCCAACGGCGCGTCGTGCGGATCCGGCGGCCCGAGCAAGTGCGCCACCGGCCCCGTCGACGGCGGCACCGGCGACGGCGGCTCGAGCTGCGTCGCCAAGACGTGCACGCAGCTCGGAGCCACGTGCGGCCAACAGGGCAACGGCTGCGGCGGCATTCTCAACTGCGGCACCTGCGCGGCACCTAAGACGTGCGGCGGCGGCGGCACGGCGAACGCGTGCGGCGGCACGTCGGCGTGCGTGCCCAAGACGTGCGCGGCCCTCGGCAAGAACTGCGGACCCGTCGGCGACGGCTGCGGCGGCGTTGCTCAATGTGGGAACTGCACGGCGCCGACGATCTGCGGCGGCGGCGGCACGGCGAGCGTCTGCGGCGGCAACGTCACGGCGTGCGTCCCCAAGACGTGCGCGCAGCTCGGCGCGAACTGCGGCCCCGTGGGCAACGGCTGCGGCGGTCTCCTGCAGTGCGGCACCTGCAGCTTCGGCGACGTCTGCGGCGGTGGCGGCACGGCGAGCGTGTGCGGCGGCGGCGTCGATGGCGGCGCCGATGCAGGCTGCACCGGCCTCTGCCTGAACCAAGCGAAGTGCGACGGCGGCGCGACGACGACGCTCACGGGCACGGTCTTCGCGCCCAATGCCATCGAGCAGCTGTACGGCGCGGCGGTCTACGTCCCCAACGGCCCCCTCAGCCCCTTCACCGAAGGGGTCTCGTGCGACCGCTGCGGCGCGCTCGTCTCGGGCCTGCCGCTCGTGAAAGCCTTCACGGGGACCGACGGCAAGTTCACGCTGAACAACGTCCCCGCGGGCGTCTCGTTCCCCCTCGTCATTCAACTCGGTCGCTGGCGCATCACCTACACGATTCCGGCGATGTCGGCCTGCACGTCGAAGGACATCGCGCAGTTCACGCCGAGCATCACGCTTCGCCTTCCGCGCAACCAGACCGAAGGCGATATCCCCAAGACGGCCATCGTCACGGGCGACGTCGACACCCTCGAGTGCGTGCTCCGCAACATGGGGCTCGACGACAGCGAGTTCTCCGGCTCGAACCGCAACGGGCGGGTTCACATCTACCAAGGGAACACGCGCGTCGTGAACGGCGTGGACCACTACCCGGCCGACGCACCGCGCGGCACCACGCTTTCGCACACGGCGCTCTGGACCGATCCGACGACGCTCAACAAGTACGACCTCGTGTTCCTCGCCTGCGAGGGGTTCGCGGCGAACAACGGGCTCGCCGCGCGCCAGGCGCTTCGCAACTACGTGAACATCGGCGGCCGCCTCTACGCGACGCACTACCAGTACACGTGGCTCGCGAGCGAAGACCCGTTCAAGTCGACGGCCAGCTGGGACCTCGATCAAGGGCACCTCGCCGACCCGAACACCATCACCGCCTCCATCGACACGTCGTTCCCCAAGGGCGACGCGTTCTCCAAGTGGCTCGGCACCGTCGGCGCGCTCGCCAGCGTGTCGCCGCCGCAGATCTCGCTCAACGTTTCGCGTCACGACATCGACACCACCGTCGCGGCGACGTCGCAGCGCTGGATTAGCTCTGCGTCGACGAACAGCGCGAACCGCTACCCGAACGCGATTCAGCACTACACGTTCAACACGCCGACGACCGCGACGCCGGACAACCAGTGCGGCCGCGTTCTCTTCAGTGACTTCCACGTCAACAACGCCGACGTGAACGGCGCGACCTTCCCCGACGAATGCGGCGGTCGCCGTAATCTCACGGCCCAAGAGAAGGTCCTCGAGTTCTTCTTCTTCGACCTCGCGCAGTGCATCGAGCCGGACAAGCCGCCGACCTGCACGACCAAGAAGACGTGCGTGCAGCTCGGCGCGACCTGCGGCACGCAGGGCGACGGCTGTGGCGGCACCCTCGACTGCGGCACCTGCGTGGCGCCGCAATCGTGCGGCGGCGGCGGTACGCCGAACAAGTGCGGTGGCTCCAGCTGCACACCGATCACGTGCGCGGCGCAGGGCGTCTCGTGCGGCCCGGCCGGCAACGGCTGCGGCGGTCAGCTCGATTGCGGCGCGTGCGTCCCTCCGCAAACGTGCGGCGGCGGCGGCGTCTCCGGGAAGTGCGGCAACCCGACTTGCATCGCCAAGACATGCGCGCAGCTCGGCGTCTCGTGCGGCCCTGCGGGTGACGGTTGCGGCGGGCTCCTCGCCTGCGGCGCCTGCACCAAGCCGGGCGATTCGTGCGGTGGCGGCGGCTCGGCAGGCGTGTGCGGACAGGGCACCTGCAAGCCGACCACGTGCGCTGTGCTCGAAGCTGGCGGCGACCGCTGCGGCTTCAACGCGGACGGCTGCGGCGGCGTCGTCGACTGCGGCGACTGCACCAGCGGGAAGGTCTGCGGCGGCGGCACGGCGGGGGCGAACAAGTGCGGCCCCGGCACGTGCACGCCGAAGACGTGCGCGCAGCTCAACTCGAACTGCGGCCTGATTGGCGACGGCTGCGGCGGCCAGCTCGATTGCGGCTCCTGCCCTCTCGGCCAGAGCTGCGGCGGCGCAGGCACCTCGAACACCTGCGGCAACCCCTGCACGCCGAAGACCTGCTCGCAGCAGGGGATCAGCTGCGGCCCCGCCGGCGACGGATGCGGCGGCGCGATCGACTGCGGCGGCTGCGCGGCGCCCGACACCTGCGGCGGCGGCGGCACGCAGTTCGAATGCGGCCACCCGATCATTCACTGACGCTCGTCTAACGAACCCAAGA
The DNA here is from genome assembly GCA_025354825.1 of Myxococcales bacterium. Classification (GTDB taxonomy): domain Bacteria; phylum Myxococcota_A; class Polyangia; order Polyangiales; family Polyangiaceae; genus JANXMC01. The sequence goes on from JANXMC010000688.1 coordinate 11,725, forward strand.
CCCGCGAGCGCGCGTCGTGCCCTGGAGGCCGACGCGCGTTGCGCTTTTAAGGGGTCATCCGATTATGCGCGAGGCTCCTCGGGCCGCTGCCGCCGTCGCGCATCGGCGACGGTGCTCGCAAGGGTCTCGTCGATCGGCACGTGGGGCGCCCAGTCGAACGCTTTGCGGAAGGCGTCGTCGCCAATCACGCACGGGTATTTGTAAAAGTTGATCAGGTATTCGGGGAATGCCGAGAACGTGCGAATGTAAAAGCTCGCGAGGCTCGACGGCACGGGGAACACGCGCGCGTCGGCGAGCTCCAGGGCCACGCGCCACGGCAAGACCGCAGGCCCGCCGACGTTGAAGACGCCACGCGCGTTGCCGTCCATCGCGCGGACGACGGCGGTGGCCAGGTCTTCCTCGTGAATGAACTGCACCATGGGGTTGAACCCCGCGAGGTAAGGCACGCGCTTCATGCGAAGGAACGTGCTTATCGAATTATGGATCGTCGGCCCCACCACGTTGGTCGGCCGCAAGACGACCGTGCGAACCTCGGGGTGCTTGTAAACCCAGGTCGACGCCATGCTATCGAGCTGAATCGCGTCGGCGATTTCGGGGAAATCGTAGCCGGCTTGAATCGGGTCGTCTTCGGAGATGGGAATGTGGTTGTGCGGGTGGGCCCCGTAAATGTGAAACGTGGAGAGCACCACCAGCACCTTCACGCCGTGGTCGACGCACAGGTTCATGATTTTCTGCGAGCCGAGCACGTTGAGATCGAACCGCATCCCCATGCGTTTCGAGAGGTTCCCCTCGCGCCCGAGGTGCAAAACGGCCTTTATCTTTCGGCCGCGGAACACGTCTTCGATGGCCGTCTTGTTGTAGCTCGCCCGAAAAACCGTCATCCCTTCGAGGTCCTTCGCGAGGACGGGGAGGGGGCGGTAGTCGACGCCTATCACCTCGTGCCCCGCGATGCGGAGCTTGCGGGCAACCTCTTGGGCGAGGCCTCCGGCGATGCCGGTGACGAGAATGCACGCGCGTGCGTCTTCGGTGATCATCGCTATCGAACCTTTAGAAGAGAGACGTACGGGCGCGGCGGCCGTCGGCGATCAGCCCGTCGATGGCGGCGGTGACCTTTTGCACCTTGGCGTCGATGCCCGCGTCGTCGTCGTCGTGGCGCCCCTCGAACGTCATCGGTTCGCCGAAGCGCAAAAAGAACTTCACGGGGAGTGGCAAAAAGGCGAGGGGCCCCAATACCGGGAGAAGCGCGGGGATTGGCAAATAGGGCATGCCGAGGAGCTTCGCCATCCCCTTCCAATTGTGCAGGCTTATCAACGACTCTTCGCCGCCAACGACGCCAATGGGGACGATGGGCGTATTCGTCTGAAGCGCGAGGCGCATGAAGCCGCGACCGAACCCCTGAAGCTTGTAACGCTGCGACCAGACCTTGCCGCTCCCCTTCACCCCCTCGGGGAAGACGAGGATCGCCTGCTCGTCGTTGAGCAAATTGCGGCAGTTGATGGGCGCGCCGAGGGTCGCGCCGCCACGCGATATGACCTCGTTCACGAAGGGGACGCGGGGGAACCATCGCTCGACCATGGGCCGCACGAGGCGCGGCGGGTGCGCCTCGAGAAGGCACGTGACGGCGATGACGACGCCGTCGAGGGGGATCTGCCCGGAGTGATTCGCAATCAAAAGAACGCGCCCTGCGGGGACGTTGCGAATGCCGTCGACGTCGGGGCGGAAGTACGAATGCACGAAGCGCTTTGCGAGCGTGTAGCCGACGCGGGCGTAGCTGGGGCTGAAGCCCCACGGGTCGTAACCGAGCTCGTTGACGTGCGTGGGAAGGTCGTCGAGCGCGCGGGCGACGTCGTCGTCGATGAGCGGCAAAAGCGCCATGGCGCGAAACCTACCTGAAAGTCGACGGGTTGTCGGTCAGCGCGGGCAGCCGAGCTTCGCCATTGCCGTTTGTGCAGTTTTTACCGAGGTCGAGCGCGGCTTCGCGTTCCGCCACCGCTGGTCGACGACGGCGAGGCTCGCGCACGCCGCGTCGTGATCGCCGTGGGCCGCGTAGGCGAGGCCCAGCTGGAGATGCGCGCGCGTCTGCGAGACCGGGTCCTCCATCGCCGTGCACGACGCGGCGGCCTTCTTCAAATACGGGATCGCCTTGTCGAAGCGCCCCGCGAGCGCGTAAACGCGGCCGACGCTGGTCGCCGCGCGCGCGCCCGTGAGAAAGGGCGGCAGCGGCGCAAAGGGGGCGAGGGCGGCAAGCGCCGTGTCGGCATCGTGGGCATTCGCCGTGGGGAATGCATAGGCACTTATCCAAAGAAAGCCTACGTAGGCTTCCGACGTCTTCGCTTGCCATGCGGCGAGCCACGCGGCGCGCTTCGCGTCGAACGTCGCGTCGGTGATGGCGTTTCCGTTGCGCAGAAGCGCGAGGAACGTCGGCACCGGATCCGACAGAATGGCGTTGTCCTCCACGCGATGGGGCGCGCGCCAGGCGTCTTTCCGTTGCAAGAACTCGACGGCGACCTGCCGCGCCCGGCGCTCGTCGCCCATCTCGGTATAAATGTCGACGAGCAGCGTGGCCGGCACGGCGTGCTCGTAGACGTCGGTCTCGTGGTCCGCGCGCTCTTCGACCCCCTTCGCCAAAAATTCGGCGGCGATAAAATCGCCCTCGAGGAGCGCGAGATCCATCTCGTCGAGCGCCTTTGCCTTCGCCCTTCGATCGGGCGTCATTTTCGCCCACTTCTGTTCGAGGACGGCGCGCACGGTTTCGGGCTCGCGGTGCTGCGCGACCAGGCTGCGCGCGAGGATTTGGTAGCCGTAGTAGTCGTCGGGGTCCTTCGCGATCCAACGGCGCACGTCGGCTTCGAGCGCCGCGCAGCGCCCCTCGTGGGAGTCGATGAGCGTGCGGTACCAAATGCAGTCGGTCGCGGCGGGGGAGACCTCGGCGCATTTGTCGAGGGCCTTGAGGGCGCCGTCGAACTCGCCGACGTAAATCTGCGCGCCGGCTTTGCCGGCCCACGCCTCGGCGAGGCCAGGGTCGAGGATGAGCGCTTTTTCGAAGGCCAACGCGGCGCTCTTCATATTGCCACGATCGACGCCGATGAATCCCAAGTAGTACGCAAGCTCGGCGTCGCCGGGGAAGCGCTCGGTCGCGACGCGAAGGCGCTTTTCGCACGCGGCGAGATCGGGCGGATCGGCCTGAAAATACGGCTCGAGAGCGTCCAAAAGCGTCGCGTCGTGCTCGCTCAGCGTGGCCCTGTGCTGTTGGGCCGAATTGTAGCTTCGGCGCGCGTCGGCCTGGTCGGCGCTCACCGTCGATTCGAGCATCGCACTACGCAAATAGGCCGCCGCCATATTCGGGTCGAGCTCGATGGCGCGGGCGAACGACTTTTGCGCGGCGTCGAACGTCGCGTCGCGAAACGCGCGCACCCCTTGCT
>JANXMC010000690.1 GCA_025354825.1 Myxococcales bacterium
ACCGCGGCGCCGGCGCCGTGATGCGGACGATCCACGCGGCGCCGTGACCGCAAGCCTCGCGCCCCCGCCGCCCCCTCGTTCGAGCATCGCGACGCGTATCCTCGCGACCTTCGCCATCACGGTCGTGGCCTTCGCCATCACGGTCGGTTGGAGCATCTACGCGCAAGGGCGCGCCGTCGACGACCACCAGGAGCTCGCCAACGGCTACATCCCCGCGGCGCTGAAGCTCGGTCAGCTTCGCGCGACGCAGGCGACGATCTCGACTCTCGTCGACGGCATCACCTACGAAGAGAAGAACCCGCTCTCGGCGCGCGTGCTTTTGAAGACGCTCGTGAGCGTACGCACGGCCAAGTACACCGAAACACGGGCCGCGCTGAGCCAAGGTCTGCGCGACGTCGGCAGCGACGACACGCGGCGCCTCTCGAGCGAGCTCACCTCCGAGCTCGACGCCATCGATGCGCTGATGACCGACGACGGCTCCGCATTCGAGCGGCTTTTCTCGGCAATCAAAGGCGGCGACGAGAACCAGGTGAACGGCATCGTCATCACCCTCGGCGCCGTGGAGCACGACGCGGACAAGCGCCTTCACGCGTTGAGCGATCGCCTCGCCCTCGCGATGGACAACATTGCGACGACCGCGAAAGACCGCGAGCGGCGCGCGATTCTGGCGCTCATCACCCTCTCGGCGCTCACGCTCGGCGTGGGCGTGGGCGTCTCGATTCACACGCGGCGGCTGCTCTCGCCCCTCGGTCGCGTGACCGAGCGCGCGCAGTCGGTTGCCCGGGGCGATCTCACGCCGCGCGAGATCCCACAAGCCGACGACGAAATCGGACAGCTCGCAACAGCCTTCGAGCGGATGGTCGCGGCCGTCTCGCGCGCGCAGGACCAGGCGCTTTCGAACGAGCGGCTCGCGGCCATCGGCAAAATGGCAGCCCACGTCACCCATGAGATCCGCAATCCGCTTTCGTCGATCGGCCTCAACATCGAGATGCTCGAAGACGAGCTCGCAGGCGGCGACGTTCCGGGCGACGCGCGTGCGTTGCTCAAATCGATCTCACGCGAAGTGCAGCGCCTGGAGCACCTATCGGAAGAGTACCTGCGCGTCGCGCGCTTGCCGTCGCCGCGAATGGAGGCCGACGACGTCGCCGCCGTGATGGAGGAGATCGCGACCTTCGCGCGGCCTGAAGTCGAGCACGCAGGCTGCTCGCTGGTGGTCGAGATCAAAGCGCCGTTGCCCGCCGCATATTTCGATGAAGCACAGCTGCGGCAGGCCGTGCTGAACCTCCTGCGCAATGCCCGGGAGGCGATGCCCGACGGCGGGCCGATCGAGCTTCGGGTCCATGCCGAAGGGCTCAGCGTCGTCGTCGAAATTGCCGATCGCGGCGTGGGCATTCCCGAAGAGATTCGCGCGCGCGTGTTCGACCCGTTTTTTTCGACGAAGGGCGAAGGGACCGGCCTCGGCCTCGCAATCACGCGCCACATCGTCGAAGCCCACGGCGGCGCGCTCTCGTGCGACGCGCGCGAAGGCGGCGGAACACGCTTTCGCATTGCGCTGCCGATCGCGCCGTCGCGCGGAACGCGCGCGCCCACTTGAAAGCCGCGCGGGCCTCGCACGCCCAGTTGAAAGCCGCGCCGCGCGCGCGTAGAGCGAAGCGCACATGCGATCCGATGCTCGCGCGCTCGACGCGCTCCGCCCCGTGGAGATGATTCACGGCTTCCACCGCCCCTCCGAGGGTTCTGTTTTGTACCGCGCGGGCGGCACCGTGGTGCTCTGCACGGCGTCCGTCGACGAGCGTGTGCCCGGCTTCCTCGAAGGTCGCGGCAAGGGGTGGCTCACGGCCGAATACCAGATGCATCCGCGCGCGAATCCGAAGCGCCAAGAGCGCGATGGCCGCGGCAGCAAAGGGCTCGGCGGGCGCACGCAGGAGATTCAGCGGCTCATCGGCCGCGCGCTGCGGGCGGCGGTGGAGCTCGACAAGCTCGGCGAGCGGACGATCTCGCTCGACTGCGACGTTCTCGAAGCCGACGGCGGCACGCGCACGGCCTCGATCACAGGCGCCTACGTCGCTCTCGTGTTGGCCCTCGCGAAGATCACGCGCAGTGGCGCGCTCAAAGTCCCCGTGCTCCGCGAGCCTGTCGCCGCGACGAGCGTTGGCTACCTCGACGGTGTCGGCCACGCCCTCGACCTTTGCTACACCGAAGATTCGAGCGCCCGCGTCGATCTCAACGTCGTCGGCACCGAGAGCGGCGCCATCGTCGAAGTGCAAGGCACGGCCGAAGGCGAGCCTGTTCCGCGGAAAGACATCGATGCGATGATGGACCTCGCGCTCATCGGCATTCGCAAGCTCACGGCGCTTCAGCGCGACGTGATTGCGCGCGCAAACGTCGATCTTGCGGCCCTCACGATCCCGGCGAAAACGTCGTGAGCATCGCCCGCGTACGGAGCGAGCTGGTTCTGGCGTCGACGAACCGCGGCAAGCTCAAAGAGCTTCAAGCGCTCCTCGCGGGGCTCCCGGTCGACGTGCGCGGCGTTCACGAAGTGCTCGCGAAGCCGCCTCACGTGGTGGAGGACGGCGACACCTTCGCGGCGAACGCGGCGAAGAAGGCGCTCACGGTCGCGGGCCTCACGCATTGCATGACGCTCGCCGACGACTCGGGCCTCGAGGTAGATGTGCTCGACGGCCGCCCCGGCGTTCGATCGGCGCGGTTCGCCTACGAGGGTGCGACCGACGCCGAGAACAACGCGGCCCTCGTGAAGGCGCTCGAAGCGGTCGGTCATCACGCGGCCGAGGGCCGTGAAAAACCGTTCGCCGCGCGCTTTCGGTGCGTCCTCGCGCTGGTCGACCCGTTCACCAACGGTGGCGAGCCGTTCCTCGTTGACGGCACGTGCGAGGGGTCGATCCCGCTCACGCTCTCTCCTCGCGGCGCCTTCGGCTTCGGCTACGACCCGCTGTTCGTCGTCGACGGCATGGGGGGCCGCACGCTCGCCGAGCTCTCCGACGACGAAAAGAACGCCGTAAGCCACCGCGGCCGCGCGATGGCGCGGCTCGCCCCTGCGCTCGAGAAAATCCTCGCGGCGCGCGACGAGACCGTGCGCCGCATCGTGCGTTAAAGCGCTCTATTTTCCGAACAGATCGAAGTGCGCGCCGCAGCCGACGCCCGCGACGATGTAGACGCGCGACGACGCGACGGACTCGCCGTTTTGGTACACCGGCCCGGCGATTACGCTCCCCGGCGCATACGAGATCGAGCCGCTGGTGTTCGACATCGAGCCGGTCGAGACCGTGAACATCGGCGAGAGGGTGAACGCATTCGACACGCGAATCTCGGCGCCTAGGCCGAAGCGAAAGAGCTCGAGGGCGCTGATGCTCCAGGCCTGCGTGTCGTTCGACGCGTGGAGCCTTCGCACGCCGAGCGCGAGATCGGTCACGAAGGCGACCTCGTTCGGATCGCCGAAGGTCGTGCGGAATCCGACGCCGAGGTAGTCGCTCGAAATGCGTGTGCTCGTCCCTTCGAAGAGCCGGCCGGCTTGCATGAAACCGTGCTCGAGAAACGCATAGGGCACGTAGCGTTTGCCGAGGCGAACGCCGACGTCGACCTCGACGGCGATGCCGGGTCGAACGATGTTTCCCGTCGTCTCGAGCTGCGACCGCGTGCCCGGGATTTGGTATTCGTAAAAGCTGCCGCCGTAGGTGAGCGCGCTGAGTCGCGCACCGGTCCAGAGCGCGTATTTCGGCGCGTGCTTCGGCTCGGGCGGCGGCACGTAGACATACTCCGGCGGACGCGCCGAGGGCGACGACGTTGCGCCCAACGGCATGGGCGCGGCGGGCGCGGGTGCGTACGCCTGCGCGCGCGCTTCGGGCTCGTGGGCAAACGCGACGAGGAGCAGAACGAGTGGGGTCGCCGCACAGACTTGAAGGGCTCTAAGGAACGAGGGCATCGGCGTCTCCAAGCTTACGGCTGCGTGATGCGCCGAAGGTCGTACGGGCCATCATCGTATGACAGCTCACGGCGCGCTCGCGTTTCTCGGCGCCCACGGCCCCGAAAGCGCCTCGGCGATGTCGCTCGCGGTCGGCCGCTGCTCGGGGTTCTCGGCGATGCACTGCTCGAGGACGGACGCGATGGCTTCGTCGATGGCGGGGCAGCGCACGCGGATCCGCGCCGGTGGATCGGACGAGCCGTGACCGCCGAGCTTGCGGAGCGCGAGCGGCTCCGTGAACGGCGCTTCGCCGGTGAGAAGCTCGTAGGCAATGACGCCGAAGCTGAAGATGTCGGACGACGGCTTGGCTGCGCGCGCGCCGCTCGCGAGCTCGGGCGCCATGTACTTCGGCGTGCCGATGAGGACGCCGGTCTCGGTGAGCGGGCCGCTGGGGCTCGAGAGCGACGCGCTCGACGACGACGGCGGAGGGAGCGAGGACGACGACGACGAGAGAATCGACGGCGGCCGCGCGACCGGAACGGCGCCCACCGTTCGCACGTCGTTCGCGTCGAACTCGTAGGCGCTCGATACGCCGAAGTCGGCGATTTTCACGTGGGGCAGCGTGGCGTCGTCGGGCGAGGTGACCAGCACGTTGGCCGGTTTGAGATCGCGATGCACGACGCCTCGCGCATGAATCGCCGCGAGGCCGAGGGCAATCTGCCGAAGCACGCCCGCAGCCCACGCGACGTCTTTGTAACGCTCGGTCTGCTGCCGTAGCGACAGCCCCGAGATGAGCTCCATCACGATGTAAAAGAAGCCGCTCGCCGCCACGTCGACGTCGACGATCGAGACGATGTTCGGGTGCGAGAGCTGCGCGACGATCTGCGCCTCGCGCGCGAACCGCGTCATCTCCGCCGAGCCGCCCATGCTCGACAGCACCTTCAGCGCGAGGGGGCGGCCGTCCGACACGCGTTCGACCTCGTAGACCGTCCCCATTCCGCCCGCGCCAATCTCACGCACGATGCGGTAGCGCCCGTCGACAACGGCGCCCGCGTCGAACACACGCGTGCGCGACGCCGTCGGCGAAGTGAGCCTCCCCAGCGCCTGCGCGAGCTGCTCTGAGCGCGCCGCGATCTGGCGGCGCAGCTCTTCGTTCAAGACCTGCACCTCTTGGTTCTTCGACTGCAAAAGGTCCACGCGCGCCGCGAGCTCGGTGTTGAGGCGCACGGTGTTTCGGCGCGACAAATGGTGGTCTCGGCTGAGCACGGCCGACTGAAAGACGGCGATGACGATGAGACCGAGGCTCGCGCCGCGAAGGCCACCTGCGATCTCGCCGAAGCCGAGCCACGAGACCATGTCGGGGCTCGCGAGAAGGCCCAGGGCGCCCCACGAAAGGAAGTTCGCGAGGGCGTGAAACGCGCGCCGTTTCTGGAGATAGACGGAAATCGTCGATTTCAGCTGATAGCCGACGTTGAAGCCGACGAAGAGGACCGTGAGCGGCGCCACGTAGTGCGTCGAGACGAAGGGGTTCGCGGTGAGCGCGGCGATGACGGTGACGACGACGAGCGCGACGGTGAGGCGCCTATACGGTCGTCCAATGGAGAACTCGGCGTGGGTGACGTGCACGCTCGCCCAGAGCGCGACAAGCATCGCGATGGCCATGACCGGCGCGTCGTACGTGCCGAAGAGCGCCGGCGTGAGACCGAGCTGGAACGCGGGATAGAGGCAGCCGGCAAGGGCCTCGACGAGGAACCAGCCATAGGCCGAGTCGCGCCTGTCGAGAATGTAGAGAATCAAATACGAGAAGAAGACGACGAGGATCGTGACTCCCGCGGCGGTCGCCGTCGTGCGGTTGAAGAGGCGAACGAAGCGCCCCCACGCGTCGCCGTGGGGCGTCGCGCTGAGTCTCGGAACCGTGTCGAGCCACGCGCTCTGCGTCCACGCGTGCTCGACGCGAAGCTCGAGGGCGATGCGCCCGTCTGCGCGAGCGCTGATTTCGCCGGGAATCCGAAAGCGCGCCGAGCCGTCGCCGCGGTAGCCGTCCGTTTCGTCGGCATCGAGGGGCGCGGCCTCCATGCCGTTCGCGACGAGCGACGTGCGCGCCCAAAGTTGCGGAATAAGCAGCGTCAGCGGGCGACCGCGAAAGTCCGGCGGCACGTCGACGGCGGCTCGCAACGTGAAGCGCGACGGCTCCGAGGGGAGGGCGCCGTCGAGATGCGCGGGGAGATGCACGGGCGTGGTGGGCGTCGCGCCCTCCGCCGCGGTCGCGCTCGCGACGGTCATCGTCCAGTCGGCGAGGAGCAGCGTGTGCGAGCCTCCGCCGCACCCGGCGAGGAGCAGCGCGAGCACGCACAGGACGAGCAGCGGCAATCCTCCCGACATGGTGCAGCCACAAAAGCGTATCAACTTCCCTGCTGCACGCCCCCCGCCCGTCGCATTGACCGACCCTTGCCTGGGTGCTAGCCCCGGGCGTCCCTGCCATGACTCCTCTGCCGAATCGCCAGCCCAAGCCGTGGAAAGAGTACGG
>JANXMC010000228.1 GCA_025354825.1 Myxococcales bacterium
CGTGGCGCGGCCTCGGCGGCGACGTGCACGCCGTTGCGCAAGCGGACGACGTCGCGCCCCTCCGCGCGGCTTTCGACGGCGCTGTCGCCATCGTCGACGCGCTCTTCGGTACCGGTCTCGATCGCGCAATCACCGGCGCGCCCGCCGAGGTCATCGCGGCGATCAACGCATCGCCCACGCCCTGCTTCGCCGTCGACATCCCTTCGGGCGTCCACGCCGACACCGGCGCGCCCCTCGGCGTCGCCGTGAAGGCCGTGTGCACCGTCACGTTCGCCTTTCGCAAGCTCGGGCTGCTCACGCCCGCAGGTTCGGATCTCGCCGGCCGCCTCTTTGTCGCCGACATTGGTGTTCCCAGCACACTACCTGGCGACACGCAGCCCGCCGCGCGGCTCCTCGAGACTCGCGACGTCGCGGCCTGGCTCGGCGCGCGCGGCCACGCGAGCCACAAGGGGAGCTCCGGGCACGTCGCGGTCTTCGCGGGCTCACCTGGCAAAGTCGGCGCGTCGCTCCTCGTCGCGCGCGGCGTGCTTCGAGGCGGCGCAGGCGTCGTGACGATCGCAACGCGCCCCGAAGCCATCGACACGATCAAGCTTCACGCGATCGAATTCATGACGACGACCCTCGACCCCGCGCGCACGAACGCGACGATCGACGCGGCGCTCGAGGGGAAAAAAGCGGTCGTCGTGGGGCCGGGCTTCGGCCTCGACGAAGCGGCGAAGGCGTTCGTCCATCGCATCCTCGAAACGTGGAAAGGGCCAACGGTCGTCGACGCCGACGCGCTCACGCAGTTCAAAGGGAAGCCCGAAGCGTTTGCCGCGGCGAAGGGGAATCTCGTTCTCACGCCCCACCCGGGCGAGGCCGCGAGGCTCCTCTCCGCGAGCGCCGCCGAGGTTCAAGCCGATCGCTTCACGGCCGCCCGCGCCCTCGCCGCGAGCACGCGCGCGGTCGTCGTGCTCAAAGGCGCCTACACGGTGATCGCCGAGCCCGAAGGGCGCGTCGTCGTCAACGGGAGCGGCTCGTCGGCCCTCGCAACGGCCGGCTCGGGCGACGTCCTCGGCGGGATCATCGCGGCGCAGTGCTGCGGGCTCGACGTGTTCGAAGCGGCCTGCGCGGGGGTGCACCTCCACGGCCTCGCCGCCGAAGTATGGGGTCGCCGTCACGGCGACCGAGGCATGCTCGCAAGTGAGATCGCCGACCACGTGCCCGAGGCGATCGCAGAGCTACTAGGAAAAAAGAAATGAGCCGATGCCGCCCGGGCGTTGATCGTACCGCACGCGTGATGCCGGGCTGACACGCGCGCGAGTCTCCGCGAACACGGGGAAAACAAGGCATTTCGCGAGATCCGGCGTGAATCGCGCAGATGGTGGAGTGGCACCCGCCTTGCGATGAAGCGCGAGGCGGAGGATGCCCATGCACCGGAGCGATACTTGTCTTTCCCCTGACGTGACCGAACCGATGCCCGCGCCCGCGCCGAGCGGGACGCGCTTGGTGGCGACGCCCGCGCCGCCCGCGCGCGCGCCGAAGCCGCCGATCATCGCGGAGGACACGGCGGGGGTTCGCCGCGGCCTCGTCGCCCTCGTGCCCGACTTGCGTGCGCGCGCGTTTCGCCTCGCAGGCGAGCGCGTCCTCGCCGACGACCTCGTGCAAGACACCGTGGAGCGCGCGCTCCGTTTTGAGGCGCAGTACATCCGCGGGACGAACCTGCGCGCGTGGGTCTACCAGGTGCTCTTCAGCGTGTTCGTAACGCGCTATCGGCGGAAGCGCCGCGAGCGGAATGCGCTGCGTGACCTCGGCTTCGACCCGTGCTCGTGGACGATTCCCGAGGCGTTCGACCGAGACGCGACGGCGCTTTCGCTGACGCCGTCGACGACGCGCGAGCTCGACGCGCTTCCCGCCGGATTTCGCAGCGCCGTCGTGATGGTCGACATCGAAGAGCGCACCTACCGCGAGGCGGCCGACGAGCTCGGCGTCCCCGTCGGTACGGTGATGAGCCGCCTCCATCGTGGCCGAAAGCTCCTCGCGAGCAAGCTCCGCGACGCGGCGTGAGGACGCGTCGGCGCGACGCGGGTTACTCTTTGCGAGGGACCCACGGCACGTCGGCGACGCCCGCAACCTTGTTCGCGCGGCGCGAGAGCACGAAGAGCATGTCGCTCAGGCGATTGAGGTACATGACAACCTCCGCCCGCACGTCGGCGTCGTCGACGGCGAGGACTTCCCGTTCGGCGCGCCTGCACACCGTGCGCGCCACGTGGAGCGCGGCGGCCTGGGGGCAGCCGCCGGGCAGCACGAAGAGCTTCAGCGGCTCGAGCTCGCCTTCGGCCGTATCGATCGTCTGCTCCAACCGCGCGATGTCCGCCGCGTCGATGAGGCGCATCCGCAGCTTCTCTTCTTTCCCAGGCTGCGTCGCAAGCTCGGCGCCGAGGGTGAAGAGGTCGACCTGCACAGCGGCGAGAACGCCTTCCGTCAGCGTCTCGAGGCCGGTTGCCCGCGCGACGCCGACGCACGCATTGAGCTCGTCGACGGCGCCGTAGGCCCCAACGCGGGGGCTCGCCTTTTTCACGCGCGCGCCGCCAAAGAGCCCCGTCGTCCCGTCGTCGCCAGTCTTCGTGTAGATCTTCATCGGCTACTTTCGCACAGCTTCGTTGCGATTTGACGCGAGCGTCACCACAACCGACTCGACGCTCGCTGACGTGGGCGGGTGCGACTTGGTCACGGCGACGACCACGCGCGTGGCGGGCGTATCGGCAAAAATGCGATCGAGCAGCCGTTGCCCTAGGGTTTCGAGAAGCTTGCACTGCTGCCGCGTGCCTTCGTCGACGACGAGCGACGCGATGCGGTCGTAGTTGAAGACATCGCGCACCGCGTCGGTCTTCGGGAGAATGCGCGCGGGCAGCGTGACTTCGACCGTCACGCGAAAATCCTGCGGGAGCGCGCGCTCGGACTTGGAAACGCCGTGCTTGCCACGAAAGCGAATCCCTTCGAGACGGACCGTGTACTCGGATACGTCGATCATGCGCCGCTCGGTGTGGCGCATTTGGGGGGTGGGGCGCAACGCGAAAGCAGCGGCGGCCCTCGGCGCCCGGCATCGCCCGGTGCATTTCCTCCCTTTTTCCCGAAACGTCGATCGCGCGGGGACGATGAGGAATCACAACCTGACGGTGCTGCCCTCCCGGGGGTCGGCAGCGAATCGTCGGGATCCAAGGAGAGATTCCTATGAGCGCGAAGGTCCACGACCCGCAAGCGTCGCTGCCTCACGATTCCATCGCCGACGCCGAGGCTCGAATCGTCGCCCTCGAACGAACGATTGCGACTCAGAACGACGCACTCGACGAAACAATCGAAGGCATTCGCGCGATTGGCGAATTCACATTCGGAGTGCCGAATACCGATCTCGAGGAGATCTCTCAGGCGTGCACAATTCGGCCGCAGAAGACTGCGTTGTCGTCCTTTGCGCAGAAGTGCTGAACGCGTCTCGCTCACACAATCAACCGCTCCCACTCGAGGATTCCAAGATGCCCATAGATATGAAAGTTGCGAACTCACCGCTCAGGGACGCTCTTCTAAGCAGCCTGGTGAGTGGCACCACGGCAGCAGGCCATGCAGGTGCGGACCCCTTTACGTATCTGAGCGCCGACTCGCTGCTTACGTACTGCCAAACGAATCTCCGGAGTTTGGACGACACGATGAAGCAGTACATGGCGAACCAGAAGGGCAACCTCGAGCTGCGAAAAGCCTGCCAAGACGTTTCGACCTATATGGCGAATACATTCGACGTCCACGGCCCAAAGACGGCCGAGCAATGGGCGGGATGCGCGGACCGCGTCACCGCCTTGAAGGATCTGCTTCCGCCGAATGATCCTCGTCGCGCGAAGCTCGATGAGCTCGCCGGGCAGCTCCGCGCCGGCACCCAGGGCGCAAGCGACGAAAACGTGTCGCATTGGAAGGATATGCGCGAGACCCTCACCACGATGTCCGACGAGATCAAGAGCGGTTCGGAGCTCGAGATGATCGAGCTTCAATCCGTCGTTTCCCAACGCCAAACCGTAGTTCAGCTCACGACGAGCATTCTCTCGAAGCTGAACGAAACGATGCAGTCGATCGTGCAGAAGATCTGAGGGCCCGTCATGGACGCAAACGCACTTCGCCAGACCCACCCGGCGCTCGCGGGCGCCACGAACGGCACTTCCGTCGAAGTGCTCTATGCGACAGGCCATTGGCTTTTCAATCAAGACCGATTCGCCGATGCCGCTTCTGTCTTTCGCGTGATGCTTCACGCCGCGCCTCAAGACGAGCGGCCGTGGCTCGCTCTCGGCGAGTGTCATGAGGGCATATCGCAATTGAACCTCGCCGCGGAGCTTTACGCGACGGGGACGGTAGCGGCCGCACCAGCGCCGCGCTGCGCACTTGCGCGCGCTCGCGTTCTTCGAAAGCTCGATCGGGTCGCCGAGGCGGAGGAAGCCTACGAGCTCGCCGGCGAGCTTGCCGACGGCGCCGATGACATGCAGCTCGCGGCTCTCGTTCGCAGAGAAGCGGGGGCGACGTGAGCGGCGTCTCCGCGGTGAGCAATGTCCGTTCAAACCTACAACTCGATAGCGCGTCGATTGCAGCGGCTACTCAATCGTCTTCGCTGCTCGTCGCCCCGGATGCCGAAACGGCTCGTCTTGGAGACCTCGAGCTTCTCTACCTTCTTCAATCGAAGGACCGCCAGCTAGGTATGAGCAAGGGCAAGGCGGACGCGCTCACTTCGAAGACGTCGCGCGACGAAGCTCGTCGGCAAGAGCAGGCTTCGCTCCACAAGGCCGAGGACGCGGCGTCGTCCGGCAGCTTTTGGAGTCACGTCGGAAAGGTCTGTCTGACGGTGGCCAAGGTCGCCGCCGTCGTCGCCTCCGTCGCCGTTGCCGTCGTCAGCTGCGGCGCTGCCGCCCCGATCGCAGCGCTCGCCATCGCGGGTGCGGTGCTCTCCACGGCAGGATTCGTCCAGGGCGAATGCCACATTCTCGAGAAGCTTGGCGTCGACACAAAGGCCGCCGGCTGGGTCGGCCTCGGTATGTCCCTCGGCGGAGCTGCGTGCTCCGGCGGAGCAAGCGCGCTGGCGACGGCTGGCGCCGCGAGCTC
>JANXMC010000308.1 GCA_025354825.1 Myxococcales bacterium
CAACATCGACTCCGCCGAATCCCTCAAGGTGCCGGGCGTAGAGAAGGTCGTTCGTACATCCAACGGCGTCGCCGTCATCGCCAAACACTTCTGGGCCGCAAAGCTCGGACGCGACGCGCTCAAGGTCGAATGGTCCGCGCCCATGGGTGTCCTGATAAGCGATCTCGGGCCGATAATTGCCATACGTGACCACCGGTGATCCTATGTGATCATATGCGAATCTTCTTGGTCAAAGAGTCCGCCATCGATGAGAACTCCACGCGTACCGACGCGGAGGCGAAGATGACGGGTGACGAGCTGCGAGAGCATCTGCGGGGAGCACTGGATGCAGAGACGATCAACGCACTCTCGGATAAGTACGGCGTTCAAGCGCGGGAGCGCAAGCTCATCGTATTCGAGCTGGTGGTCGCCCTAATTCTGTCTGGGGGGACGCACGAGGGCGGACGTCAGTACGACATCTTGCGGACGTACGTGGACAACGGGGCGCCGCGTGTTCGTCGGGGCACGTTCTACTCGTGGTTCACCGAACCGTTGCTGAACCTCGTCACGGAGTTGTTGGACAAGGCCATCTCACTCGGTGAGCAACAGCCCAAGCTCCTGCCTGGGATCCTCGGCAGCGTGGCCGATTGGCGGGTCTTCGATTCGACGACCATCCGTCTCGACGATGCCTTGGTCGATACCTTCCCTGGGGCCGGCGAATACGCCGCGTTGAAGATCCACAAGGAGTGGTCCGTCGGCACCGGCAACCTCGTCGCATACAGCATCACGCCAGCTCGCGAGCACGATAGCCCGCATCTGATCGTCGACGAACGTCGGCGCGGGACAGGGCTACTCATGGACCTCGGCTATGCGAGCATTGAGCGCCTTGCCGAATGTGAACGGTACGATGTCCGGTTCGTGATGCGGCTCAAAGAGAATTGGAGGCCGACAGTGAATCGTCTCGTCCGAGGTGCCGCGTTCCGTGACGCTGTCGAAGGCGCGGACTTCGACGCGCTGCTCGAACAGGACATCGTAGTTCTCGACGGGCACGCGATCGATGCGGACGTGACCGTCGGTCGTGGCGCGCGAAAGGTGCCGTGTCGGTTGGTCGGCATTCCGACGCCGAAGGGCTATTGCTTCTTTCTCACGAACGTTTCGCGCAGGACGCACGGACCCCACCAGATCGGTGACCTCTACCGCGTGCGCTGGGAGATCGAGGTCGACAACAAAGTCGACAAGGCAGGTGCGCGCCTCGACGAGATTAGCGCGCGCAAGCCCGTCAGTGCGCGCATTCTCATACTTGCGACGCTCCTCAATACCACCATCGCAAGGACCATAGTTCAGAGCGAAAAGCTCGCCATCGTCGCGGCCAAGGCGGCTCCAAATGAGCCGGCATCCCGCCCGCCGCTCCACCCGATTCTGTTGATGCGCGCTCTCGCATCTGCTCATGGAACGATCGTGCGACTCTTCCTGAGCGACGCACACGAAATCCCGGAATGGCGAAAGCTAATGTCGCGGCTACGAGACTTCGGTTCGGATCCGAACTGGCGACGACGGCCGAGTGTCTTGGATAAGATTCAAGGGCTGACGGCCCCGCCGAAGCCGAGCCGCGGTGCTCGCGCTGCGGCATGAACGAACACCGACTATCCGATCACGCATGGTGCCGGCACAAAGGCGTCCACGACGCGCTCCCCTTCACTTCGCGACCGCACTCACGCAAGAAGCTAGGCTCGTTCTACGACAAGTTGGGGAAAGCCTACACATCAAGCTAGGCCCCTCCGACGAACCGCGCACTGCCCTCGAAGTCCAACAGGTACGCGCCCACCATCTCCACCTGCCACTTGTCCGGCAGCATCGTTCGTCACTTCGGCGACTTGGCTCGCATTGGTAGCGCCGGGGTCGGCGGGTATTTGTAGCCGACCCGCGCGTACCAATCTTGCGCGGCGTGCACGGCCTCTTTCGGGTACGGGTCACCCTCGACAGGTCCGAAAGAGACCCAGTCAGATCCATCACCGGTTGACCAATACATCCTAACATTGTCGGCGAACTCGGCCCGAAAGCCTTCGGAGGCAAGCGCCATCACCTCGTCTACATTTGCCGTGGTGAGCTGGCAGAGAAGTGTCGCACACTTCCATAGGATGCCGATGTCATCGCCGAGAATTTCCTTAATGCGTTCACGCTCCTCGTCCGTCATTTGGGAGTCTCCGACGCGGGTAGGGCCGCCCCCGGATTCGGGTTCGCCGCTTTGTATTCTTCCACTAATTTGTCTGATACGTCCCATGCGTCACAGTGAAGGGTGCCAACTTTTCCATCGATCAGCCCGTGGACTTGCCCTGCATTCATAGTGCCCCCCCGCCGCGTGGTAGCTCCCCTCGAGCTCTATAATTTCATGTACTTCGTGCGCAAATGTTCCAACGATCGTATCGTCGCTAGCTAGTATCGCAGGGTTAATCTTCACCACAACGACACCTTTCGCATCAGTAAACTTTCCCCACGGGATAGGCATATTACGATCAGCCGCTCGCAATTTGGCTCCGTAGACGGCTTGTTCGTTAGGCTTGAACTCTTCCGCCTTGCCAACCGTAAAGCGGATCTCCTCCGGGTCCCACGAAACGCCGGCATGCTCCGCTATCCGAATGGCGTCGTCGAGCGTTCGAACGGTACCACCGGCGTTTGGTCGGTACGTAACCCGAGGACTCGACGCTCCGCCCTCAATTACAACACTCTCAGATATCACGCCCTGCGCAGCGCCACCGTTTCCGCGCAGCATGTTTTTCACGCGCGGGTAGGCGAAGACCACGCCCCTCATGGCCATCCGCAGCGCGACGTCCGTTGCGATGAACGTGGCGCCTACCTCGGCGGCCTCCTCATGGTTGGACGCCTGTCCCATCGCGAGCACGAACGCTGCTCGGCCGCACCATGGCCCCGCGGCAAGGCAAGATATGGCCGTGAACGTGGCTGCCGCGGGACCGCTCGTGATCGCAGTCTGCTGGAGCTGCCCCTCGGGTGATAGGCCGCTCAACCGCTTGGCTTCTTGCCTACGCTCGGCACCGGTGTCTTGAAGCCCGGTCGGGTCGGTTGCCGTGAGCACGCTCCCATGCACGTACGCATACGCATTCGGATCCGCCCCGAGCCCGTGGACGGAGAGCGGGTCCGCACTAACCCATCTCCCGAGCGCAGGCGCCAAATACCTCTTGCCGAAGTACTGCAGCCCAACCTCAACATCCTCCTCTTTCCCCGTAAACCGATAGTCCTCCCGAAAGCTCTTCCACCGCTCCGGCCGGTAGTCGCTCTCGGCGCCGCCGTAGGCCTGGTACGTACTCCGCTCCACCAGCTCACCGGTTTCCCGGTCGATAACGATGCTGCTCGATCCGAGATGGTCGGGCATGTTCAGGAACACATGCTGGGTGCCGCTCGTCAC
>JANXMC010000402.1 GCA_025354825.1 Myxococcales bacterium
GGCCCCTCGACCGTGAGCCGCGTCATTGCTTGAAGCGTGCGCGCAAGAATCGGCACGGCGGCCTTGAGAGAGCCGAGCTGCGTCGGCGAATTGGGCACCTGGCGAAGGCTGTCGACGTTGTCCACGTAGCGAGAATGCTGCAGCGAGTACGTCAGCGAGAGCATGAGGCCCTGCCGGAAGTCCCGCTTGATCTCGGCCTCGGCGCCCATCGTCATCACCGGCGAAGCTGAATTGGCATACATGTTCGGATCGGCCTCGGTGCCGCCGCCGGAGAGCACGATGAGGTTACGCACGTAGTTCGTGTATGCGGCCACCGTCGCCGTGATGGTCGACGAGAAGCGTTGCGTAATTTCGATTTCGCCGGAGTAAATCTCTTCGGGCTTGAGAGCGCCGGCGGGCGGCGTGAGCTGGTTTGCGCCGGTATAATAGAGCTCGTAAACGCTCGGCGCGCGGAAGGCTTTTCCGCCCATGACCTTGATGTTCGTCGACTCGCGCGGCTTCACGATGAAGGCGACGCGCGGGTTGATCGACGAGCCGAACGTCGAATAGTAATCGAGGCGCGCGCCCGCCGAGATCTTGAGGAATCGCGATGGCGTGAGATCGCCCACCACATACCCCGCGCCGACGGAGAACGGGTCGGTGCGGTCGATGTAGATCTGTTGATCGTTGCGCCCCTGTTGGTGCGTCTTGAAGTGGCGCTGCACCTCGCCGCCGGCCGTGATGCGAAGCGCCTCGATGGGCGAATAAATGATTCGCTGCTCGAGCCCGGCCCATTCGCCGGTGTACTGATCGCGTTCGACGCCGCCGTCGGCATCCGAATAGGCGTAGGTGCCGGAGAACGAATACAGATTTGCGAAAGCTCGCGTCGAAAGCTGCACGTCGCGCGAGACTTTTGGCTCGAAGCGCCCCTCGACGAGGCCGCGCGTGTCGGCGAACGTGTTTCGCGGATCCGCGAAAAGCGCCCCGTAGCCGCCGGTGGGGAGCGTCTTTTTGCGGCTGTGGAGGAACCACTGCGCCGTGAAGGCTTTGTACCAAACGCGGCCGCTCCACGTGGCGGCGTCGAAGCCGTCGACGTTGCGCGCGTAGCCCGCCACAGTGGGCGGCGTATCGGCGACGTATTCAGGGAAAAAGAAGCTCTTCCCACCGGCGTGGGCGCCCGCGAGGGACGTCCACGCGCCCGCGTCGGCGCCGAGCTTCACGACGGCCGTTGCGCGTGCGCGGCCCACGCCGTCGCCAGCTTGCGAGAGGGCCACCTCGCCGTGGGTTTTCGCATCGCGGGAGCGCGTGACGAGGTTGATGACACCCGAGAAGGCGCTCGTGCCGTAGAGAACCGAGCCTGGGCCGCGGACGACTTCGATCCGCTCGACGTCGTCGAGATCGGTCCGACCATCGAAGCCGATGTACGACGACGAGATGTAGTCGTCGTTGGTCGGTTGGCCGTCGATGAGAATGAGCACGCGGTTGCCGTAGTCGCCGAGGCGGCCGAAGCCGCGCACGCCAACGGACGCGTAGCTGCGGTCGTCTGAAACGTAGAGGCCGCGAATGCCGCGGAGCGCTTCGGCGATAGTGGGATAGCCCATGGCGCGGAGCTCTTGGCTCGAGATGATCGTGACCGAGCTCGGCGCGTCCTCGACGCTCTCGCTCACGCGCGATGCGGCGTTCACCTCGTCGACCTGGGTGAGCTGCATCTCGACGCGCGCTTGGCTCTCGGCGCGAACCACGAGGTCTTGCTCGACAGCGCGAAACCCCGCCATCGAGACGCGCACCTTGTGCGGGCCGACAGGCAGCACGAGCACCGTGGGTGCGAACCCCTTGGGCTCGCCGTCGATCTCCACGAGCGCATCGCGAACGTCGGAGCTGACGACCACGTTGCCCGTCACGGGCACGAGCTTCGGGCGCACGGCGACTCGCCCGCGAGGCGGCACATCGACGCTCATTTCGGCGCTTTGAAAGCCGTCTTTCGAGACGAAGAGCGTGTGATGCCCGGGCGTGAGCGACAGCTCGGACGGCACGATGCCGGCCTCGGGTCCGTCGTCACGATCGACACGGATCTGCGCACCGACTGGCTGCCCCATCACGGCGACGACGCCGAGGATCTGTGCGAGCGTCAACGTGACGGGAGTCTCGCGACCGACGCGAACATCGAGCTCTGTCGACTCGGCAGGCTCGTAGCCGGGAAGCTCGGCGAGCACTTTGTACGAGCCCGGCGGAAGGGCGAGCGTGCGCGGCGCGCTGCCGCGTGGGCCGAGGTCTTTTCGGTTGATGTAAATCGTGGCCCCCGGCGGCGACGTGAGCACGTTGAGCACCGCCACGTTCTCGGCGATGCGGCTTCGGCCGTCTTCAATCTCCTTGCGAGTCTTCGGATCGGTCTCGCCGTCGAGGGCTTGCGTGTAGTAGCGGAACGCGTCGGGATAGAGCTTCATCTGCTCGTAGGCGCGGGCGATGTTGAAGACGACGTTGCGGTTCGGAACGAGCCTGTTCGACGCGAGAAAGTGTTCGAGGGCGCCTCGAAAGTCGCTCGCGCGGTACCGCTCGGCGCCGAGGTTGAACTGCAGGTCGGCTTCGTCGGCGAGGTCGTCCGCGTGGGCCACGCGCGAGCGCGACGCCAGGGCCGCGAGCCCGATGGCGGCGACGAGCGAGAGCGCCACGAGCGCACGTCGACACGCTCGACGCGAGGGCGTGGACGTCATCGCGACGGCCGAATGTCCAAGTCCGAAGGGGGAGGGGACGGCGCGTGGGGCCTGTCGGCGGACAGAACGGGTTTGCGCGGGGGAGGCACGCGCGTCGACGCCGCGGCGGTGGGCGCCGGCGTCGGCGTCGCGGGCACGAGCGTCGTCGCCGTCGGAATGAGCGTCGCGACGATGCGCGCGTCGTCAGCCGATGGGCCCTGCACGATCACGAACGGCTGAAAGCCGTCGTGCCGCACCACGAGGTGCCGCGGATTGGTGCGCGCGGAGTCGTTGTCGAACGTCACGCGAAGCGGCGTCCTACCGAGGGACTTGCCGTCCTCCTCGACCTCTGCACCCGCTGGCAGCGATTCGATCGACACCTCGAACAGGCGCTTGGGCGCGACGACCTGCGCCGTCGGAACCGTGCCCGGGCTCGCGTGAGCCGCCTCGACGGGGCGTGACCGGACGCGGAGCATCGCCGCCGCACCAATCGCGAGAAACGCGGCCGCCGCGACGGCGATGAGGATCGTCGCGTTTCGGCGTGACTGCTCCTTGTGCGCGCGCTGCGACGGACGGTCGCTCGGCAGCGACGCCGACGCGCTCGTCTCCGTCGCGCCGTCGCCCGCCGCCCGCCCGGCGACACCCGACGTCGAAATCGGCCCGGTGCGTGCGGTTGCGATCGCGCCCGACGGCATCGAGCCCGGCGTGCCCGAGGTGAACGGGCTCACCACGCCCGAGCGCGCCGTCGACGCGACGTGCACGCCGACGCTCGGGTGCGATCCGAGTCCTGCCCCTTCGGCCATGCGCCGCAGAAGCTCCTCCACCGTAGGCGGCCGCTTGTCCGCGTCTTTCTCGAGGCAGCTCATGACGAGCGCATCGAGCCAGCCGGGCGTCGCGACGTCGGGCGCCTTCTCACGCAGCGACTGCGCCGCCTGATTCAGGTGGGCCATCATGATTTGAATCGACGTTTCAGCCTCGAACGGCACCTTGCCCGTGAGGCACTGGTAAAGAATCACGCCGAGCGAATAGATGTCCGTCCGCACGTCGATCGTGCCGTTCGAAATCTGCTCCGGGGCCATGTACTTCGGCAAACCGATGAAGAGCCCCTCTTGCGTGAGCTCTTGGGTCTGATCGTCTTCGGCCGTGAGCTTCACGATTCCGAAGTCGAGAATCTTCACGAGGTCCTCGCCGTCGCGGCC
>JANXMC010000717.1 GCA_025354825.1 Myxococcales bacterium
GTTTTTTGCCGCGTAGGCCGATTGGCAAAGAGCGATTGGGGCAGAGCGGTATCACTCTGCCCAATCGAGAATCGCAGTCCTCCAAAACTGGCCAATCGAGAATTGCATTCCTCCAAATCTTCCCAATCGAGAATCGCATTCCTCCAAATCTGCCTAATCTAGAACCAGACCCCCTCCAAATCCTCCTTGCCTCCCCGCCTCCCCGTTTGATTGCTTCTTCTAGGGCTTCGCGGGTGCAGGCGCGGGTGCGGGCGCGTTGGTAGGGGGCTTTTCGGCGTCGTGGGCTGCGACGACCGATTCGAGGCGCGGCTGCGCGACGGCGACGGTCATCGGGTCTTTCGCGGCGGCGTCGACCAGGGTGCGCCCTTCGGCGCCGCCGTGCTTCAACAGGGCTTGGCCTGCGCTGACGACGGCGGCGGCCATCTCTTCCGAGTCGGCCGACGCGCGGTAGAGCGCGAAGAACTCGCGGATTTGCGGCACCTCGGCGGGACCGCCGAGCAGAATCAGCGCGGCCGCGGCCTGCTTGCAGTCGTCCGCAGTGCTCGCGGGGTCGAGCAGGTGCGACGCGAGAAGGGGCGCGGCTTTCTTCTCGTTCATCGCCGTGAGCGCCTGCGCCATCGGGCCGACGGCGGGGGCGCGCAAGACGTCTTTGAGAAAGTCGTAATGCTGATTGAGCGCCGTCAGCATGTACCCGGCGCCGTTCCGCCGATTGGCCAGGGCCGCACGAACGTCGGTGAGCAGGTCCGGCGGCGTGCGTGAATCGCCGGCGAGGTCGACGAGGGTCTTCGTCGCCTGCTCGCCTTCGAGGGTCGAAAGCTCGCGAAGCAAAAAACGCTGCGCCGTGTAGAGCTGCGCATCGCCGCCCGCGAGCGCCGCGGCGATTTGCCCACCGAGGCCACCTTCGACCTTGCCGCCGGTCTTTCCGTAGCCGTCGGCTTGCACCACGCACGCTTTGAGCGGCGTGCCGATGTCGCTCTCGGCGGCGACGGCGCCGGTCTTCGCATCGAGCACCGTGACCTTGCCCGCGTCGTCGCACGTGACGAACGAGCCAACACCGGCCGCGCCGCCGATGATGTCGGTCTTGTGGGTGTGAACCCACTCGAGCGACCCTTTTCCGCTCGAGAGCCCCATCACGAGCTTGAAGTAGGTGGCGTAGAAGCGCTCGGCGTCGACGCCGAGGGGTGCAGGCGCGGCGCCGGCGGGGCGCGCATACAGGCGAATCTTGTCGGGCGCCGAGGCGGCGGCGGGCAGGGCGTCGGTGCCCGGCACCATGAGCTTCGGCGTGCCGGGGATTTCGCGCGTCGGCAACGTCACATGGCTCGCCTCGCTTCGCGACGCCCGGCCGATCTGCTCGTCGAAGCGGAAGATGCCGACCTCGCCGAAATACAAGCCTCCCCCGACGACCCAGGCGCGGCTTATTTTCTCGCGAAACAGCACCCGCCCGGCTTCGCTGCCGTTCGACAAATCGAGGACCGACACGAACTGATTTCCCCACGGCACGAACGCCATACCGGCGAGCACCGCGGGCGCGCCGAGGTCGCGCTCGGTCTCGACTTGGCGCACCACATGGCCGTCATGGCCAACGGCGAGGAGCGTCGAGCCGTGGCCTGCGGCGCCGGCGAAGGTCATCACCGTGACCGCGCCGTCGTCGCCCGCGCCGTGGAGCGGAAGGCCGCCCGTGGGGCGTGCCCAGAGGCGCACGCCGGTGGATGCGTTCAGCGCGAACACCTCGCCGCCGCCCGAGCCGACGACGACCGTGCCCGCGATGACCGGCCGCGCATCGAGCGGGTGGGCGAACGTCCATTTGCTGCCCCCCTCGAGCAGCATGCCCACAAGCTTGTCGTTGTTCCCCGCGACCCCGAGGACGAGGTCGACGCCGGCCGCAGGCTTGGCCGCACCGAGGCGTGCGCGCACCGCGTCGATGGACCGGCCGTTGTCGTCGTCCCATGTGTTGCTGAAGACGTTCGAGCGTGTCTGCCCGCCGCCGCAGGCGCTCGCGATCATCGCGAGAAGGGCGGCGCTCACGAGCCCCGAGACACGTACGGCTCGCGCGCTCACTTCGCACCTCCCGTCGCGAGAATGCCCTGGTCGATGGCCTGCTTCACGCGGGGCGAAAAGGCCGTTCCGCGCTTCTGCACGTCGCGAAGAAACTTGTTCGCGTCGGGCGTT
Organism: Myxococcales bacterium; assembly: GCA_025354825.1. GTDB lineage: Bacteria > Myxococcota_A > Polyangia > Polyangiales > Polyangiaceae > JANXMC01. Next base: position 2,170 of record JANXMC010000717.1, read on the forward strand.
CCGAGCTCGCGAATGCGCCCCAAGACTTTCACCTTCGCGTCGTCGCTGATCTCGCTCGGTGGCCGAAAGAGCATCTGCTCGAGGCCGCTCGTGACGATGTCGAACTGCAGCGACCCGAGCTTCGACGCGAGCTTGTCGCACTCGTCTTCTTTGCAAAGCTGCCCAATCGCGGCCGCCGCTTCGACCACGCGGTGGTCGAGCGCCGTTAACAGATCGCCCACCGACTCGCGCGCCTTGAGCGCACCGAGCGCGCTCGCTGCGCTCCCTCGCACGCCGGCATCGCCGTCGGACAGGGCATGCTTCAACGCCTTCACCGCCACCGCGCCCTTCGTGTGGCCGAGCGCCTTCACCGCCGCGCGGCGCACGTTGGGCGCACGGTGATGCGTGTACCATGCAATCGTCTCGCTGGCCGACTCGCCTTCGACGTCGCCGAGGGTGTCGAGGGTCGCTTCGGCGAGGGGCGCCGTGAGGCCGCGCTTCAAGAGATCGACCAGGAGCGGCACTGCGCCCTGAGCCCCCTTGCCGATCGTCCGCACGTCGTCGAGGGCGCCTCGGATCTGCGCTTCGTCGGTCGACTTCAGCTTCGCCGTCACGTCGGGCGAGAGCGCGACTTGCGGCTCGGCCGCCGCCCCTTTGGCGGCGCCCTTGGGCTTTGCCGCGACCGCCCCCGCTTTCGCCGGCTGCGCGAAGCAGAGCTCCGAGTGAACAACTTGGGCGAGAACGGTCCCGGTGAGGAGCGCACCCGCAAAGAGCGAGATCTGCCGCGATTTCATAGTGACGCGTATGCTCGCGCCGTACCCCTCGCGCCGTCCAGCGGCATTCGCGCGGCCGTCGTGCTATTCCGCGGGCCGCATGGCAGTCGACGCCCCCAGTCCCAAGGCACCCCGTGGCGCGAAGGCTCGGCCTTGGTATTTGGCGGCCGCGCTCATTGCCGCATCGGTCTTCGGCCTCACGGCGATGCGCGAGGGGTTCGCCACCGTCGCCTACCACACGGAGACGCGCGCAGACTCGGGCGCCATCTTCGCGCAGCACGACGGCGCAGCCAATGCGACGGAGGCCGACCGAGAGGCGGCGACCGCGCTGATCGACCGTGAGCTCGACGCCCACGACGCGCAGCGAAAGCGCCTCTTCCCCCTCGGCGTGGCGGGCATGCTCCTCGGCGGCGCCATCTTCCTCGTAGCCTTCCGCGCCATGGCGGGGCGCATGACCGCGCGCAACATGCTGCTTCAACTGGTTGCGGCGCAGGCGGTCCTCGCGATGGCGAGCTACGCGCTCACCGGCGAGCTTCGCCGCGCCGAGGTGGAGAACGCGCAGCAGGCGCTCGTCGTTCATCCGCGCGAGGGGATGAGCGACGCCGAAAACGAGCAGTTCGTCGCGGTGAACCGCGCGATGATCCGCGTGCTGCATCCGATTCGGCTCGGCTTTCATACGCTCGCGAGCTTGCTTATCCTCGTGGCGCTCACGCGGCCGCGCTCGCGCGCGTTCTTCGAGGCGACGAGCGACGTTCTCCACGAGCGCTAGCCTTCAGGCCATGGGGAAAATTCGTCGCCTCGAGGACGACCTCGCCAACCAAATTGCCGCCGGCGAAGTCGTCGAGCGCCCGGCGAGCGTCGCCAAGGAGCTCATCGAAAATAGCCTCGACGCCGGCGCGACGCGCGTTCAAGTCGACATCGAAAACGGCGGCATGTCCCTCGTTCGCGTCACCGACGACGGCGAAGGGATGGACGCCGACGACGCGCGTCTCGCGGTCGATCGCCACGCGACCAGCAAGATTCGCGTCTTCGACGACCTCACCAGAATCGCAACCTTCGGCTTTCGCGGCGAGGCTCTTCCGAGCATTGCGTCGGTGTCAAAGCTCACGCTGCGAACGCGCGCGCGGGGCCGCGACGAGGGGGTCGAGATCGCGATCGAAGGGGGCGGCGCACCGCGCGTGCGCCCCGCGGGGAGCGCGGTGGGCACGAGCATCGAGGTCGCCGACCTCTTCTTCAACGTTCCGGCGCGGCGCAAATTCGTCAAAGCCTCGGCCACCGAGTCGGCCCACGTGGGCGAGGTCGTGCTCATGGCGGCGCTCTCGCGGCCGGACATCACGTTCGTCCTCACGCGCGACGGGCGCACGGCGCGCGAGTACCTCCGCGCAAGCTCGCGCAAAGAACGAGCGCGCCAGGCGATCCTCGAAGACCGCCTCGAGCCGTGCATCGGCGAGCGCGGTCTGTTGCGCGTCGAAGCGCACCTCGCGCCGCCCGAGCGTGCACGCACCGGGGCCGTCGCGCTGCACCTCTTCGTCAACGGGCGCCCCGTGAAGGACCGCCAGCTCGCACGCGCGGTGGCCCAGGCCTTCGGCTCCGTGCTCGATGCGGGGCGCTATCCGGTGGGTGTACTTTACATCGACCTCCCGCCCGGGCTCGTCGATGTGAACGTGCACCCGCAAAAGGCCGAAGTGCGCTTCGCCGATGCGCGCACCGTTTACGACGCCGTCACCCGCGAGCTCCACGCGGCGCTCGCCAAGGCGTTCGCGCTCCCATCGGGTCCGCTCTTTCGAACGCACCTTCCGCCGCGCGGTCCGCTCGGCCCGGGCTCGATGGCGCCGTCGGGCTCGATGGCGATGCCGCCCACGAACAGCGGCAGTGGGCAGTGGAGCTTTCAGCGCGCACCTGCGGCGGTCGTGCCGAAGGAGCCCGATCCGTGGGGGCTCGCGGTGGTGGAGAACGCATCGCGCGCGCCAGGCCCGATGACGCCTACGAACCAAGATCGCACCTCGCGTACGAGCTTTTTGCCGGGGAACGACGCGTTTTCGATCGCCGATACGCCGCCGCGGAGCGAGCGCTCGCGCGCCCCCGACGATACCGATCCGGTGCCGCCGACGTTTGCCACCAACGGCGATGCCTTCGTGGGGCCCGGCGCGCGCGAGGACGACGGCGCGCCGTCGACATCGTTCCATCCGCCGCTTCAAAACGCGCCGGCGAGCCTGCGCATCCCGAGCCTCGCGCCATTCACGGGTCTGCTCGCGAACGCGCTGAGCGGTAGCGGCGACCGCGCGTCGATGTCGCCGACGCTGTTCGCGTCGCCTGGCCTCTACGCGGGACTTCGGTTTCTCGCGCAGGTGCGAAACACGTTCCTCCTCTGCGAAGGGCGCGACGGCCTCTACATTTTGGATCAGCACGCCGCCGCCGAGCGCGTCGCGTTCGACAGGCTTCGTCGCGCGTACGCCCAGCGCGGCGTCGCGATGCAGCGGCTGCTCATCGCCGAAGTCGTCGAGCTCTCGGCGACCGAAGTGGCCGCCCTCGAAGAGCACGCCGACACGG
>JANXMC010000434.1 GCA_025354825.1 Myxococcales bacterium
CCGATTCGTTCTCGAAGCAGCCGGGGAGCGGGTTTGCCTGCGGCGCGGGGCGCGCGGGGAGGGGGACGGCGGTGCACGTCGAGCCTGCGCCGAGGGGGATTTTGCCAGTCGCTTCGGCGAGCGGGCTCTGCACGTCGAAGAGCTTGCAGGCGAGCTCTTTCTTGAACAGACCGAAGACGTCGACCTTCACCGAGGCCGACGCGGAAACGCCTGCCTGCGCGTAGCCGGTCACGTCGCCCGTGAGCGTCGTCGGCGCCGCACCACCGCAAGTCGCCTCGGCACCGAGCGTGACGTAGGGGTCGGCCCAGAGGTCGGCCGACGCGACGCCGAAGAGCTTCAATTCGAACTTCGGCTCGATGCTGCAGAGCACGCGCGCCGCGCCGCCGACGGTGAACGTCGGCCCGGTGTAATTCATCGTCGCGCCACTCTTGAAGACGGGGGTGACCTTCTCGTTCTCGTACCTGAAGCCCGCCTGAAGCTCGCCCGACGCTTTGCCGCCCACCGTCACGTTCACGGGGCCGCCCCAGTTCATCTCGCAGCTCAAGGTCGTCGTGAAGTGCGCGCTCGCCGGAGCGCTAAGCGGCCCCAGCGAGATGCTGCCGAGCGATACGTCGTAATCGGCAATCGTCTTATCCTGTTTTTGGAAGATCTTTTTGGCAATCAGCGCCGCGAGGTCGTCGCCTGTCGCGTCGCCCACCAGGTCGAGCCCCGCGAGGACTTCGAGCTCGGCGTCGAGCTGCCCCTTGCCGACGACGTGCGCTTCTTTGATGGCTTTTTTGATGTCGAGGCTCAGCGCGCCTATCTGCATCCCGACGTCCCACGACGGCGTGAACACGACCTTCGCCGTCGGCAGCGTAATCTGCGTATGAACGCCGATGGTCTTGCCCGCGTTGATTGCAACCTGCGCCGTCTTGTCGAGGAGCTTCGTGCCGCTCGCATCGAGCACGGTGATCGGCTTGCCGTTGCCGACGTCCTGCGTATGCACGCTCGTGAGCCCCGCGCCTTGCGGCCCCGTGAGCGTGAGTGGCGGCGTCGTGAGCGTTGCCTGAAAGCTCAACGTGTCGAAGGCATCGAGCAGCGTCGCCTGCTCGGTCATAATCGTCGTTTTGCCGTCGACGACGACGACCGACACGACCCTGCGCAAGAAGCCGTTGGTGTTCTTTGTGCCGGCTGTGGCGCCGCGCTCACTTATCAAAATAGCGCCAGGCTTCGCCGACGTGAGCTCGTCGTGGGTCCCCGCCGTCACCACGATGCGGTCGGCCCGAACATCGAGATCGCTGGCGTGGGCCGCCGTGATGGCGACGGTACTGGCGTTGAGGCCGCCGGCACCGCTGCCCGGTGCGGGGGCATTCGGATTGCTGGGATTGCCGTAAACGACGCCGGGGTCACTCGACGACTGCGAGCTGCAGGCAAGCGCGAGAAGAAGCGGAAGCGTGAGAGCTGCGCCCGTACGAAATTTCATCGAGTCGTCCTCCGAGGCAAAGGTCGTCGCGCCCAGTGGCCTATCCAGGTTTAAGGCGTCGGGGTTCCGGGGATATCGGTCTGCACACGAACGCTCTGCTGATCGACCTTCGCGCGGACGCTCTTTCCAAAGAAGCGAAAGCCGGCGAGAGCGATGAGCGCCACGACCCCGACGAGAATGATGTACTCGACGAGATTTGCCCCCCGCCGGTCGGCGAGAAAGCGGCGGCAGGGCAGGGTGAGCGTCCGCATCGTGACGCGGCTATCAGCAGGAAGTGTGCGCACGTGTGAGCGGCGATCTACCTGGAAAAATACAGCGAAATTCGCTCTCGGCCCGGGATACCAGCGATCCATGTGGGATCACAAATGATCCACTTTGCGACACGTTAGCGGCTCAATCCGCCATCCGAAGGTACGCCCTTGCCCGGCGACGACACGCTCGCAACGAACAAGACGAGAGTCACGAGACAAGAGGGAGATGTGGGGATTAACAGGAAGGCGATGAGGCGCAAATCTAGAATAAGCGATAAGTATTTTGGTATCGAGATCGAATCCAAAATAACATTTCGTATATCCTAATTCAGTGGCTTACCGCCTTCTGTGAATCGCCACCCTCTCGTTCTCGGGTGGTCGAGGTCAGCCAGATTTTTTGGCGCGGATGACGAGCTTCAAGAGAATCTCGTCTTTGATGAGATCGTCCGGCATTCCGGGGTAAACGACGCCGAAGTCTTTGCGGTTGATGGCGAACTCGGCGTCGACGTCGGCCGCGTCGTCGTGGAGCTTGATGGTCGCGGGGAAGGTGATTGACTTGGTGACGCCGTGCAATTCGAGGTTGCCCGTCACCGTGTGGGTCGCGCCCTTGTCGCCGCCAGCCTTGACCGACGTCGAGACGAAGTGCGCCTTGGGGAACTTGGCGACGTCGAACAGATCGGGCGTCTTCAAGTGGCCCGTGAGCTTCGGATCGTCGGCGCTGAGCGACGCCATGTCGATGTCGACGGTGACCGTGCCCTGCTCGATTTTGCCGTCCGGAACCGTGATGCTTCCATTGAACGTCGCGAACGACCCTTCGTGTTTGCGCGTTACTTTCGCGCCCGTGAAGTTGACCTTCGACTCGGCCTGGGAGAACGCGTACTTCGTCGTTCCGGTGAGGGCAGCCGCCGTCGACGCGGGCGCGACGGCAACGGGGGCGGCGACGGTGGCTTGCGACTTGTCCTTCGCGGGGTTGTTGTCGCAGGCAGTGAGCGACATCCCTGCGAGGCTCAGCGCTGCGCCGAGAACGAATCGTGAAGCGCGACGCGGGGTCCGGTTCGTGAGAGTCATCGTCTTCTCTTTCGTTTCGCGAATGGTTTCGTGTCTGCGCGAGACCGTACGCCTTGTTCTGGGGCTCGTTGAGCAAAAAGGGAGGCTAAGCTCGCGCCGCTGCGTGAAACGGTACGCAGGTCCGTCTGCGATCCAGCCCTTTTTCGTACGCATCTGATTGCCTATTACGAACGTCTATTCCGGTGAAAAAACGCTTGAGCTTCATCTTTGAAATGGGCGAAAAAGCGCGATCCACGACACGAATGTCGCCACAAGGGGATGCCATTTCGGTATCTCGACTTTGCAAATCCCGACGTAATCGTGATTGGCATACAACGCGCTTACCAAACGACTACGCGACAAGCTCTCGCGTCTCGCGAAAAATTGAACGGAGAACTTCATGAATTCAAATGTGCGAATGCCTCTTCTCGGTCTGCTTGGAATTGCCCTAGGAATGGGCGCCTTTGCCTGTTCGTCGAGCGATGACACCACCGGCACCACCACCACGCCGGACGGCGGCGTCGTGGCGACCGACAGCGGAGCGACGGGCGACGCAGGCACGGGCGACGCCGCCTCTCCGTCGGCCAAGGTCGGCACCGTGACGGTCGGGCAAGCCAAGGTGACCGTCGCCGCTTCGGCGGTCTACGTGACGTCCTTCGCGGCTACCTTCACCGACGGCCCGCCCGTACAGCAGACGCCGGGCACCTGCGTGACCACGCCCTACGGGGCATGCACGTTCACCGAGTGCACGACCGCGTCCACGACGGATCCGGGCACCGCGCCTGCGCCGCTTTCGGCGGGCGACCTCAAGCTCACCGGTGGCCAGCTCCCGGCGGATGGGCTCACGCTCTCGCCCGACAAGACGGGCGTGTACGCGTCGAAGCCCGGTGCGACGCAGATCTTCGGCGGCGGCGAGACGCTCACGCTCAAGGCCGCGGGCGCGACGGGTGGGGTCCCCGCGTTCGACGGGAAGACGGTCGTCGCACCTTCGGACATCGTCGTGACGCCGGCTCTCTCGACCACTTCGCCGACGAACGTGAGCCGCACGACGGACTACAAGTTCGATTGGACGGGCGGCGGCGCGGGCAGCGTGACGCTGGCGCTCGCGACGTCGAAGGCGGGCGACAAGAGCCAGACGATCCTCTGCACCGCCGCCGCGTCGGCGGGGACGATTACGGTGCCGCAAGCCGCCGTGGCGAAGCTGTCGGCGACGAACGCGGGCTTCAACGGAACCATCGGCGCGACGCCGACGAACACGTCGAGCTTCACCGCGGGCGACGTGAGCACCAAGCTCTTCGTCATTGGCAATCCGCTCGCCGGCTCGATGACGACGAACTGAGCTCCTAGCGGCGGTGGCCTGGTCCGCTGAAAAGCGCAAGGGCCGACGCCGCCGCGAGGGCCGCAATTCCCCACCCGAGAGCCGCCGTGCCGTCCGCTCGCGAGAGCACGGGCGGCGCCGCGGCGCGTGGTGGCCGGGGCTGCGCCGGAGCGGCCGCAAGCGCGGGTAGCGACGGCGGCCGCGCGTCGCCGCGGAAGACCTCGTTGTGAAACGAGACGACGAGGGCGAGGGCATCGTCGCTGACGCGAACTTCACCCCACGCCGCGATGATCGACATCGCGTTAATCGGCGCGAGCGTCGCCGGCAAATCGAACGAGTAGCTCAGCGTTTTCGTGAACTCCCACGCCATGTCGACCTCTTTGTCGGCAAGCATCTTGTTCACGCGATGGGTAATTTGATTGTCGATGATCGTCGGTATTCCGGCGAGGTCCGCGTGCTCGATTTCAATTCGAAAGACGAGCGAGTCGCCGGACTCTTTCTTGAGAATCACGGGCCTCAGCAGGATCGTCAGCGCCTTGATCGTCACGGGGATGTCGATCCCGAGCACGGGAAGGTGGACTTTCGCGCGGCATGCGACGCGCAAGCCGGCGCCTTTCACCAGTGAGATTTCCGTCGGGTCGCTTACGACGAAGCTCCCTTCGTCCCCGAAATGAATCGTGAGCGGGAGGAATTTCTCCACCAGCTCGCGAAGATCCGCCTGCGAAAAGATAGCCTCGACCCACATGGTGCGCTCCAGCGTGGAGCGTTCATGCTCCACGCCCAATGTATCGCAATTCGGGCGCTATTTGGCACTTGTGTCGCAAGCCAAAGTACGGCGGAGCTTGCGAGTGGCCGATGAGCTTTCGCGGGCCGCCTATGCCGCGCTTGCGCTGGGCGCACGGAAGCGCCTAGGGCCAAGAGAGCTTTGCGACGTGAAATCTGTGCTCGCCCTGGCTCGGCCCTCGACCAACGACGGCCATCGAAAAGGAGCCCGGCGTGGAGTGCGCAAAGACTTCGTTCAGCCCGACGCGCCAATCTGCCACGTAGGTGACGCCGCACGCGTGAAGACGCGATTCCATATGATGCGCCACGAAGGCTCGGTGCGCTTCGCCGCTGACGACGCCGTCGAGATTGCAGACGCGAACGCCCTCCGGATGAAAGTAGCCGAGCGCGCCGCTCTGCATCGCCCCGACTACGGCGCCCTTCTCCACGAGAGCGAACGTGGCGAGTGCCGACGCGCGGTAGCCGGTCGTGCCGTCGAGCGTGCCGCGTGCCGAGTCGACGAATCGCTCGCCAATCCCCAATACGAAGAGGAGGGCGAGGGCGGCGCTCCCGAGCCCGGAGACGCCTCGGCGAACCTGGGGGCCGAGCCGAGCGAGGAGCCGCGTCGTCGCGAGTGCGAGCACAAGTGTCATCGCGAAACGGGTCGAGAGTAGGTAGCGGTGATAACCCCATATCGCGGGGATAACGAAAACGTAAATCGGCGCAAGCACCGTCGCCCCGAGCACCCAGAGGCGCACGGCGAGGGGCGCTCGAAGGGCCGTCATCACCAAAGCAGCGAGGACGGCCACGCCGACGAGGGCGCCGACGAAAGGGTGCTCGATGCCGAGCTGCCGAAGGTCGGGAACGTCGGTGACCGTGCCGGGCGCAAGGAAGCCCCCCGCGAAGCCGAGACGACGGCCGACGCTCACGAGGTCGTTGCTCTGTTGCGTGAGCGAAAGCACCGCGGCGCCGCTCTCGGGCATTGGCCGTCCGGTCTTGACGAAACAGTAGAGGAGCCAGGGGCCGCAAATGGCCAATGCCGCTCCGCATGCCGCAACGCTTCGGCGGAGATTGCGCATCGCGAGAACGACCGTAAATACGGCCGCGAGGAAGAACGCGGTATCGATGCGCGCGAGCACGCAGAGACCACTGCACGCTCCGAGCAAAAGCGCCCGCCGTACCGTCGGCGCCGCACGAAACCTATGAAACACGAGCGCGGTCGTGGCCGTCGTCGCCACCGCCAGCGGCGCCTCGAGCCCCACGCACGATTCGATGATCGCCACCGCCGAGAGCGCGCCAAAAACCGCGGCCACCCGTTCCGCTTCGATCCCGCCCGCAAGAAACGCGAGTCGTGCAATGGCCACGATCGAAATCAAATTGGCAATCGCAAGGACCCCAAGCCCCCAAAGCGCCCCCGCGCTGGTCGACGCGTTCGCCAAAAACGCTGGCACCTCGAGCAACGCGAGCAAGGGCTGAAAGCCCGTCGTCGTTTCGATGCCATCCACCGAAGGCACTCCCCCGTGCGCAAGCGAGCGCGCAATCGTCAGCGTGTAGTACGCATCGTCGACCACGAACCCTCGGTCCACCGCTTCGAGTCCATGACTCAGTACGAACAGCGACACGAACGCCGTAAACACCGCCGCTCCGACCGTCACACGGGACATCCCCCCGAGCCTAAGCGCGCGTCACCATCCCCGTCGAGCCGAGCGCGCCCACGCTCTGGCGTGCCAAGTGGTCCGCCCGCGGCTCTCGTCGACGCAGCCTGGACGAAGCCCCGCCCCGGCGCGAAGTCCGGGCAAGCGACGATTACCGGCCTGACGAAGACGACGAAGTCATCGAGTATGGGTGCGCCCGGTAAGAGTCGAACTTACGACATTCGGCTTCGAAGCCCACCTATCTGCATTCGAAGCGAACCGGCCATTCGCACGAAAGGCCGGTTTTCACCGTGTTTTGTGAATCTGCCGCATGCGACCACATCGTACGAATCCGCCGAGTCCGGAACTCCTGGTAGACCGCTGGTAGCGTCCGGACGACTGCGCGTAGAATCGGGCTCATGCCTTCGGACACCGATTGGCTCTTGCAACACCTCTGCGAGCGCGCCCAGGCTGTGGC
>JANXMC010000442.1 GCA_025354825.1 Myxococcales bacterium
AACAGGTTGTCGGGCTTGAGATCGCGGTGAACGATCTGCTTGTCGTGGGCCGCCTCTAAGACTGCGAGCGTCGCGTCGGCGATGCGCAGCACGTCGGCGAGGGGGAGCCGCCCACCCGCGCGGTGCACGAGGCTCCCCACCGACTGACCGGTGAGCAGCTCCATCACGAGATACGGAATGCCGTGCTCGTCGACGTCGTCGTCGACCACCGTCACGACGCCGTCGTGGGCGACTGTGTTGGCGATGTACGCCTCGCGGAGGAACCTCGCGCGAACCTCGTCGTGGCGCGCGAGATCGGGGTGAAGCATCTTCACGGCGGCGCGCGATCCGGTGCGGTGCGCGGCCGAGTAGACCGCGGCCATCCCGCCAACGCCGATGACCTTCTCGAGCGTCCACTTGCCGGACAGCACGCGGCCGAGGTTGGCTTTGGCGCGTACGGTATCGTCGTCCTCGAGACTCATCGCACGTCCCCCGATCGGAAGTCAGGCGGCAGAACCGTCACCGAAGAAGCGGGAGACCCAAGCGATTGCACCGAGGGCGCGAGCCTGGCTTCTGCCACCCTTCAGGATAGATCGGCGAGCTCATCACCGCGCCCCTTTTGCTGAAGTTTCGCGAAGCTCTCCTTGTCGGAGGCCTTCTCGATGGCGTCCTCGAAGCTCACGATTTTCTTCTCCACGAGCCGCTCGAGCGCGAGATCCATCGTCTGCATTCCCATGCCCTGCCCCGACTGCATCAGGCTCGGCACCTGGAAGGTCTTGTTCTCTCGAATGATCGCCGCGAGCGCCGGCGACCCGATGAGAATCTCGTGGGCTGCGACACGGCCGGTGCCCTCCGCGGTTTTCAAGAGCTGTTGAGCCACGACGCCGACGAGGCTTTCGGCGAGAACGCCGGCGACCATCGGCTGCTCGTCTGCCGGGAACGCATTGATGATGCGGTCGATTGTCCCGGCGGCGCTGTTGGTGTGCACGGTCGCGAAGACCAAGACGCCGAAGCTCGCGAGCTGCAACGCGAGCTTCATCGTTTCGTTGTCGCGAAGCTCGCCAATGAGAATCACGTTGGGGTCTTCGCGACCGGCGCTTCGAATCGCGTGGGCAAAGCTCGACGCGTGGGGGCCAACCTCGCGGTGCGTGACCTGCGCCTTGATCGACTCGTGCACGAACTCGATCGGGTCTTCGATCGTGAGGATATGGCAAGAGCGCGTCTGGTTGATGTGGTTGATCATCGCGGCGAGGGTCGTCGACTTGCCGGAGCCCGTTGGGCCCGTGACGAGAACGAGCCCCGCGCGGCGGTCGGCGAGCTTGCGAATCGCGAGCGGGCAGCCGAGATCGTCGAGGGTGAGTACCTTCGCGGGAATGATTCGAAAGACGGCGCCGAGGCCGGAGGTTTTGTAGAAGTAGTTCGCGCGGAAGCGCGCGAAGTTTTGATAGGCATAGGCAAAATCGAGATCGAGATTCGTTTCGATCGTTTCCTTTTGAACGTCGTTCACAATCTCGAAAAGAAGCGACTCGATCTCTTCGCGGGTGACGACGTCTTCGCGAATCGGCGTGAGCTCGCCCCGGGCGCGAAGGAGCGGCGGGTAGCCGACTCCCAGGTGAAGGTCGCTCCCCTTTCGCTTAATGAGCTCGTCGAAGAAACGGTCGATGCGGGCCACGTCAGCCCCCTTTCTTGTTTCCGAACATGTTCGCGGCTTTCGAGAACAGGCCTGCGCCGGCCGGCTCTTGCGGCTTTGCGCCCGACGCTCCGCCGTGAGCCGCGGCTCCATTCGCGCCACCGGCCGCCCCCCCCTTTGCCTGGGGTTGCCCCATGCCCGGCGGAAGCTGCGCCGCCGCGCGCCCCGCGATTTTCCCTTCGAGCTCGTCGGGGCTTTCGGCGAACGGCATGACGTTCGCGGCCGTCGTTCGCCCTTGCCGAACGAGCTCGGCGAGGGAGTCGTCGAGGCGAATGATGCCGAGAGCTTTGCCTCGCTGCTGCAAGCTCGGAATCTGGAACGTCTTGTTGTCGCGAATCAAATTCCACAGAGCCATCGAACCAGGCAGAACTTCGCAGGCGGCCATCATTTGGCTCCTGTCGGTGTTCGGCACGAGGCGCTGGCTGACGACGAGCTTGAGGCCGCCGGCGAGGGTGAGCCGCACCTGCTGCTGATCGCCCGGCGGGAAGAGATCGATCATGCGGTCGATCGTCTTCGCGGCGCTCGGCGTGTTCATCGTGCCGATGACCAAGTGCCCCGTCTCGCTCGCCGCGAGGGCGATACGAACGGTCTCGGTGTCGCGAAGCTCGCCAATGACGATGACGTCGGGGTCTTCACGGAGCGACCCTTTGAGCGCGGCGCGGAAGCTCTTCGTATGCGTGCCGACCTCACGCTGGCTCATCATCGCGCGCTTGCGCGGATGCACGTACTCGACGGGGTCTTCGACGCAGATGACGTGATGGGAGGTCGTCGAGTTGATCAGATCGACGATGGCCGTCAGCGTCGTCGTCTTGCCGTGACCCGTCGGCCCCGTGATGACGATGAGCCCTTGATGGTGATGGGTCGCCGCTGCGAGCGCCTCCGGGAGGTGCAGACTTTCGAGCGTTGGAATCCCCTCGCCGATGAGCCGAAAGCACCCCTTCAGGCCCGTGCGTTGGCGGACGATGTTTGCGCGGAAACGGCCATATTTCCAGTGTTCGAGCGCGAAATCGCAGGAGCCGTCCTTCTCGAATCCGGCGAGCGCGCGACTTGGGATTTGCTGAAGCAGAATCGTCTCGACGATGCGCGGGTCGAGCGCCTCGCCGATGGGCACGAGCTCGCCCGCGAGTCGCAGAAGCGTCGGTCGACCGGCGATGACGTGGAGGTCGCTGGCGCGCTCTTTCCGGGCGACCTTGAGCAGCGAATCGAGCGTGCCGTCGAAGGCGTTCGCGCCGGCGATGTTGCCGTCGACCGCGAGCCCTCCGCCGCCCACGTGGGCACGCCCGTCGAAGTCGAGGGCGTAGGCGAGCGTCCCCACGGCTTGTGGCTCGGGCGCCCGCGTCTGCACGGTGTCGAAGTCGATAGTTGCGACCTTGGCCAGGAAGGGCTCGATGATCACGCCGGTCCCGCGCCGCTCGGTGAGAAGCGCCTTGCCGCCCACAACCGTAACAGCTAACCTGTCTGGTTCGAGCGCGCGGTTCACATGCTCGCGCACGGCAGCCGCCTTTTC
>JANXMC010000462.1 GCA_025354825.1 Myxococcales bacterium
ACGAAGCGAAGCGCGAGCGCCAAGCCCAGGACGCTGGCGAGTCCGAGCGAGAGCGCGGCGAAGAGGTAGCCGTCGGTGAAGGGGCCTGCCTGCCGTAGGAGCGCCACGACAGCGCCCAGACGCGCGGCAAAGCCGATGAACGGCGGCACGCCGGCGAGCGACAGGAGACAGACGACGAGCGCCGCGGCGGCCCATGGGGAGCGCCTCCCGAGGCCCGCGGTGAGCCCGACGCCGCGCTCCCCGCGCTCTCCTGCGTCGGCCACGAGACCGGCCGCCACGGCGAAGGCCGCCGCGAGGACCGGGCTCGCGGCAACGAGGAGCACGAGCGCCGCCGACGACCCTTCAACGCTGAAGACGCCGATGGCAACCATGGCCGCCCCCTGCGTTGCGAGGGCGAGGTCGGCGAGGACGCCTGCGAGGCAGTCTTCTCGAAGCGCCGAGAGGCTCGCGACGAGCGCGCACGAGAGGCCGACGAGACCGAGCGTGACGGCCCACGGCGCGTGGGCAAACGCCGGATCGGGGCCGCTCGCGTTGAGCGCCGTGCCGAAGAAACGGACGAAGAGCGCGAGGGTCGCGGCGGGCGGACCGACGGCGAGGAACCCCACGACGGGGACGGGCGCCGCGCGAAACGCGTGGCCGTGGGCGCCACGAAACGGGAGCATTCCGGCCTTGGCCGCAAGCCCGATGCAGACGAGCACGGCGGCGAGGTACGCGGCCTCGGGCGTTTGACCGCCCGACTCGGTGAGCGACGCGACGGCGACGCCGATGTCGTGGAAGTCGAGCGACCGCGCGAGGCCGTAGAAAATCGTGACGCCATAAACGACCGCGGCAGATGCGACGGCGGAGACGACGGCGAGCTTGAGGGCGGCCGAAATCGCGTCGCGGTCGCGCACGCCGAGGGCGATGAGCCCGATGCCGGCGACGGCGATGAGCTCGGCGGCGAGCCATGCGACGACGAGCCCCGACGCCATCGTCATGACGTTCATGCCCAGCACTGCGAGGGCGAAGAGGCTCACCTGACGCGGCGTCGACTGGTACGCGCGCGACGTGTCGCCGACGCGCGGGAGGAGCGTGATGAGCGTGCACGCGGCAACCCACGCGAGGAGCGCACGAAAGGCGCAGGCGAACCCGTCGACGACGAGCTGTCCGCCAGCGAGCGCGCCCGGCGGCTCGCCGTGAACGAGGTCGCCGACGGCCAAGAGCGACGACGTCAGCAGCGCGGACGAACCGATGACGACGGCGCCACGCGCACGCGAATCGCCCGGCATGAGGCGACCCCAGACGAGCGGCACCAGCGCGCCGACGACGAGAACCCCCTCCGGCGCGAGGGGCGCGAGGCGCGGGAGGCTCGCGAGGAGACTGCCGAGAGCGCTCACGGGAGGCGGGAGATCTGCTCGGGGCCCGCCGGGCTGATGAAGGTCGCGACGTCGTGGACGCCGCTCGAGATCATCCGCAGCAGCGGCGCGGGCCAGAGGCCGAGGAGAACGACGATGACCACGAGCGGCGCGACGCTCGCGAGCTCGCGGAACGACAGCTCGGGGAAGCGGCCGCCGAACGGCTCGAGGTACGGGTCCTTGCGCCAGGCTTCGGGGAACACGCCGAAGAGCAAGCGTTGCGCCGCCACGAGGTGGAACGCCGCGGTCACGACGAGGCCGAAGGCGGCGACGCACGAGAGGGTGCGGAACGACGGAAACGCGCCGACGAGCGTGAGGGCCTCGCCCCAAAAGCCCGCCAGCCCCGGGAGGCCGAGGGACGCGAGAAGCGACGTGAGCATGAGCGCGCCGAACATCGGCATCTCGGCGGCGAGCCCGCCGAAGCGTGCGAGGCTGCGCGTGTGCGCCCGTTCGTCGAGCGCGCCCACGAGGAGCGTGAGCATCGCAGCGATGGCGCCGTGGGTGACCATCTGCACGACGGCGCCGGCGATCCCCTGGGGCGTCATCGCGCCGATGCCGATGAGGGCGAAGCCGCCGTGGGAGACGCATGCGTAGGCGACCATGCGTTTCACGTCGTCTTGCGCGAGCGCGCAGAGGGCGCCGTAGACGACGTTCACGACGCCGAACGCGACGATCGCGCCCGATGCCCAGCGCGTCCCTTCGGGTAGGATCGAGACGAGCACGCGGAGGATTCCGTACGCACCGACGCCCACCAGGCTGCTCGCAATGAGCGCGGCCACGGGCGACTCCGCGGCGGCGTACGCATCGGCCATCCACGTGTGGAGCGGGAACATCGGCACGAGGATGGCGAAGCCGACGAACGCGAGCGTGAAGACGACTTTGACGAACGGAAGTCCGAAGAACGTGAGCTTCTTCGCCGCGTAGGAGACGCGCGTCAGCTCGGGAATCGAAAAGGTGTGCTCGGCAATGGTGCCGTCGACGAGGAAGCCGCGATCCGAATGAACATGAAGCGCGACGAACGCGACGAGCAGCATCGCGCTCCCCGCCGACGTCATCACGACGAGCTTGAGCGCGGCGCGATCGCGACGGGCGCCGCCCCACGCGCCGACGAGAAAGTACGCGGCCACCAGGGCGACCTGCAAGAAGACGAAAAAGAGCAGCAAGTCCATCGCGACGAAGGTGCCCGTGAGCCCCGTCACGAAGACGAAATACGCGGCAAAAAAGGCCTTCACGTCGCGCTTTCGGCCAAAGCTCGCCACCGTGCCGGCGAAGCCCACGAGCGACGTGAGGAGCACCATCGGCAGGCTGATGCCGTCCACGCCGATGAAGTATTCGGTGCGCAGCGCGCGGACCCACACGGCGTGCTCGACGAACTGCAGCCCGTCGGTCCCGCCGTCGCGCGTGACGTCGGCGTTGAAGCGCGTCGTTAGCCACGCGGCGAGGAGGCACTGAAGCGCCATGACGGCGAGGGCCGTGATGCGAACGGGGCGATCGTCTTTCGCGCCGGCGACGTGCATCGCGAAGGCGACCAGCGCGCCGAGGAGCGGCAACCCCATGAGGATCGAGAGGACGTGCTCGGTGATGATCGCGGGGCCCCGCGGAATGTGCGCGCGAATGCCGACGGCGAGCTCCCCCGCGGCTTCGTCGTTGGAGGTGACCACGACGTGCCCGAACAGCTGCTTCACACGCGCGGCGCGCTCGGGCATCCAGGTCACCTCGACGCGGGCTGTTCCGCCAGGAGCGATGGTCGCGGTCGTGGCGGCGCTCGTCGTCGACGAAGCTTGCGACGGCGGCGCGGTGAACCGCACGCTCACGCGAGGCGGCACGCGCGGCTCGTCTTCGTCGCCGCGGACGGCGATGCGCGAGACGACGAGGGGCGCCTCGCCGCCGTTCATGACGTCGAAGGAGCCGACGAAGCCCCCTTCGGCAGGCAGAAGCTCCAGCGGCGCGCCCCCTTCGACATGAAGCGCGAGCCTAGGTCGCGGGGATGCGTCGGCGCGACGCTCGCCCGCGAACGTGACGAGAACGGCGACCAACGCGGCCACGACCATGAGCCCGCGACGCGCGATGGCCCACGCCGCGCGGGGCAGCGCCACTCGCGCGCGCGGTCGCGGAAATTCCCGTTCGATCTCACGTCTTCGCGTCACGAGGTCACCGCTTGAGGAAGGTGTAATAAAGGAGCATGAGCGCCGCGATCGTGAGAACGAAGCGCACGACGTAGCGCCGCAGCCTTCGACCTTGGGCTTGGCGAAGGCGATCGCCGACGCCGGCGGCCCCCACCGCGAGCGCGAGGACGCCGCCGTCGACGATCGATTCGTCGGCCCGGGCGTTCACCCATGCGGCGGCGCGGGCTGCGTTGACGGCGCCGAAGATGGCGCCGTCGATGACCCATCGATCGAGGTCCACCGCAACGTCGGCGACGCGCCTCGCCAGCGCGACGGAGACCGCGAGGACGCCGGAAACGACACGCTCGCCGAGCTCCGAGAGGCGCGCGAGGGGGCTCGGCGGCGGCGCGACGGCGCTAGGTGCGGGGCGCCCCCCGAACCGTGCGCGGGCTACGCGAAACGCGGCAAAGCTCGTTGCGAAGCTCGCGACCGCGAGGACGATTCGGAGGCCGGTCGCGTCGCGATCCGCGGGGACGCGAACGGTGGCGAACGCGGGGGCGAGGATGTCGTCGAAGAGCGACGCGCCTTCGCTTCCGGCGAGGCGCGCACCCACGCCGGCGAGGAGGCCCACTGCGGCCGCGGCAGCCGCCGCGACGAGGGCGAGAACGACGACCGGGTCGCGTGACGGACGCGTCGTCGTGCCGTCGCCGGTAGTGCCACGGCGCGACTGAGAGAACATCACGAAGTAGGCGCGGAAGAGCGCGAAGGACGTGGCGAAAACGGCACCCAACGCGACCGCGACGAAGAGAGCCGCAGGGACGGGCCGTGTCGCTTCGGAAAGGGCGAGACGCGCGAGGATGTCGTCGCGCGACCACGCGGCGCCGAGGAGCGGGATCGGCGCGCCCGAAAGCGCGAGGGCGCCGACGAAAAAAGCGCGCCCCGCGCGGTGAGAGAGCGGGCGATCGCGCGCGATTCGGTCGAAGAGGAAGCCGTCGTCGGAGCTCGAACGGGCGGTAATGGCGGAGGCCGACGAGAGCACGAGGGACCCCATCGCGAGGACGAACGCGACCACGTGAAACGTGAGGGCCGTGAAGGCCGACACCGCCGATGCGACCATGAGCAGCGCAAGCTGCGCAAACGTGACGCGCGCGAGCACCGAGCGCACGTCGGGCGCGACGGTGGCCGAGAGCGCCGAGGCGAGGGCCGCGACGGCGCCCACGACGGCAAGCGCAAGCTGCGCGCCGTGGGCCTCGCCGAGGAGAAATCCGAGGCGACCCAAGACGCTCGCCGCCGTGACAGAGGCGACAACCACGACGAGCGCGGACCCGGCCGGAGTGGGCCTTTCGGCAAGGGACGAGAGCGTCGCGAAAGCGCTTCCGAAGGCGAAAAGGGCCGCGAGGAGCGCCACCACATCGACGACTTCGATGCCTCCAATGCGCTTGTCGAGCAGGCGATCGCGCGCCGCGTGGATGCCGCGGTCGTCGTGGACCGCGAGCTCGTCGCGAAGGAGGCGGAACGACAGGGTCGGGCCGAAGAGCGCGAGGGCGATCTCGCGACCGCCGCCGAACGCAACATGGTTCACGACGAAGTCGTCGAGGCCGCTCCCCGGATGAACGCGAAACGAATGGATGCCTCCCGCGAGGGGGACGTGGACGAGGGGTGCGAGAACGACCCGGCCGTCGGCGTCGGCGAGGGGGTAGCGCGGATCGTCGACGAAAAGCTCGGCGCCGGGGTAGCTCGAGAGCGTGACGTACCCCTTCCCCGTCGTGACGGTGGCGCGCGGAACGCTGTCGTCCGCGGCGGGCGACGGCGCTTCGCCCAGCGTGACCGCCGCGAAGCGGGCCTCGAGCTCGGGGATGTACTCGTCGGGCGTAAACGTGCCGCCGAGCCCCCAGAACAAAAGTGCGCACGCCACGAGAAACGCCGTGCCCGCCGCGCGTTGCGCGACCAAGCCGCGAAGGCTCGCCGCCGGCCCCGCCATGCCGAAGACAGCGACGGCGGCGACCTCGGCGCCGAGCAGCATCGGCACGAACCCTTCGGCCATGACGAGGACGAGCACCGACCCCACGGCGAGCGACATCCACCCCGCGACGGCGTCGGCGCGAGGCGCGGGCGTCGGCGCGCGGAGATGGGCGAGGCTCGCGACGAGCGCGCCGGCGGTGACCGCCGTGGCGAGGACCGCCGCGAGCGGATCGAACGCGAGATCGAGGTTGAGATCGAGCTGCCCGAGCCGCACGAGACGAAGGAGGTGGCTCGTGAAGTAGCGCTCCGACGGCGGGCGCGCGGCGAGCATCGCAACGTGTGCCGCGATCGCGAGGAGCGCGAAGGCCGCGCCGGCGGCCGCGGCGATGGGCGCCAGCGGCGCGCGCGGCGTCGGCAAGGCGAGGCCCTCGTCGGAGGCTGTCGAGCGGACCTGCGGCGTGGTCATTCGGGCTGCGAAAATGAGAACCGCCGCGAGCAGAGGGCCGAGCGGGATCAGCGCGATCGACGCGACGAGCGTGAGACGCTGCAGATTTCCATACAGCTCCGTCATGGCGCGGCGCTCGACGCTTTCGGCCTTCGGCCCATCAGCACGAGAGCGGCTGCGATGGCCGCGTTCCCGCCCGATGCGGCGGCGAGCAGCGATGCGAGCACGAGGGCGCCGTCGCCGCGCGACGAAGAGGTGACCCCGCCGAAGTGGTGCATCGCCACGAGCTCGAGCCCCGCGGCTTGAAGCATCAGCGCCGTTCCCGAGAGCGCCCCAGGCGCCGTTCGCCGCGTGAGCACGGTGAAGAAGCCCAGGCCGAAGAGCACGATGGCGACCGCGATGACGCCGTCCTTCGACGAACCCACGCTTGCGAGACTCGCGACAAGGCGCGGCAGCATCACGCGTTCTCCTCGGCGGCGCGGCGTGGTCTTCTCGGAAGCGGCGGCGCGCCGACCAACCCCGTGACCAGCACGAGCAGCGCGAGGCCGCCGGGAAGCACATACGAGGAGACCCACGCGACGGCAGACGGCGACGCGGCCAACGTGCCCGGCGACGGCGCCACGAGCGTCGGCGACGGCGTCGCGAGGGGCAGCGGTGCGGGCGCACCGGGGTTTTTTGTCTCGCCGAGCTGCGCTTTCGCGAGGACGGCCATCATGGCGAGGCTCGCGAGCGCCGCGCGCACAGGGCGGACGGCGGGCGCGCGCGTGACAGGAGCCGCGACGCGCATCGACCGCACGACGAGGAAGAACGCGAGGGCGCCTCCGCCGAAAAAAATCGCCTGGGCGGCCATCGCCTCATAGGCGCCGAGGAGCGCGTAGAGAAACGCCGCGGCGACGGACGTGACGGCGACGCCGACGAGGCTCGCCCGGGGGTCGTTCGCTTTGGCGACGACGGCCGCGGCCCCGAGGAGGACAACGGCGGCGAGCCCGAAGAGGTATGGGTTCACGGCCTTGCGCCTCGAGAGACGGTCATAAAAAGGGGTTGAGCGAGCCCCCGCCGCTCGACGCGCGCAGATGGTAGCGGACGCGGGTGCCGAGATGCGCGAGCGCGACACAAAAAAGTGTGAACATCGCGGCGCTGACCATGGTTTGCGCGCCACGCGCAGGGGCCCATCCGACGAAGGCGACCCAGGCGACGGTGAGGCCGAGCATCACGAGAGCCGTCGGCACGAGGTACCGAAGGGCGAGGGCGGCCGTCTCGTCGATGCGGCGACGGGGGAGCGTCGCGCGGAGCCCGCCGAGAAGCACCACGACCGACCACGCCTTGGCGACGAAGAGCGACGCGCCGAGGAACGCGAGGGTCGCATGGGCCGAGTCGGCGCCGGCGGGGGCGAAGGGGAGCTCCCAGCCGCCGAGAAAGAGCGCGCTCGCGACGCCGCCGACGACGAACGTGTAGACGCGCTCGGCATGGGGAAAGGGCGTCGCGCGGGGGCGTGCGAGGGGCTGCGGCACCGCGCGGTCGCCTGGAGCGAGGGCCGTCGCGAGGAAGAGCAGGCAGAGCACCGCGCTCACGGGACTTCGAAACGCGTACCACTCCCAGGGGAACCCGCCCTGGGCGCGGACGATCTCGTCGGCGCGCAGCGAACCCGTCATCACGACCACGCCCGCCACGGCGAGCGCGCCGGGAACGACGTAGCTGGCGACGCGTGCGGCGCCGCGAAGGCCTGCGACGAAGCCGCGCCCCGAGACGCCGTCGCCGCTCTCCTCGAAGAGGCCCATCGTGACCAGCGCGGTCACGGCGAGGAGAAACACGATGCCCACGTCGAGGTCGCTCCCCGCGAACCGTTGCGCGATCGGGATGGCGGCGAAGGCCGTCGTGATGGCGATGGTCGACAGCACGCCGCGCACGCTCGCGAGGCGGCGGAGACCGCCTGCATCAACGCGGTTCCCTCGCACGAGACGAGCTGCGATGCGCCGCTCGATCCACGTCGCGAGGGGCCACGGCGGCGCGAACAGCACCACGAGGAAACCCGCCGCGATGACGAGAATCACCGCCGCGCCCACCAGCTCTCCCGCGCCAAACGCCATGGCGCCTTGCACGCGCGCGCGGAGAATCTCCTCGCGCGCATTGCCGTCACGGCGCACGCCGATTTCGGCCGTCGCGGTGCTCGGCGCGACGAGAAGGTCCTCGCGGCCGTGCACGCGAACGTGGTCGAGGCTCACGATCAGATCGCCCGCGACCAGCCCCGCCTCTTCGGCGCGCGAAGCAGGCTCGACGGTGGCGACGAGAAGCCCGCCCGACGCGGGCGCGCTCTCGCCTATGGCGACTCCGAGGAAGCGAAGGAGGTGGTCCCCCTCCGCTGAACGCGCGTCTTCGACGCCGCGTCGCGCGGCAGGAGGCCGAACGTCGAGCAGCACCTTCGACAGCGTCCCCGCGACGGGCGGCGCGCCGAGCGCGGCCGCTTCGAACGCGACCTCGACCTCGCCCTCGAAGGTCGTGTGGGCCTTCGTCTCGCCCGCGCCGCAGAACAGCGCCTGGAGCGCCTCGGTGAACGGGACTTCGATCTCCTGCGCGCTCGTCACGACACCGGTCGTCGCGACCTCGGCGCCCGTCTCTTTCGACGCTCCCGGCCGGTAAAGCGCGCCGCGGAACGTCACGTGGGCCGTGCGCCCTTGGGGGAAGCCGTTGCCCGAAATCTCGAGCCGCTCGCCCACTTCCGCTTCGCGCGGCGCGACGTCGAGCACCTGCAGCAGCTGCGGTGTCTCGTCGCGCTGGCAGCCGGTTGACATGACAACCGTCGCGAGCATCGCGGCGAACGCGACGCGAAGAGCGACGGCAGGGAGGGGCGCGAAGCGAGGGAGGGGGCGCGTTCCGGGCATGGGTAGGAGACCTCCGGATATAGGCGTGTCCGCCCAAACGGGCGAAATACCGGCGGGTCTCGGAGGCCGTGCGCCTATTTCGTCGCGGGATCGAGCGCCGGCGGGCGACTCGACGGGTGGCGCACGCGCACGCTGCGAACACGCCGGTGCGAGGCGTCGAGCACCTCGAGCAGCGTGCCGTCGTCCACTTGAATCTGCTCGCCCGCCACCGGGATGTGACCGGCCAGCGCGATGCAGAGCCCCGCGACGGTCGACCACTCGGCCCCTTCGGGCAGCTCGATGTCGAGCTCCCGGTTCACGTCGCGAACAGGGACGGTCCCTTCGACGACGAGCGAGCCGTCGACGGCCTTCTGAATCGGCACCGAGATCTTCGCGTCGTGCTCGCTGAAAATGTCGCCGACGATCTCCTCGAGCAGATCCTCCATCGTGACGAGACCCGAGAGGCCGCCCTGCGCATCCGATACGAACGCGAGGTGGATGCACCGCTCTTGAAGCTGCTTCAAAAGCTCGACGGCGCGCATCGACTCGGGGACGAAATAGGCCGGGCGAATCAGGTCTTGCACGACGAACAGCGACTGCTCGCACGTGAGGGCCAACACGTCTTTCGCCGAAATGTAGCCGAGGATCTCGTCGATGTTCTTGTCGTGCACGGGCAGACGCGAGTGGCCCGTCTCCATGAGCACTTGCTGAAGCTCGGCGGTCGACGACTTCACCGGTATCGCGACGACGTCGTTGCGCGGCACCATCACGTCCGCCGCCGTAAGCTTGCCGAAGTCGATCGACCGCGAGGCGATGGCGCCGGCGAGGGGGTCGATGGCGCCGGCCTTCACGGCCTCGTGCATCAACTGCTGAAGCTCTTGTTCCGAGACCCGGGCATCGAGGAAGCTCGTACGCTTTCCGAAGGGCAAAAGAAGCACGTTGGATGTCACGGTCGCCAACCAGGCAAGCGGTCGCAAGAGCGTCGCGAGGGCCGCGAGAGGGCGGCCGGCTTTGAGCGCGTACCCCTCGGGTGAGCTGAGGGCGAGCGACTGCGGGACGAGCTCGCCGAGGGTCACGAGGAAGTACGAGACGAGGACGACGACGATGGCTGCGGCCGCCGCGCGCGGGCACGCGCTCACCCCCGGGAGCCTCGCCAAGTGCGCTTCGATCTCCGGCGCGAGGTACACGCCCGCGAAGACGCCGGCGCTCGATGCGGCGATCCCTGTCCCCGTGCGAACCGTCGATAAAAAGCGCTCGGGCGCTTCACGCAGCGCGTGAACCGACCTCGCGTCGACGTCGCCCTTGTCGACGAGATCGCGCAGGCGCCCGCGCTTGAGCGACACGAGCGCCATCTCGGCCCCGGCGAGCGCGCCGTGGGCAAAGACGAGCGCTGTCACGCATGCGAGCTCCGCGAAAATGGGCGTTCCTCCGGCTCGATGCGCTCGGCGCGGCGAAGCCCGTTGAGCCCACAGCGTAGCAAGCGCGCCTCTGACGTCGACGGCGTTACGCGCCCCGCGGGCTACGTATCTACGGAACGGACGCGACCGTAGGCCCAAGCAGGCTCATGTGGGCCCTTCACCGGAACACTGCAAAAGAGCGACGAACTTGGCAATTGTGAATGCCAATTAGCCTCGGAGAAGACGGAACATCCGTAGACCTATCGGCCCCGCGGGCAGCTCTTCTTTGTGCATTATTTCACTAGCGTAAGAAGCCCTCGCAGAACGCGAGGTCTATACTCGTTGAAAGAGGAGGCAAGGCCATGGGAGATATCCCGCTTTCCGCCACGGATTCGCAGTCTCGACGCGAATCGGCAAGCATCGCCCCGAGCGCAGGCACCATGGTGCTGGTCGTAGGCGTCGATTTTTCGCCGATGTCCGAGCACCTCTTACGCACGGCGCGCGATCTGGTTCGCGTCGCGCCCCATGCCGAGCTCCACGTCGTGCATGTGGTGCCGGTGCAGATCCTCGCCACGGGGATCATGGACGCGATCCCTCACCCAGGCCCGGTCCTCGAAGACGCCATCGAGCGCGCGCTCAAGAAGCTCGAGACGCTCACGTCGGCGATTCAGCAGGACTTGAACGGCGTCCTCATTCCTCACGTGCGCGTGGGGAGCGCGGCGGACGAAATCCCGCGTCTCGCAGCGGAGGTCTCCGCCGATCTCATCGTCGTCGAGGCCCACGGTCGAACCGGCATACGGCGCATGCTTCATCGCTCGGTCGCGGCGCAGCTCGCGCGCAACGCGCCGTGCTCGGTGCTCACGGTGCGTGACAAGCACGCGCCCGTTTATCAAGAAACGCCGTCCCAAGAGCGCATGCTCACCGAGCCCCACGAGCCTCACGACGAGGCCGCGGCCGTGGCTCTCGAGTACTGAAGATCAACCCGCCGTAAAGCGCCCCGGTACGGAGGCTCGCATGGGTTCTACGCGTCGCTTCATGCGGTTTTGGCACACGACCGTGTGCCTCCCCTGCCCGTTTTGCGGCAATTTCGGGGACATCGCCGTCGACAAAGGTGCCGGCAAACAGCAGACGTACAACGAAGCGTGCGAGTCCTGCGCGCAGACGCGGGTCATCCATCTCGACATGACGATCGATGCCGGCGGCGGCGTGCGCGTCTGGGTCGAGCGCGCCGAGGCGACCCCGTCGTAAAGCGCTAGCCCGTAGCGTTGGCGGCGGCGGCGAGCGAGAGGACGACGTCGATCACCGTGCCCGTGCCGTTCGCCGAGCGGAACGTGAGGCTCCCGCCGAGCAGCTCGGCGCGCCGCTGCATGTTGTGCACTCCGTGGCCGCCGTCGCGCTCGTTCACGAGGCCAACGCCGTCGTCCGTGACGCAGAGGCGCACGGCATCCCCCTCGACGACGAGCGCGACGAGCACGCGCGTCGCGCGGGCGTGCTTCACGATGTTCGCGAAGGCCTCGTTCAAGATTCGAAAGAGGTGGAACGAGACGAGATTTCCCGGCCCGTCGAGCGGGTCGCGCACCTGCGCATCGAGCTCGAATTCGAGGCCGTGGGGCGCGATGACCCGGGCGCCGAGCCTGCGAAGCTCCGACGCCAGCCCGGGCCAGTCCCGGCTCTCGATGTCGAGGTGCTGCATGAAGCCGCGAATCTCCGCGAGGCTCTCGCGCGACAGCTCGCGAATCGTTCCGAGCGCCTCGCGCACCTCTTCGGTCGACCCGGCGTGCTGCCCCGCATCGGCGAGCATGACGATGCCGGTGGTGATGCTCCCGAGCCCGTCGTGCAGCTCACGGAGGATCGACTCGCGCTCTGCGAGGTGGCGCTTTTCGCGTTCGAGCCCCTTTTTTTCGTGGCGCGCGTTCTCTTCGAAGAGCTGCGCGTTGTCGTAGAGAATCGTCGCCTGCTTCAGCAGCCCGGCGAGGCTCGCGAGGTCCTCACGCGAATAGAACCGCCGCTTCGGAAGCTCGCCGAGCGCCAGCGCCGCCTGCACGCGCCCGCCGCTCCGCACGGGGAGCGCAACGTAGAGATCGCTCGCCCCCAAGCCCGCCGCGAGGGCCGGGTGCTCCCACAGCGACACGGGCTCGCGCGCGAGGTCGAACGCCTCGAACGTGGCGAGGGCCGGCTCGTCGATCCAGACAATCTTCGTCGGCCCGAGAGCGTCGCGAACGGTCTCCTCGAAGACCTCGAGGATCCTCCGCGGGTGCGCCCCGGACGCATGATCGATGAGGGCCGTCATCGCCTTAACGCCGTCATCTTTCTGGCGACGAAAGAGGCGCCGAAGAAGCTGCCGCACCTGATCGCGCACGGGGGCGTAAAGCGAGACCGTGGCGGCGACCCGCAGCACGGCACGCCCCGTCGGATCGAGCGAGAGCGACTGGCCGAAGCTCGAGCCGAAGAGCGCAATCAGCCCGACGTCGACGACGCCGAGTCTGGCCAGCGTGAGAGCGTAAACGAACGTCCCCGCGAAGAGCGCGTCGATATCGAGGAGTCTGTATTTTTGAATCGCAAAGGCGAGGAAGATAGGAAAGAAGACGAGAAAGCTGCCGGGAATCGTGTCGTCCATCAACCGCTTCCCCCAAACCACCAGCGGCACGCCGTTGATGAGCACCCATGGAAGCACGGAAAAGAGAAACGCCGCCGCAACCCACTTCATTTGTTGGCGGGCGATAGGCTCTTTACGATTGGCTACATACCCCTGCACACTGGCAACGATCGATCCGAGGAAAAGCAGCGGGACAGCCACGTTGACGACGCGTACGGGATTCGTCACGACGACCAGCACGCACGCGGCGTAGAAGCCGGACGTGATCGCCGGGAAGCGCTCGAGGAGCGCGCGCTTTTTAGGAAGCAGAAGCGAGAAGTGGAACAGCAGCGCGGGCGCAAAGAAGAAGTTGGCCATATTTAGCCGATTCATGAGGCGTAGGTACCAAGGCTCGTAGACCACTTCGGCGAGGAGCGACGTGCCGTTCGTGATGTAAACGAGCGTCATCGACATGCAGAGGGCGAAGAAGACGCGACTCTCTTCGGTGCGCGCACCGCGCGTGAACACCAAAATACCGATAAGGAAATAGGCAAGTCCGACGACGATATGCATCGACGGCGCGTGGCTTAAAAAGGCAACACCCGCTGGCCTCGGGGAGACGACCGCGACCACCGGCAGCCCGCCGCGGTGCACCTCGATGGCGACGGTCTCCGCCGCAAGCGTGCGCGCCATCGTCTCGCGCGCGGCGAACCACGGCGCGATTTGGTCGTGGGACTCGAGGCTCGCGTTGTCGGTGAGTAGCTCCAAGAAACCGACGTCGACGCCGCCAATTCGGTCGATGCTGTCCCCCTCGCGCAGCGGGCTGCCGGGCGCAACGGACGCGACTTTCCAAATGTGCGCCGCATCGTCCCAGGCGGCGCCGAAGCCCAGCGTCGGCGCGCGTGAGAGGTAAATCGCCGAGAGCACGAGCATCGACGCGAGGGCCATCGACAGCGCAATCGCCATCGCGGTGGACAGCCCGAGCTTCGGTGTTCGTGATGGAGAGGGCTTCTCCGCGGGCGACGGCATGAACGACTTCTATCCGAGACGAAGCTCTTCTGCCTTCGCGCGAGGCGACGTGGCAACCGGCGGCGGGTGGGCGTAGCATTGGCTGCCACTCGGCTCGGACGATGACGAACAAGGGCGGCATGTGGTTTGGAGCAACCGACGGTGGAGCATCTCGTAAGTCGGTCCTCGTGGTGGAGGACGACGACGATATCCGCACGACGCTCGAGAGCGTTCTTCGCGATCACGGGTTCGACGTCGCGAGCTGCGCGAATGGGCGCGACGCGCTCACGCGTCTTCAGAGCGGCGCGCTGAGCGACGTCATCATCCTCGATCTGATGATGCCGGTGATGGACGGCTGGCAGTTTCGCGTTGAGCAGAAGCGCATCCCCGAGCTCGCGCGCATTCCGGTGATTGCCGTCACGGCCGATCGAACGGCAAAAGCGGTCGCCATCGACGCCGACGCGTGCCTCACCAAGCCCGTCGACATGAACGTGCTTCTGGCGACGATCGACCGTATTTTCCTGATGCGCGAGCGTGAGATGATCCGCGCGCGTTTGGTCGAGGCCGACCGCCTCGCGTCTCTCGGCACGCTCGCCGCGGGGGTCGCCCACGAGATCAACAACCCCCTCGCCTACGTCATGGCGAACGTCGAGCTCATCTCCCTCGAAATCGAAGGTCGCCGCGCCGTGCCGTCTCGCGCGGGCGCGGCCGATTCGGACGCCGTCGCCGCATCGCGACGCGAGCGCCTGCACGACGCCCTCGCTCAGGTGCGCGACGGCCTGGAGCGCATTCGCACCATCGTCTCCGACTTGAAAACGTTCTCGAGCCCCGCCGCCGGTGGCCTTGCGACCGTCGATGTGCGCCGCGTTCTCGATTCGTCGGCGAACATCGTGATGAACGAGGTGAAGCACCGCGCGCGCCTCATCAAAGATTACGAAGACGTGCCGCTCATCGTGGCCAACGAGTCGCGACTTGGCCAAGTGTTCATGAACCTCATCGTGAACGCGGCGCAGTCGCTGCCCGAGGAGAGCGGCGCCGGCCTAGGCAACGAGAACGAGATCCGGCTCGTCACGCGCACCGCGTTCGGGTCCATCGACAGCGGCGAATCGGGGCGAATCGTGGTTATCGAAGTTCACGACACGGGGAGCGGCATTCCCGACGACATCGTCGGCCACATCTTCGAGCCGTTCTTTACCACCAAGCCCCTCGGTGTCGGCACCGGCCTCGGCCTTTCGATCTGCCACGGCATCGTCAGCGGTCTCGGCGGGAAGCTCTCCGTGCGCACGGTCATCGGCAAAGGGAGCGTGTTTCGCATCGAGCTGCCCCCCGCGTCCGAAGCGGCCGTGCAGTCGTCGAAGCCGCCGCGGCGCGCCCCCGCACCGCACCGCGGGCGCGTCCTCGTGGTCGACGACGAAGAGATGATCTGCCGCACCTTCGACAGCCTCCTGGGCGCCGAGCACGAGGTGACGGCGCTCACGAGCGCGCGCGCGGCGCTGGGACGCATCGCCGGCGGCGAGCGGTTCGATCTCATCTTGTCGGATCTCATGATGCCCGACATGAGCGGCATCGATCTCCACGGCGAGATCAACCGAATCGCGCCCGATCAGGCGGCGAAAATGGTGTTTCTAACGGGCGGCGCGTTTACCCCCGCGGCGCGGGCCTTCACCGACGCGACGAAGAACACGGTCATCGAAAAGCCGTTCGACTGGAGCGCGTTGCTCGAGCTCGTGCGGCAGCGCGTGGGGAGCTAGCCGTCTTTCGCGAGCTCGCGCGAGCGCACGCGCACGTCGAGGCCGTGCCCGGTCGCGAGTGTGAGGCGCGGCCCGTCGCTCGAATAGATGCCGTCGAACGGATCGTCGGCGAGCAAGAACGCCGTGTCGAGATCGACGAAGTCGACGCCGCCGAGCGCCGACGCGACGTGGGCCATGGCGCCCATGCCGAGGCGCGTTTCGACCATGCCTCCGACCATCACGCGCATGCCGAGCGCCTTGGCGCGCGCACCGATGGCGAACGCCGCGAGCGGCCCGCCCGACTTCACGAGCTTCAAGTTCACCCCCGACGCGGCGCGCGCGGCCGCGACCGCCTCGAGCTCGGCGAGCGTGCGGACCGACTCGTCGGCGACGACGCAGACGCCTCCTTCGGCCGTGACGCGCGCCATGCCATCGAGATCGCCCCGCGCGCAAGGCTGCTCGAAGCACTCGACAACCGCGCCGGCGTCGCGCGCCGCCCCCAGGAGCGCGAGGGCGGTGTCGGCCGAGAACCCCTCGTTCGCGTCGATGCGAAACGTGGCGTCGGGGACGGCGGCATGAATACCAAGTAGCGCGCGAACGTCGTCGTCGACGTGTTTGCCAACTTTGATTTTAAACGCGGTAAATCCCAGCGCGCGGTACGCGACGGCGTTCGCCACCATTCGCGCCAAAGGCGCAATCGGAAGTGTGATGTCGGTGACGAGCTCGCGCGCGAGGCTCGCGCCGCTGCCGCCGAGAAAGCGCGCGAAGCCCACGTTCGCCGCGCGCGCCCAGCCGTCGAGAATCGCGCACTCGGCCGCAGCACGGGCGACAGGGCTCGTCTTGAAAGCGCCGTCGAGGAGCGTCGTGAGCTCGGCGAAGCTCGCAAGCGTCGCCCCCTCGAGCAGGGGTACGGCCGCGGCCAGCACGCGCAACACCTCGGGCTGATCCTCGCGGGTCACGGGGACGAGCGTGGCCGCCTCGCCGAGTCCCGTGCCACGACGCGCACCGGAAGACTCGAGAACCGTGGCGCTCACGAGCGCGGCCCGCGTTCCGTCGACGCGCGCGCTGGCGATGACGAACGGCTCGAGGAGCGGCACCGAAAGCGGCTCCCACGTCATCGCACGAACGACGACGGCAAACGGCGGGCGGGGCTGGGGCATTCGTGGAAGCTCTCTACTTCGACGGCGTCGTCGACGGCTGATCGGGCGCCATGAGCATGCGGAGACCGCGGAACGATGGCGCGCCGAAGCTCAAAAGCTTGTCGTGGTACGCGCGCTCGTCGAACCCCGGCGCCTTCTCGGCGGCGATGCGGAGCTTCGTCATCTCCGAAAGGCCGAAGTAGTAGGTCGTCAGCTGCGCGCTCGTGAGCCGCGCGCGCTTCCACTTCGCCACGGCTTCGCCCTCTTCTTGAAACGCGTCGTCCATCATCAGCGACAGGCCGGCCTTCTCATCCATCGTGCCTGCGTGAATCTCGTGGTCGAGAATGGCATTCGTGCAAAGCCTGAGAACCATTTTCTGCTGCTGAATACGAACTTTTGCGCCACCGTATCCGTGCTTCGCCATCGCCCACTCGCCGTAAACCGCCCACCCTTCGACGAACGCGCCGTTGGAGAAGACTGCGCGAACGTCGGATTTGAAAAGGTTCGCGTGCATCGCCTGCAGGTAGTGCCCCGGCATCGCCTCGTGGATGGTGAGGTCTGCGAGCATGCTTTTGTTGTATTCGCGGTAAAACGACTCCGCGCGCTTCGCAGGCCAGTCTTTCGGCGTTGGCGCGATCGAATAAAACGTCTCTTGCTTCTTCTCGAGCGGGCCCGACGAATCGCAATACGCGATGGCGACGCCTCGCCGGTACTCGGGCATTTCAATCACACGGCACGGCTCTTCGGGGACGCGGACGATGTTCTGCTCGCGCACGAAGCTCGTCGTGTCGGCGAGGAGCTTCGTGGCGTCTGCCACAATCGTCCCATTCGTCGAGCGGTCGTCGGCGAGCTTCGCCAACACCTGCTTGATGAGCGCACGCTTCGCGGCCGGCGTGTCGGCCTTCGGCGGCGTGCCCTTCATGACGCTCGGCCAAATCTCGAGGGCCGACTGCACCATCGCCTCCTGCGTTTCGGCGAGGAGCGCGCGCGCCCCTTTCACGATATCGGCCGGCGGCACGTCGTCGTCGAGGAAGTAGCCGAGCTTCGTCGCGAACTTCGCCGATCCGAGGCGGAAGTCGCCCGTGCTGCGCGCCAGGAGATCGTGCTCGAGGAAGGTTTGGTAGGCGACCAACGCCGCTTCCGCCTTCTTTGCCGCCGCCAGCACCTCGGCACGCTGCGCGGGCGTAGCTTTCGCCGTCACCTCGGCGAGGCCACTTTTGCAGAGCGCGACCAGCCCTTTGTTCTGACCAATGGCCGTCTCGGTATGAACCTTCGGCGACGCGTCGAGACGCTTTTTGGCAGTCGCGATCACGGCCGGAATACCGTTGAGCCGGCCCGTAAGGCTCGTGAGCCGCTCGGCCAACGGCGCGTAGTCGCGCGTGAGCATCGGATCGAGCCCATCCCCCAGGAGGCTCGTGTAGAGCATCGGGTTCCAGACACGCTCGCGAAGCTCGTCGATTTGATAAAGCCAAAGGCCAAGTCGGTTATCGAGAATGCCGATATCGATCTTATTTTGCGGCGACAAGCCGCGCCGATCGACCGAATCGAGATCCTTCTTGAAGGCCTCGATGAACGCCTTCTCGTTCGCGTCCCCCTCGACGCTCCAGTCGGGCCAAATGCCGTCGTGGGTATGGTCGCCGGCGATCGTCGCTTCGTGGGGCGTGAGCTCGAGGTACTTCGCCAAAAATGTCGCCGAAAGCCGCGCGAAGACGGCATCGGCGGCCTCCTTCGGCGCTTCGGCCGAGGGCGGTAGCGTCGCGCTTGGCGGCGCGGCGGGGGGCGTCGTCGCGTGGGGCGCGTCGCCCGCACAGGACGCAGCCGCCATCGCAAAGGGCATCGTGGCGATCAGCGCAAAGAATCGGCTCGTATTTTGGCTCACCGGAGCGGGTCTAACCCGATCGCAGCCGGGGGCCAACGACTCTCCCCTCGCGACCCTCGCGACC
>JANXMC010000522.1 GCA_025354825.1 Myxococcales bacterium
CGTGTACGCCAGCGGCGACTACGGCGACGCGCTCACGACAATCGGTGCCGTCAAGAGCATGAGCCGCAAGGGCGACTGTTGGGACAACGCCGTCGCAGAGAGCTTTTTCGCTACCATCAAGGGCGAGATGATCGACCACGAGGACTACCTCACGAGAACAGCCGCAATCGCCGCGATCGCTGACTACATCGATGGATTCTACAACCCTTCTCGTCGGCACTCGGCGATCGACTACGTCAGTCCAATTGAGTTTGAATTGCATTTCATGAACAAGAAAGTTACGCAGTTGGCAGCATAGCCCCACCGTCCACGACAGCGGGGGAGCTCCATTGTTTGCCGTGGGACTCGATCTGGGAACTGTCACGACGCGAGTCTCAGCCGGTGGAGGGACAGGCGCCTTCCTGGAGGGCACGGCAGGCGGCGAAGGGCTCGGAATGTTCGCGAGCCGAGGCTTCCAAATCTCGGAGAAAGGTCTGAGAATTGTGGAAACTCATTTGGTGCAGTTCGGCGAAGTTCCGGAAAACACAGCAATGATCTCTCGATTGCGCGCTGCCCTCAAGTCAGGCGAGGAGCTCACAGGAGCCGATGCGAGTTTCTACTTTCACGAAGTCTCGGAGGCAACCCTCATGGGGAGGGGAGTGAGCTATGAGGCGGCTCATGCCACTGCTCTCGGAAAGTATGGTGTATCTCCGTTTAGTGTCTATCATCCGGATGTGATCAAAGCATTGCCGGGACGATTCAACTCCAATTGGAGTACGTTTTGGGGCGCGCTATGAGGACGCTTCAGCTCACTGCCTTGGCAAGAGTTCGACTCTGGCTCGATGAGAGATCGACAGACGGATATCCGACAGTTGATGCACTCGAGAAGCGCGCACCTGCAGGACGACATCGAACGGAGCCACAACGAAGTGTATGCATCGAGGCCGTTGTTCCTCGGGGCGCCCGCTGTGAGTATGGGCTTCTCGGCGTGGAATTCTCGCCAGATCTTCTCGCCGAAATCAGGTATGAAGTCGGGTACTCGAATGCACTCGGAACTGTTTGGCACAACTCGATCGGCGGCGTCGATGAAGTGCGACTCGGTCTGCCGCTCGAGTATGCCCATGCGGTGCTCTCTTCGCTCGAACGGGCAGGCGACGGTCGACTAGCGTCCGGCCTGATGCGGGTGACGGACGCAGCCCACGGGCTGGTAGGTTCCAGCGCCAACCTCTTTTCGAGGCTGGCGGCAGTTTGCGTGGACTTGGCCATTGGCGTGGAGGTGCCGGACTCCGAACTCGTGCTCGCACTTCGCAAGGCCCTTCAATGCTAAAGTGGAAGGCCCCGCCTGGTGGCCTCGGCATTTGGCTGACCGCGCGTGTCGCCAGGAATTTCGCGGAGGCCATTCGCGCTTTCAATGGCTTGCGGCCGCGCCGTCTATCGCTGAGTCTGTCGCTGTGCGCAGCCCTCGGCTGCAGCGCCAGCGTCGACAATTCCTCCCAACAAGCCCTCCAGTCCTACGCCGAGCGCTACTGCGACCTCGCGAATTTCTGCTGCGACCAAGTGGCAATCATCAGCTCGCGGAAGAGTTGCATCCGCATCCTCGTCGAAAGCATCGACGCCACGCTCCTCGATGCCAACGCCGGCGACGCCTGCCTCGCCGCGCTCAAGGCCGCCCAGACCAACGTCGACTACTGCCGCGACGACTTCGCGATCCCCGCGTGCGAGCACGTGTTCCGTCATGGAACGAGCCGGCCCGGTGAGCCGTGCACCTCGTCAGACCAATGCAGCGGAGACAATTCCTACTGCACGCTCACCAAGGGTACCGACCTGACCGCACCGCGTGCATGCATGACCATCGCCGCCGGGAAGGCAGGCGATGGGCCGTGCGTCACGGACGATACGGGGACGGCAGGCGTGTACGACACGCCTGACCCGTTCGTGTCGCTGGCCTACTCCTGCACCGTGGCCGAAGGTCTCTACTGCGCCAACGGCACGACGCCTCGCACGAACCGATGCACCGCATTCGCGCGCGTCGGAGAAGCCTGCGAAAGTGTCGCGTCTCCGCTCTGCGCGCACGGTCTCGCCTGTCATGATCGATTCTGTCGCCCGCTCGCGGTCGCTGGTGAAGCCTGCTCGCCCAGCCCGTGCGCGCTGTGTCCGCCGGTGTACACCGGTACGGACGGGACCTGCGCCGAGGGACTGTATTGCGCGTACGACGGGTCGAAGGCGTTCCTATGCTTCGCGCTGCCGATCGGCGGCGAGCCTTGCCCCAAGGGGTTCTGCGCGAATGGGCTCTCGTGTCAGGGGGGAACCTGCACGCCTACGCTTGCCCCAGGCGCATCTTGCGCTGCCGACCCGACGTGTGTCGGGCCGGCGGGGAAGGCCACTCGGTGCGCGCTCTGCGCGTCGGGCTTCTGCGGAGGCGGGACCTGCGCGGTCGCGGTCGGCAAGCATGCCAAGGTTGCCTGCTCCTTCTAACGCTCGCGCTCAATCTTCACGGGCCTCTGAGAACGCCGACCGCGCGACCCCCGACGCGAGGCACCCTTCGGACGAAGCAAGGATCTCTATTTCTGGGCAGTCATCGTCGCCGTGCTGGTCTTCTCGGTCGGCGGCGGAATGTCCTTCTACGAGGGCATCGCCCCTCTCCGTCACCCCGCGGCGCCCACTGACCCGACGTGGGACTACGTGGTGCTCGGCCTCTCCCTCGTCTTCGAGGGAATCTCCTGCGGCCTCGCCTTTCGCCCCTTCAACCTTCAACCGCGATCGCGGCGACGCCGGATTCTCGGCGACTCATCGCCCTCGTCGGAGTCACCCTCGCACAGCTGCTGAAGAATCCTCACATCGATGGCGTGGCGTCGATCGTGATTGGCACTCTCCTCATCGCCGTAGCGTAGCCGCGACGCCGGCTTGCAGGCCACCGGCCGCGCCGAAGACGCCGTCGAAGACGGTGCGCCGTCCGCTGACGTTGCAGCTCGGCCCCTCGGACGTCGTGCTCGCGCTCGACGTGCAGTTTCGTCGAGGGCCGTCGTCAGATGAGGAGGTGAGGTGGAGCAGTCGTTCGATCGACTGCAGGACGCGATTCGAGTGAAGTTTCCGCAGTTCAAGCGCATTTTCGTGGAGGCGAAGTGGTTGTCGGTAGGTCCCCATGAACGGCCGACATCGAGCGGCGAAGATCGGCTATCCCTGGGATCGTGCACCGTCGCATTGCTCCCCTCCTCCCCCTCGTCCTGATCCTCCTCCTCGGTTGCTCGAAGAAATCCGAAGACTCGAGCAAGAAGGCCGAGGACGACTCGACCGAGAGCGAAGCTGACTTCGCCGACGCCGAGGAGGGAACGGTCGGACTGACGATCGGGCCCGCCGAGCCGCCGTCGGGCAACGCCGCCATTCGCGTTGACGGATTCGGTCAGCCCGGGTTCGACTCGCCGCAGACGAAGCTGAAGATCCGTGTCTCCGGGCCGAAAGGGACGAAGGCGAAGATCCAAGCGACCTCGTTCGTCACCGCGGGTGACGACGAGCCAGTGACCCTCGAGCTCGATCTGATGCACGCGTACGCGACGAGCGTCCCCGAGCGCGGAGAGCTCAGCATCGACGTCTTCGCCAAGCCCAAGGGCAAGAAGGCCGTGAAGCAGGCGTTCGTGATGCTCGTGGGGAAGACGTGGGCCGGCGCCGACGCGCTGCGACGGCTCGAGCCGCTCCCCACCGACGGCGTGAGCAAGAGGCGCGACGACGCGATGCTCTACTTCCGCACCGACATCGCCGGCCTGGTGCAGCTGATCGGCACACCGAAGGCGCGTATCCTCGACATCGACTTCATCGCCACCGAGCAACGCAAGGCCACCGACCTGGGCAGCTGCGGCAGCTACACCAGCAAAGACGGCAAGACGCTCGGCGTCAGCAAACGCTCGCTCGCGGTCACCGTCTCGATCGCGGATCGGCGAAAAAAGAAGGTCATCGAGACCAAGACCTTCGACTCCACCACTCCCCAGTGCCCGTCGTCGCTCTCGGCGCTGAAGGAGACGTCGAGCCTCTACGTCGATGGTGTCGTCGACGACAAGGCCATCGCCGAGTGGCTGGCGACGAAGGTGAAGCCGGCGAAGAAGAGCTAAGACGTCGAGCTCCCGGCGCCCGAGAGCAAGCTGCTCGACAGCGGCAAAGTGTCGGATGACGAGCTCGAGGGCTTCGTCACGCTGAAGACGTTCAAGAAGCGCGTCAAGAAGCTCGGGTGGGAGCTCGACAGCCTCACCGAGCCGACCTCCGTGAGCCCGGAGTCGCTGAGTGCCTATCTGAAGGCGGGCCAGGGCGGTTGCGAGAGCAAGACCAACATCTCGCTCACCAGCTACTCCCCGAAGTTCTTCGCCACCAACCTGCCGATGGTGACCCACCTCGACGACGAGCGCGGCCTCAAGGTGACCTCGGCGAAGAAAGAGGTCATCGACCTCCTCACGCCGAAGCTCCCCGCGGTGACCAAGGACCTCGCCTCGCTGCAGACGCTCGCCAAGGGCACGGGCATGAAGCTCGAGGCCTTGCCGGTTCCGCCGCCCGAGTCCGGCGACACGATGCTGCACATCGAGAAAGCCGGGCTCGGTGACGGAACGATTTATCACTACGCCTACGCAGGCCTGAACGGGAAAAACGGCTACGCGACGAAGCGCCACGAAGATTGGGTGCTCACCGTGCATTGCTTCGTTGGCTTCCAGGAGCCCGATGAAAAGCCGAACAAGGCGGCGGCGACGATGATGAAGAAGCTCACCAAGTGAGCGAGCTTTTTCACGAGAGCGCTGCGGTCTCGGACCTCACCGCGTCGAAAGACCGAATTCGTTCGAGTAGAGGCCGCCGTCCAACATGCGGTGGTCACCGAGCACGTCAATCGGGGCTCGAGGCGACGTGACCGACGTTGGCGAACCACGGCGGCGGAGATTGGCGCCAGTTTCTAGTCCTCTGGCGCGAATCTCACGTACCCCCGCGAGATGCGACTCGTCCTCGCGACCTTCGCCAGCACTCTCACGCTCCTCGTCGCCGCCCGCGCACCCGCGGAGCTCTTGTCGCTGCAGACGTCGACCATGTGCGAACAGGTGTCGACCGACGTCTCCCGTTGGACTCCCGCGCTCGGTCCGGTCGTCGAATACGTGGCCGATGTCTTCGTCAGCCGCGGCAACGCGTGGATTGGGCTCGGCTCCGACGCGACGGGCTATTGGAGCGCCGAGACCAGCAGCGTCGACGCGTGCGACGACCTCTCGTGCAACGAGCTCGAGCTGGTCCACACCGGCAACGACGGCAAGCGCCGAACGTGGAGGGTGGCGCGGCACGACGAACCGTCGCTCAAAGCCGTCGTCAAGAAACGATTGTTCTCGCTCGCGGCGAAGGAGTGGCCCGTTGCGACGCTGACGCACGACGAGACGATGCAGGTCGCGAAGCACGCCGCCGATGGATCGATGGCGAAGGCTCCCACGTGGTGGGTGGAGATCGTGCGAACGAAGGGGGCGATGCGCTTCGGGATACGCGCCGAGGTGGAGGGATGTTGGTGCACGTATCGCTGGAGAGCGTGGGTGCTGGCGAAGGGATGAGAGTACGCGCCTAGGGCCCATCGGCCGGCGAAGGCAGTGATGGAGCACCGCGCGGCGGATCCATTTCCACTCTTCGACCTTCGATTCGACGCCCTTCTGCCCGTTGATCACGGCGACGAGCTCCCAATAGCGGCTCGCGCGTGGGTCGTGATCTTCGTAGCGCTTGCGGATGCCTTCGATCGCGCGGAGACCTCCTTCGCCGGAGCCCTCGCCATTCGCGGCGATCATGCCCGCAGCGAAGCGATCGACGATCGAGTTCACCGCGTCGGCTTCGGGCGCGCATGAGGTTCATGTCGAACTTGCCCCACACCTCACGCGCGCTGGCGTGGAGGCCTTCGATGAAGGTGGCATCGGTCAGGCCAGCCTCGCGCAGCGACTCCTCGTCGGGCAATATGCGCGACGCGCAGAACACGTTCGACACCCTCGTTTCTTCGGTCTACCGAGTGCCGATGCGCGCCTACCGATCGATGCCGACGAC
>JANXMC010000539.1 GCA_025354825.1 Myxococcales bacterium
GGCTCGGCGTGAAGGCCGACGCCCACTTCCACACGGCGCCCTACCTCACGCTGCTCGGAATGGTGGTCGGCGCGTACGCCGGGTTCCGAGTGGTCTGGAACGTCGCCAAGAAGATGGGCGCCGACGTCGAGCGGGCCGAACGGCGCGATCGCGGCGAAGACCCGTGGCAGGCGCCGAACGGCGACGGCGAGAGCGACGCGCCCGCCCCCAAGAAAAACTCGGATTCCCCCGGAGGAGCGCCATGAGCAACGAGACGCAGCGGCAAGGCGAGGCCGATGGGGCGTCTACCGCCACGCCGGCGATGGACGCGCGCATGAAGACGGCCATCGTTGCGGTCTTGGTTTTCGGTGCCATTTGCACGGTCTTCGCCGGGCTCGGTTGGGGGTTCCGCCCCGCAATTTCGGCGGGCATCGGCGGGCTCCTCGCGTCGTCGAACCTCTACGCCCTCGCGCGCATTCTGGGCGCGCTGCTCGCGCCGATGGAGCACGCGGACCCCGTCGAAGGCGCCCCCACGGCCGCCTCCAGGCGCGCGAGCGTGGCCGGCTGGGCGTTCCTCGCGGTCGCCAAAATGACCGTACTTTTCGGCGGCATTTGGCTCCTCATGCTGCGCGGCTACGTAGAGGCTCTTCCGCTCCTTGTCGGGTACGGCAGCCTGCCCCTAGGGATCGCCGTGGGAGCCGTCGTAAGTGATAGGACGGGCCCGTCCCGTTCATGATAAGAGGGCGCCCGACCCCGCGTTTAGGGCGCAGATTCGACACGTCGGCCCGGAAACGGGCCCCGGTTTAGAGAGCCAAGGCAGATGCCCGAGCACACGTCCTTTTTCAGCTATCTCGTCGCCATGTTCCCCGCCCTCGGCGAGAACATGAAGAATCTCGGCCACTCGCTTGCCGGCAAGCCCGTGACGCACCACTCGGCCGAGCCGATCGTGGCGAGCATCTTCGTCTGTCTGTTGGTCGTCGGCCTCGCCCTCGCGGCGCGCGGGAAGATCACCGACTACGACAAGTCCGTTTTGCCCGAAGAGAAGCTCTCGCTCCGCACGTTCTTCGAGCTCTTCGTCGGGACCTTCTACGACATGATGAAGGACATGATGGGGCCGACCCGCGCGAAGCGGTATTTCCCCGTCGTCGGCACGGCCGCGTGCTTCATCTTCTTCTCGAATTTCCTCGGGATGGTCCCCGGCTTTCTCCCGCCGACGTCGTCGTGGAACATCACGGCCGGCTGCGCGATCGTCGTCTTCATTC
Organism: Myxococcales bacterium; assembly: GCA_025354825.1. Lineage (GTDB taxonomy): Bacteria > Myxococcota_A > Polyangia > Polyangiales > Polyangiaceae > JANXMC01. The sequence goes on from JANXMC010000539.1 coordinate 1,242, forward strand.
TCTTCAACTATTACGGGTTGAAGGAGAACGGCATGGGCTACCTGAAGCACCTCGCCGGCCCCGTCTGGTGGCTCGCGTGGCTCATGTTCCCGCTCGAAGTCGTCTCGCTCTGCCTCCGCCCAATCACCCTGTCGATTCGCCTCATGCTGAACATGGCGGTCGACCACCTGCTCCTCTCGATCATTCTCGGCATGGTGATGTTCATTGTCCCCATTCCGATCATGATGCTCGGCACGCTCGTCGCGATCGTGCAGGTCGTCGTTTTCTGCCTCCTTTCCTCGATCTACATCGCGCTCGCGACGGAGCACGAAGACCACGGTGGTGACCACGCTCCCGCCGCTCACGCAGGCCACGGCACGGAGCCCCACGCCCCCGCCGCTCACTGACAGCGAAGCGTTGCCGGGGCTGCCAGAAAGCCCTAGCCACGGTGCGCAAAAACGAATAAGAGCCGCGCGTACGTCGACTTCACGCAGGACGGCGCCGCGGTGAACAGTCCACGGAAGCTCGATAAAGACTTTCAGAAGGAGCCATTGAAGATGTCGATCTCGAAGAAGCTCGGTCTCGTCTCGGCGGGAGCGGCCTCGGTTTTCACGATGCTGCTTTCGTCCCCGGTTTTCGCGCAGACGGCTGCCGCGGGCATGGAGGCGAACAAGTTTGACGCTCAGGCCATGGCCGCTGCCGGTGCTGGCATCGCGATCGGTCTCGGCGTTCTCGGTGGTGCGCTCGGCCAGGGCCGCGCCGCTGCCGCCGCCCTCGAGGGTATCTCGCGTAACCCGGGCGCCGCCCCGCGCATTCAGACGCCGATGATTCTCGGCCTCGCGCTCATCGAGTCGCTCGTTCTCCTCTCGTTCGTCATCGCGTTCTTCCTTCAGGGCAAGATCTCCTGAACGAGGCCCGCACTTCGCCCGCGCGATTCGTCGCATAGGCCGAGAGCGACCCTCGAAGCACCCCCGCCCACCTCTCCAGGTGGCGGGGGTTTTTCGTTTAATCCGCCGCGCGCCTCGCTACGCCGTCGCCGCCTTCCGCTGCTTCGCGGCGCGCCGCAGATCGGCCACGCCGTGCACGAGCCACACGATCGCCGCGAGCGCCAGCATGATGGTTCCGAGAATCGCGTGGTCGGCGTTGCTCACGAGAAGCGCGCCCGATCCGACGAGCGCCGCAACGACGAGCCCGCTGAAAAGGCGCCGCCCGATGCGATCGGCCGCGAACGGCATCGACGGATCAACCGCACGCACCGTGAGCCTGCCGAGTCGCAAGTCTTCGAGCACCTCGCGCACTTGCAGCGGCATGTCGTACCCCGCGCGTGAAAGCTGCTCGACGCCGCGGAGAAGCTCGTTGCCAATACGCTGAGGCGAATAGCGCGCCTTCATCAAATCGAGAAAGTAGGGAGTCGCTTCACCGAGGACGTCGAGCTCGGGGTCGATCTCTTTGCCAATGCCTTCAATGGTCATTAGCGATTTGCCGACCATCATGAAATCGGGCGGCATCTCGATGCTGTACTTGGTTGCGCCACCGATGAGATCGCGAATCATCGCCGAGATTTCGAGCTCTTTCATCGGTTTGCCGATGTACTTCTCGGCGAGCAGCGCGACCTCTGCGCGGTATTCGCGCATATCGATTTTCTTCGTGGGGCGGCCAATCGCATAAAGCGCGTCGGCAACCCCGTAGGAGTCTTTGCGCACGGCGGCGAGCATCAGATCAATCGTGCGGTCGCGCATCTCCGGCGAGAGGCGGCCGACCATGCCGAGATCGATGAGACCGATGACGGGGTCGTCGTTCGTCCCCATGATAATGACGTTGCCGGGGTGCGGATCGGCGTGAAAAAAGCCGTCCTCGAAGAGCATCTTGATGATGAAGCCGACGGAGCTCTTCGCGATCGCGCTGCCGCTTGCGCCGTCTGCGATGGCCTTGTCGATCTTCTTCCCGTCGAAGAACTCGAGGGTGAGAACGTTCTTCGTCGTGGCCTGGCGATAGACCTTTGGAAAACGAATATACGTTTTGCCGTCGAAGTTCTTTGCGAAGCGCTCGGCGTTGTCGGCCTCGACGAGGAAGTTGAGCTCGGCTGTGATCGAGCGATCGAACTGCTGCACGAGGGCGACGGGCGAATAGATTTTCGTCTCGGGAATGGCGCGCTCGATCGTCGCTGCGAGAATGTGCAAAAGCTCGAGATCGCGCGCGACCGTCTGCCCCACGCCGGGACGCTGTACCTTCACGACGACCTGCTCGTTCCCATCCGGCGTCGCCAGAACGGCGCGGTGCACCTGACCAATCGACGCGGTCGCGAGCGGCTTCTCGTCGAAGCTCACGTATATCTCGGATATCGCCGCGCCGAGACTCCCCTCGACGACGAGCTTGATATCCGAATAGGGGACGGCCGGAACGTTGTCCTGAAGCTTCTTCAGCTCGCGAATCAGCTCCGGCGGAAGCAAGTCGGCGCGTGTCGACGCGATTTGGCCAAGCTTGATGAACGACGGCCCGAGATCTTGAAGCACGAGGCGAAGGCGCTCGTGGATCGAGATGTTCTTCTTCTCGGCTTCGCCGCGCTCGACCTCTTCGCTCGCGATTTCGGGGGCGTCGCCCGGCGGCGGCGGCTCGCTCGCACCCGGAGGCGCGCCCGCGGGCCTAGGCCGCTTCGCGCGGCCGAGACCGGCGCGCGCGACGATTTCACCGAAGCCGTGGCGAACTAAGACCGACGAGATTTCGCGAAGACGTCCGAGATCTCGGACCGCGGTGATGACAGAGACCATGGGCCGCGGAGGTTACCCCACGACGCGACCCGCGGCCGAGAACGCTGCGTCAGCCGCCGTCGGCGGTTCTCGATGCGTCGTGCCCCGCGTCGACGACGGGCGGAACGACCACGGGCGGGAGCGGCGGGCTGCACGGCGCGGTCTCGCAGTAGAACGCGAGAACGCCGTTGGCATTCGCGCGGCAGAAGCACGTGTCGACCTGCGGGCGGCCCGTGGGATCGACGACCGTGCACTCTTTGCCGACGTACGTGCAGGTGCGCCAGGTTTGCGTGCATGCTGCACCGTTCGCTGCGACCACCGTCGCGGGGCACGCGGCGGGGGCGGGCTGGCCCGACGAGATGCACTGAGGCTCGGCGCCGACGGCCACCACGTCGACCGCATCGCGGCAGACGAATGCGCCGTTGGTGCAGGTGCACTGCGACGTCTGCAGGGCCGACGGGCAGACCACCGACGGCGTGCAGACCTGACCGTCGGTTTTGCACGCCGCGCCGTTGGTCGCAGCGAAGGTCGACGGACAGGAGGCGACGAGGGGTGCTTTCGCGGCGGGCGCGGACGTGTCGTCCGAGCTGCAGCCGGCGACGACGCCGAGTGAAATGGCGCCCATGGCGAGCACGGCGCCCGCGAGGACGCGCGCGAAGGAGGAAGACGCAGAGACCGAGGAATGACGCGAGACGTGTCCCATTCGTGATGCTCCTGTTGGGCCACGCGACACGACCCCAAGCGTGCGGCGGCGTGGGTCCATAGCGAATCGCTCGGAGGATCTCAAACGCGGAGAGCGGAAGAGACGGCCGATGGAGGAATTCGGGCGCTCCTTGGGAGCCGCGCGGAGGCGCGGCCTAAACGCCGCTCAGCGAACGCGAATGAGCGTCCCCGGCTCGGACAGCGTGGGGAGCGCGGCGACCCAGCCGGCGGGCACGTGGGGGCCCGTGAAGGCAAAGAGCCAAGCGGCGTCGCGCGGCGCGAGGTTCACGCAGCCGTGGGAGTGCACGTGGCCGAAGCTGCGGTGCCAGAAGGCGCCGTGGAGCGCCACGGCCTTGTCGAAGAACTGAACGTAGGGGACGTCTTCAATCGAATAGTGCTGCTCCGCCTCTTCGTGCTCGAGGTTGTCCATCGTGCTCGTGAGGAGCTTCACCCAAATGCGGTGAACCCCGCGGGGCGTTGCAGTGTCGGACCCCTGTGGGCCGAGGCCCGTGGAGACCATCGTCGCGAACACGGGGCGCGTGCCTTCGTAGGCAACCAGCGTCTGCGTCGCGAGCTCGACGTCGATCCACCGTTCACCGCGCGCCATGGCCGCGGCGTCGAGCTCGGTCGGCGGCGTCGCGATCGAGGGGCGCGCGAGATCGCGAGCGAGCATCCACTCCGCCGGTTCGACGCCGTCGTCCGAAATACGAACCATCACGCCGGTGCCGCGCGCTTGCGACGCGCGCTCTTCCCGAACGGCGACGCGGTCGAAGCGGGCGCGCGTGCCGCTTTTCTTCGCCGTTCCGCTCGCGGCCGCGAACACCGTGGCCCTGTCGGGCACGACCCACGCGAGGTCGACCGCGCCTTCGACTTCGCCGCCGTGAAAGAGCGACGGGCGCGCGGGGACGAGCTCGCGAAGCGCGATCCACTCCCCCTTGCGCGTGTGCCCCCACGTGCCGCCGAAGGCTTTGCGCTCGCTGTCGACCGCGACGCCGAAGCCCGGGTCCAAGTCTTGGTCCGAGATGCCGTCTTCGGCGGTCTCGAGGTTCAAGAACGCCGAGGCGCCTTCGCGGCCGACGAAAAAATAGCGGAACGGCAGGCCGTCTTCCGCAAGCGGCGCATCGGGGCGGACGGCGTCTTCGGCGCGCATGTCGACGGCATCGCCGCAGACCCACGACGATGGGCCGACGAGGAACCAACGCCCGGTGCATCCGGGGCCGCGGCGCGCGCCGAAAAGCGGGAGAAGCGTCGTCGAGGGGACGGAGCCCCGTCGCGTGGCGGCGCCGTTCGGCCCTTGAAACACGCTAATTTCGTCTTTGCGCGGCGCGAGCGATCTCGCCCACGCGGGGAGCGGGAGGTCGTCCGGAGCGGTCCAGGGGGGGACCACGCTCGCGGGCCGCGGAGGCGTTTGCGGCGGAGGCTGCGACTGCGCGTGGGCGACGCCGCCGAGGAGAGCCGCGCCTAGAAGGCCAATCGCGACGACGCTCGCCTCACGCATCTTGCCCCTGCGGCAGGCGCAGCGTGAAGGTCGCCCCCTTGTTCGTCGACTGCACGGTGATGCTGCCGCCGTGCTCTTCGGCAATCTTCTTCACGATGGCGAGGCCCAATCCGGTGCCTCCCTTTTTGCCAGTCGTCACGAACGATTGGAAAAGACGGTGCTCGATCTCTTTGGGAATACCGTGGCCGGTATCCGCAAATGTCACGACGATATCGCCCGTGGCTTTGTCGCGAGATACCCGAATAACGAACTTCCCCCCTTTTTCGCCCATGGCCTCGACGGCGTTGCGCGCGAGGTTATGAACGATTCGGAGGATTTTCCCTTCGTCGAAGCGGGCCGTGCCCTTATCGAGAATATCGATGACGAGCTCGACGTTGTGGCGCGCGAGATCGTGCTCGAGCTGCGCGCGGACGTCGCCGAAGAACTTTTGCAGATACACCCGGCGAATGAGGACGCTCTTCTCCCCCCGCGCGAACTCGAGAACCTCGCGCTGCATGGACGCGATGTGATCGAACTGCTTTAAAATTTGGTCGGCGTATTCGGCACGTTTTGGCGATACATCCGAATTTTGCATCAGCTGCACATAGCCGCTGATGACGGTGAGCGGCGTTTTCAAGTCGTGAATCACGGCGGAGAGCAAACGGCCGATGGTGGTTAAACGTTCCTCGCGCTCGCGCATTTCGCGCGCGAGCTGGAGCTGCACGGCGGTGGACGCGTTGGCGGCGATGAGGACGAGGAGCGCCTTGTCGGCCTCCGTGAAGCCGCGTCCGGCGATCTTGTTGTAGAGCGCAATAGCTCCGATGGCGCTTCCGTCTTCGCCTTCGAAGGGGACGGCGAGGGCCGACGTGCAGTGGAACCCGACGAGCTTATCGAGGTCCGCGTCGTGGCGCGCGTCGGTTTTGTCTGTCTTGTCGTTCTTGTCCGTCTTGTCGCGCGCTTCTCCCACGCCCGCAGAGATCATCACCAGCTCGTTCGACCGCATCGCGTGACCGATGAGCCCCTGCCCCTCTTTGAGCGGTAGGCGCCGCATCTTCGGGTGCTTCTCGTCAATGAGATGAAGCGTGATCGTCCCCGCCTCGCGATCGCGCAGTGCGACCGCCGCCGCGCGCGCATCGCACGTGCGCATCGCCTCGCCGAGCACGGCCAAGAAGAGATCGTCGAGGGACGTTGCGCGCCCCATCGCGTGTTCGAGCTCGAAGAGGAGCTTGAGATCGCGCACGCGATCTTCGAGCTGCTCCTTCGTGTCGAGCAGCTGCATGTTCTTCTGCGTGACCGAGAGAAATAGGCGCGAATTGTCGATTGAAACGCCGGCCTGCGTCGCGAGGGCCGCCAGGATCGCGGCGTCGTGATCGCTGAAGTCGCCGCGTTTTTTGTTGAGGACTTGGATGACGCCGATGGTGCGCCCTAAGTGGTTCTTCATCGGCCCCGCGAGGATGCTGCGCGTGCGGTAGCCCGTGACGTTGTCGAACTGCGGAGAGAACCGCGGGTCCTTGTAGGCGTCCTTTACGTGAATCGATTTGCCCGTGCGCGCGACGGTTCCCGCGATCCCGGTGCCTACTTTGAGGCGAATGGAGCGCGCGTCTTCGCCAATCACCACGCGCGAGACAAGCTCGTCGCGGGCTTCGTCGAGCAGGTAGAGCGTCGCGCGATCGGCCTCGAGGGCTTCGGTGACGTTGCGAAGAATCAGCTCGAGGAGCGGATCGAGATCGAGCGTCGTACCGAGGGCAAGCCCCACTTCGCGCAACGCTTTGCTGACGCGCATCTCGCGCGCGAGGGCCGCTTCGAGCTCCGCGACGCGGCTCGACATGCTTCGGGGCGGCTCACTCTTCAGCGTCACGACGAAAGGGTATCCTGCCGCGCTGCGCGACCTCACGACCAAAGTGCGTAGCGGGCGCCGGAAGCACGCTGATTTTCGTTTCGCACTCGCAGCGGTCCGCGGCAATGTGCGCGTCGCCTCGCCGTTCGGCGGCGCCCGAGCTCAAGATGGTCTTGCTTTCCGAAACAGCTTTGAAAACGCCCCCTAAATCGCTCGTCGTCACCCCCACGTACAACGAGCGCGACAATCTCCCCTTCTTCGTCGCCGCTGTCCGGCGAGCAGCGCCGCACGCCGACATTCTCGTCGTCGACGACAACTCCCCCGACGGGACGGGCGCGGTGGCAGACCAAATTGCCGCGACCGATTCGCACGTGCGTGTCTTGCATCGGCCCGAAAAACGTGGCCTCGGCACGGCGTACCGCGAGGCGTTCGCGAAGGGGCTCGCCGAAGGGTACGAGCGCTTTTTCGAGATGGACGCAGACCTGTCGCACGATCCTCGGTACCTGCCCGCGTTCGAGAAAGCGTTCGACGACGGGGCCGATATCGTCATCGGCTCGCGCAACATCGAAGGCGGCGGCGTCGAGGGGTGGGGCGTTGGGCGGCACTTCGTGTCGAAGGGCGGCTCACTCTATTCGCGGACGATCCTCGGCCTCGACGTGCGCGATCTCACGAGCGGCTTCAAAGGGTTCACGCGCCGTGCTCTCGAGGCCATCGAGCTGCAAAAGGTGCAGTCGAATGGCTATTCGTTTCAAATCGAAATGACCTATCGCGCGCTTCGTAAAGCGATGAAGGTCACCGAAGTTCCCATTGTGTTCGTCGACAGGCGCGCGGGCAAATCGAAGATGAGCCGGCGAATCTTCGTCGAAGCCATCGGGATGGTCTGGAAGCTGCGCGCACGTGCTGCGCGCGGCGAGCTTTAGAGAGCGGCTTTAGAGCTTGGTGGCGGCGATCACGACGTGCGGATACGGCAGCACGTCGGGGACGCGCACCATGCGCACTTTGAAGCCGAGCTCCGAAAGCATGGCGCCCCAATCGCGGTGGTGCCGGTATTTCAGCGGTTCGTCCATTCCGACCATCACGCGATCGAGAAGCTCGGTGAAGAGAAGTCCGAAGCGCGGCTCGGTCGTGATGTCTTTCACGATGAGCGTGCCGCCCGTCACGAGCAGATCGCGAAGCCGCTCGAGGACGGCGCGTTGGCTGTCCGCGGGGATGTGGTGCATCACGTCGAGCACGTAGACGGCGTCGAAGGGGCCTTGAACTTCGGCGTCGCGCACGTCGCCCACGAGAAACTCGTTCGCGAGGCCGAGGCCGTTCGAAACGCTGCGTGCGAGCTCGATGCGCCGGGCATCCGGGTCGACGCCGAGGATGCGACGGGCGGGCTGCGTTTGGCCGAAATAGGCGGCGAAAAGGCCGAATCCGCAGCCGACGTCGAGAATGCGACCTTCGTCCGTAAGGAGCAAGTCCATGACCGAAAGGAGCTTCGGGCGCAGGATCGAGAAGCGGATGTTGGCGTAAACGCGTTCGACGAAGGGGAGCGCGCGGGCAATCTTCGCGATGGCCTCACGGCCGTACACCTCGGGCGCCTCGAAGACCGCCGGAACCGTGCGCGAGAACGCTCGTTCGCGAAGACGACGAAGAGCGCTCGGCGGCGAGCTGCCACGGCGAACGCTGGAGGGCGGCGGCGCCTCGGACGGCGAAGCGGGCGCGGGCACGGGCGTGAGCGGCGAGGAGCTGGTCTGCAAAGCGCGCGGACGCTTGCCCGAGAGCCGGGCGGAGTCAAGGGACGGTCGTGGTGGGACGAAGACGACGGGATTTATGCTTCTCGTTCGGGCCGGAGTGCGCTACCCGTGTGCTCGTAGTCACGCGCGCCCGTAGCTCAGCTGGATAGAGCGTCGGCCTTCGAAGCCGAATGTCGTAAGTTCGACTCTTACCGGGCGCACCCATACTCGATGACTTCGTCGTCTTCGTCAGGCCGGTAATCGTCGCTTGCCCGGACTTCGCGCCGGGGCGGG
>JANXMC010000560.1 GCA_025354825.1 Myxococcales bacterium
AACGTTTCCGGGCCAGTCGTGGGCGGCGAGGCCGTGCATCGTTTCGTCGGAAACGCTCAGCTGCTGCCCCGCCGGCGAGCTTCGGAGAATGTGGCGAACGAGCAGCGGAATGTCTTCGCGACGAGCCCGGAGCGGCGGCACCGTCACCGGAACGACGGCCAGCCGAAAGTAGAGATCTTCCCGAAACTTACCCCCGTGGACCTCGCGCAAGAGATTGCGTTTGGTCGCGGCAATGATCCGCACGTTGGCGTGGATCGTCTTGTTGCCGCCAACGCGGCGAAACTCTTTGGTTTCGAGCACGCGTAAAAGCTTAGGTTGCACATCGATCGGCAGCTCGCCGACCTCGTCGAGAAAGAGCGTGCCGCCTTCGGCCAATTCGAAGGCGCCCTGGCGTGAGGCGACGGCGCCGGTGAACGCGCCGCGCTCGTGGCCGAAGATCTCGCTTTCGATAAGGGAATAGCTAACGGCGCCGCAGTCGACGACGACGAACGGCTTCGACGCGCGGAGGCTCTCGGTGAAGATCGCCCGGGCCATCACGTCTTTGCCCGTGCCCGTCTCGCCCTCGAGAAGCACGGTCGCGTCGGTCGCGGCGACGCGTTCGAGCACGCCGAAGATCGTCCGCATCGACAAGCTCTCACCGAGGGCCGTGCCGAAGCTCGTCTTGTCGCTCGGGAGCACTTCCATCTTCGGGGCGCCTGCGCGAAGCGCGACTTCGACCTCGCCGATCTTGAGCACGGTCCCGGGCTGCACCGTCGCCGTCTCGATGCGCGCCCCTTCGACCCGCGTGCCGTTGGTCGAGCCCAAGTCGCGCACGACGATGCCACCGGGCTCTTTGATGAGCTCGCAGTGCTTTCGCGAGACCGTGTCGTCGGGCAGGAACAGATCGTTCTCGGGCGCCTTGCCGATGGACATGCGCGCGCCGAGCGGTTTCGACGTCCCTTTGCGGGCGCCCGAAAGCACCAGCACGGTCACGCCGACGTTGGCCGAAAGCGGAGAGCCGGCCGCGCGCGTGAGGATGTCGTCGTCGCCATCGGCGTCGGCGTCTTTGGAAGACTTTTGCGGATCGGAATCGGTCATTTCGGGATCGCTTGCGAGACGTCGAGAGAGGTCGTCCCCCCCGAAAACGTCACCCGCCGATCGATTGTCGCTGGTTTCTCTGCAGTCTGAACATCGATTTCGACGAGGTAGTCGCCATCGGCGAGACTTGGCAGGTGGCTGACGATTCGCGGGGCGCTACCGCGCGCGAATTGAAACGTTGCATCGCGCAGCCATTCCGCGGTCGCGCCATCGCCGGGGCCGCCTTTTTGTGCGTTCGCAGCGCGCTCGGCGTAGCGCACATGCACCTCGGTCACGCGCGGCGCGGCGTCGCCCAGAACGATGCGAACGGTCTGCTCGTGGGGGATTTTCTTGGCGAAGAGCGAAAAGAGCAGAAGGCCAATGCCGACGATGGCGAACGGCGCGTAGCGATTCTTGCGCACGAAGGCGCGCTCAGCGCCCGCGCATCGCGCGAATCCGCCCGACGAGGCCCCCCACGACGGAGTCGGGCAAATCGAACTTGGGCATTTGCCCTTTGCCCTTTCTGATCGACGTCGCGATGTCGGCGTCGCTCACCTTCGCCTGCCACTCATCGGCAGTGAGGTTCGTCGCTTTCACCATGGGGCCGTTCGGACCGTCGCCGTGACCGACGGCTCCGTGGCACGCGGCGCACTGCCGCTGCCAGGTCATCTCGGTGAGCTGGCGCGCTTCTTCCGCGGGCGAGGTGGGCGTTTTCGATTTCGACGGCGCTTGGGCGCCGCTCTGCACGCGGGAGTTTTCGTCGACGCGATCGTGATCTTTCGGCGACCACTCGCCCGTAGGAGACGGCGGGCGATCACACCCGGCGAGCGCCGCCACGGACAGAGCGACGGCGAGCGCCGCAAGCGAGACACGAGTAAGACATTTCGATCGAGACCGGGCACCGCGCATCACGGAGCACTCTATCTCGATCGAGCGCGATCGCGCTCGACCATGCGCGCCCTTGCGAAACGGCGCACGACCTTGCTCCGAAAGAGTCCCGAAGCTAAGGGATCTCTCGTCGCTGACCCAATGCGCGTGGAGGCACTTCGCCCCGCGACGCCGATGGCAGCGGCCGGAGAAGACCATGTACTCGAACGGAAGGCCCGTCGCCCCCGCCCGGAAGCACACTGCACCGGAGCTTCGTGCGCGCAAAGGCTCTGGCAAGACCATCAGCATGGTCACCGCTTACGACTTCACCATGGCCCGCCTGGTCGACGAAGCCGGCGTCGACATGGTGCTCGTGGGCGATTCCCTCGGCATGGTCGTGCAGGGGCTCACCAACACGATCCCCGTGACGCTCGACGAGATTTGCTACCACGGGCGCGCCGTTGCCCGCGGGCTTGTGAGTGCCCATATCGTGGGTGATTTGCCCTTCATGAGTTACCAAGTGTCGGCGTCGCAAGCCGTCGAGAGCGCGGGCAAGTTGATGAAAGACGGCGCGTTCGAGAGCGTGAAGCTCGAAGGCGGCACCGAGGTCGCCGAGCACGTGTTCCGCATCGTCCGCGCTGGGATCCCCGTTGTGGGGCACGTTGGGCTCACGCCGCAGTCGGTCCACGCGCTCGGCGGCTTCAAAGTGCAGGGACGTGGCGACGAAGCGGCCGAAAGGCTCATCGCCGACGCGAAGGCGCTCGAGAAGGCCGGCGCGTTCGCCGTGGTGCTCGAAGCTATCCCGCCGGATCTCGCCGCCCGCGTGACGCAGGAGCTTTCGATCCCGACCATCGGCATCGGCGCCGGTCCGTCGTGCGATGGGCAGGTGCTCGTGTGCACCGATCTCCTCGGCATGTTCCGCGGCGCCGCGCCGAAGTTCGCGAAGCGCTACGCCGATCTCGGCGACGCCGTCGTGGGTGCGGTGCGTGCGTACATCGACGAGGTTCAGGCCGGCACGTTCCCCGGGCCCGATCACTCGTACAAGCCGAACGCGCCGGCCGCGACGGCTGCGAGCGCCGCGCGCGTTCACGAGATGCCGAAGCTCGACACGCCGCCGGGGCTCGATCTCCGTCACTGAGATCGGCCGCGCAGATTGCGGCACAGATGTAAGAGTCTCTATCGCGTACGAGGGCGTTTGCAGCGGGCGGGTTCGCGTGAAGGAACTGGCGAAGCGTGAACGTCCTCGGTAGCGTCAGTCGCCGGTGCCTCCTTCACGAGGCGCACGGGCGGTGACCCGATGGCGAGTGGGGGGATGTTCGGCGGAGGGCAGACGGGTGGACCGCTGGTAGCGGGTGCCACGTCTCGCATCGGTCCGTACGAAGTGCTCGGCCGACTCGGCATCGGCGAGACGAGCGAAGTGCTCCACGCCCGCCTCCACGGCCCCCACGGCTTCGAGCGCGAGGTGGTCATCAAGCGCCTGTTGCCGCGATGCGCGCGGGAGCCGTCGCACAACCGGATGCTCGCACGCGAGGCGATGGCCTACGCGCGCATCGCCCATCCGGCCGCCGTTCGCCTGTACGACTTTTTCGAATGCGACGGCGAGCTCGTCATTGTGCTCGAGTACGTCGACGGCCTGTCGCTCTCGCGCCTCCGCGGTCTGCTGCGAGCGCGCCGGACCGAGCTTGGCGATCAGGCCTCTATCTACGTGGGCTACCGCATTTTCGCGGCCCTCGCAGCTGCCCACGCGGCGCGGGATCCGGTCACGGGCGAGTACTCGCCGGTGATCCACCGCGATGTGAGCCCCGGCAACGTGCTGGTGCCGTGGGACGGCTACGTGAAGCTGACCGACTTCGGCATCGCGAAGATATCCGGCGCGTCGGGCGACACGCGCGCGGGGCTTCTCAAGGGGACCTACGGCTACATGGCGCCGGAGCAGGTGACGGGCGAGCCGATCAGCGTGCGGACCGATGTCTACGCGGGCTGCGTGATGCTCCGCGAGCTCATCTCGCGACGACCGACGTTTCAGCGCGGGATGCCGGAGCTCGAGCTTCTTCGCGCGATGGCGAACCCGGTGCTCGCGCCCCTCGATGCGCTGCGCCCCGATGCGCCGCCCGAGCTCTGCGACGCGATCGCGCGGGGGATGCGGGTCGATCCGGAAGCGCGCACGGTCACGGCCGTCGAGATGACGAACGTGTTGAAGGGGCTCGTCGACATCGAGGAGGCGCGCGCAGCTCTCGCGGCGGCCGTCGCGACGATTCGCGACGAAGCGAGCCTCTATCGCATGCGCCGCTCGTTCCACACCGCTCCCGAGCTCGACGGGGCGCCGTCCTCGCGCCAGCCGTCGTCGCCGTTTTTTGCGCCCGCGACGATGCACGGCCGCCCGCCGTCGACCGCGCTGCCGCCTGTCGTGCTCATGCCGTCCGAGCCGCCGCTGGG
>JANXMC010000579.1 GCA_025354825.1 Myxococcales bacterium
CGATCTACGAGCTTCAAAATGCCCACTACGACATGGTCATCAGCGACCTGAAGATGCCGCGCATGGGCGGCATCGAGCTGCTCGAGGCGATGGGGCACGCCGCGCCCAACGCGCTCACCGTGATCATGACCGGCTTCGGCACCGTCGAGACGGCCATCGATGCAATGAAGCGCGGCGCCTACGACTACATCCTCAAGCCGTTCAAGGTCGAAGAGGTCATTCACGTCGTTCAGCGCGGCCTCGAAAAGCAGCGCCTCGCCGCCGAGAACATCCGGCTTCGCGAGGCGTTGTCGCTCTACAAAGTCAGCGAGGCCATTGCTGCGAGCCTGTCGCTCGAAGAGGTCTTGGCAACCGTCGGCGACACGGCGCTCAACGAGCTGAAAGGAGATCTCGTCTGCACGTGGCTCGACGACGGCGAGGGGGGCTTCTTCGAGCGCCAGCGCCTCGTCCCCACGTCCGTGATGGGGAAGATCGAGCTTGGGCAGATCGCGCCGGAAGCGTTCGTCGAGCACTTCAAGGCCGACGGGCTGCTGCTCGAGCACGGCAAGCGAGGCCAGCGCTTCTTCGCCACGCGCGCCGACATTCCGCTTCAATCGATCGTCGCGGTGCCGCTGCGCATGAAGCAGCGGCTCCTCGGTTGGATTTGCGTCGCGAGCTTCTCGAACACGAAGAAGTTCAACGAAGGGCACCGCAAGCTTCTCGCCATCGTCGCCTCACGCGCGGCCGCCGCCATCGAGAACGCGCGCCTTTACGAAGACCTCCGCGCCACGTTTCAGCAGACGATTCAGGGGCTCGCGAAGGCCATCGACAAGATGGACCGCTACACCGCCGGCCACTCCGAGCGCGTCGCCATCTACTCGACGGTCTTGGCGATGCGGTTGAAGCTGCCGCAAGACGTCGTCGAGATCGTCCGCCAAGCCGCGCTGATGCACGACATCGGCAAAATCGGCTGCGTGATGAACTTGAACAAGCCGGGCAAGCTCACGTCGAGCGAGTACGAAGAGTTCAAGAAGCACGCGGCCTACGGGCGCGACATCTTGGAGCCGATCAAGTTTTTGCATCCGCTCATCCCCGGCGTGCACTTGCACCACGAGCGGTGGGACGGGCGCGGCTACCCGCTATCGCTGAAGGGGAACGACATTCCGGTCATCGCGCGGATCATCTCCGTCGCCGACACGTACGACGCGATGACCAGCGATCGCGCCTACCGTCGCGCACTGCCGCACGAAGTTTCGATCAACGAGATCGAGCGCTGCACTGGCTCGCAGTTCGACCCCGAGGTCTCCGACGCGTTCACCGCGAGCATCGAGGAGTACCGCGAAGAGAAGGTCGCGAAGGGCGAGGAGATCCCCGACTGAGCCCTGGGCGTGGCGCGTTCCGCGCGCTCAGGCCCCGGATTTGACGGCCGTGAGCGCGATGGCGGCGACGCGCTCGACGTTGGCGTAGGGCGCGCGCTCGAGGAGACTTCCTGCGACGTCGGTCTCGAGCTCGATGTAGCGGTACGTCGCTTGGGCGAGGGCGAGTACGGGCTCGACGGCCTCGAGCAGCATGTCGCGACCGTCGACCGTCGCGGCGTTCGCGCTGAGCATCAAGCGCCCGCCTGGGACGAGGCGCGCGAGCGCTTCGCGCACGATGGCGACCGCGTGCTCGATGCCGAGGGCGAGGCTGCCGTCGCGCGGAATCACGCTGTCGCGCTCGCGATCGCGTTCGATCTCGAGGTCGCCCTCGCTCTCGCCGTCACCGGCGTCGCTGTCGCTGTCGCTTCGGAGCTCGTCGTTCTCGTTCTCGCTCGCCTGGGCGCCGCACGTGTTGGCGACGACGAGATCGATGGGGCCGTCGACGTTCGTCAGCCCGACGCTCTCGACGATCTCGACGCCGTGGGCGCCCGCGAGGGCGGCGTTCACGCCGGCGTAGCGGCGGGCTTCACTGCGGGGATCGGCGAGCACGACATGGCGCGCGACGGACGCGAGACTGATCCCGCCAGCGCCGGCCCCGCAGCCGACGTCGACGACGCGAAGAGCGGCTTGGGCGCGGTCGTGGAGCAGGCGGCAAAAGCGATAAGTGTCGGGGCCGAAGGTCACGGCGCCCGATGCGAGGACTCCCTCCGAAGGCGACGCCGAGTGCACGAAGAGGGCGCCGGCAAGCGTGGCGAAGCGCACCCGTGCGACATAAAGGCCGCCCGTTTCGGTCACGACGTTGGCGCGCCGAACGAGCTCGAGCATGGGACGGGGGAGGATGTTCGGGCGGAACGGGCGATTCCACCCGAAGACGTCGCGGAGCGAGCGGGCGATGCCGTTGTCGGAGCGGCCGTTCACGCGGGCGCGCGTATCGCGGGACACGGCGACGAAGCGGTAGTCGACGGCCCGGAGCGCGCGGCCTAGCTCGTAGAGGGCGAGGTCTTCCGCGTTCATCCCTCCATTGCTATCCGAGCTCTTGCGGTCACGCCACGCTGCGATTCCGCCGCTGCAGCATGGCCAGAAGGGCGCGGGCGCCGATCCGCGTGAGCTCCGTCGCCGCCGTGAGGAGCACGCCGCCAGCGACGCGCACCACGGTTTTTCGCGCCGGCGAAGGTGCTCGCTCGCGCGCGAACGACCTCAGGGTATGCGCGAGCGCGGCGCTCGGGCTCGACATATCGAGCTGCAGATGGCGCTCGCGTCGCTTGGCGAAGACGTACGCAACGACCGAGGCGAAGGCGACGGTTGCCAGGGCGATGCTGACGGGGACGACCTTGCGCTCGACGGCCACGGCGACGTCGGTCACGGCGTGACGTCGGCGATCGAGCTCGTCGACTACGTCGAGAAGGCGCGACACGACGATGCCCCGTTTGTGTTCGAGAAACTTGTGATGCGTATCGTCGATGTCGCTCATGCCGCATGCTCCTTAAGCGCGGCGACGTCGGCCTCGACGCGTTGGGCGCTCTCGGGGACCGCCTTCGACGGCACGTTGGCGTATCCGACGCCGGCGGCGATGCCGGCGACCACGACGAAGAACCCCCCGACGCCGAGCGCCGCGAGGGCCGTCGCGCCGAACGCTAGGATCGCGGCCGCGGCAAAGGCGGCGAGCGCCACGACGGCGAGGGCGCCCGCCGCAATGAAGCTCGCGGCGGCGAAGGCCGCGTTCCGGGCTTCTTGGCGAAGCTCGTCTTTGGCGAGCTCCAGCTCGACGCGAACGAGCTCGCGCCCTTGTTCGAGGGCGTTCTTGGCGAGGTCCGTGACGCTCGCATCGGAGAGGCGGGAGGGCTCCATGCGGAAAGCACGTGCACGCGCCGTACCACCAGCTCGTGCGGTCGCCGCGTCCGTTAGGCGGCACCCATGGAGCGCTCGGTCTGCGGGCCGTCGTTGGGCGACACGTTCGCGTTTGCGATGGCGCTCGAGAGACCTCGCAGGGCGATGACGGTGTTCCCGTCGAAGTCGACCTCGTGCCCGACGGGGAGCGTCAGCACGTCGAGCAGCGCCGCGCGAATCGCGATGAGGCGACCGCTCGGAACGACCATCGTGGCCGGGAGCGTGCCCGGCGCGTTCGACGGCGTCCGCGCGGTCGTTCGTGTGAGAATCCACCCTGAGTCGTCCGGCGCCGTGCCGTCCTGGCGGCGCATCGTGACCGAACGCTCGCCCAGGCATCCGCCGACGACGGTCACGTGCTGAAAGCAGGTTGCCACCGTCGGCGCGAGGCCGGTGGCGCGTGCGATGCTCGCTTGCCCCTTCGCCACACGCAGCGACGCCGTGAGGTCCGCGCGAATCCCTTCGCCGCGATCGAAGTCGGGCTCGTGGAGACGCAGGCTCGTCCCCTGCTCGACGATCGTCACGCGCGACCATCCGAACTGCAGGCTCACGCCGCCCACGAGACCGTGGCCACGCCGCGCGAAGCTCGCCACCACCGCGAGCAGCGAGCGCGCCCCTTCGGCGAGCGTCGGATCGCACCGCGCCGTCAGCGTCAGATCGCCCACGCGCGTGGTGAAGAGCGGGTGGCGATCGGCCTTTTGAGAGCGAGCCATCGGAGGCACGATGTAGCGTGCGCTCCTCGGCACAGGCAGTCGCCCTTTTGAGTGACGCGTGCGCGCCGTCAGCCGCCTGCGCAGCCGATGGCCACGAGCGTCACGTCGTCGGCGTGCGCGGTGCCGGCGAAGGCCTTGAGCGCCGTCAACGTGCGGTCGACGATCTCGCGCGCGGTGCCGCCGCGTCGAACGATCGCTTCGAGGCGCGGCGTGCCGAAGGGCTCGCCGTCCGCGCGCTCTTGCTCGGTCACGCCGTCGGTGTAGGCGACCAGCACGTCGCCGTGGGCGAGCGGCACGGAGAGCTCGTCGATCTCGACGCCTTCCATCATTCCGAGGAACGGGCTCCGCACGTAGATCTCGTGCAGCGAATCGCCCGAAATATGCAGAATCGGCGGATGCGCGGCGTTCGCGTAGGTGAGATGGGCGCGGGTCTCGTGGCCGTCGTCGTCCTCGAGGCGAATGTCGAAACAGGCTGCGCTACAGCGCATCTCGAGGCCCGGGAACGTGGTCACGAGGGCGTCGTTGACTGCCATGAGCAGCTGCGCAGGCGAAGCGGCTTCGAGCTTCCGTCGGTCGTACTCCGTCTTGAGCACCATCGTGCGGAGCGACGCTTGGACACCGTGGCCGGTCGTGTCGGCGAGGAAGACGCGGAAGGCGCCCGACGGCAGCTCGCAGATGTCGTAGATGTCGCCGCCGACGCGCTCGGCGGGCTCGTACGCGACGGCGAAGGCCAGGCGCGCATTGGTGGGGAGGGCGGGCAAAATGCGCTGTTGAAACGCCTGGGCCTGGGCGAGATCTTGATCGAGCCGGAAGTCTTTTTCGGCGAGCTGGGCGTGAGCGCGCGTGAGCTCGGCGGTGCGCTCCTTCACGCGGGCTTCGAGCTCCGACGCGCGCGCGCGGAGCTGACGAACGCGCAGGCGAAAGGCGAAGTACGAAGCCGCCGCGATCGAAAAGAACGCGCAGACGTAAAACGCGCGCGTCTCGTAAACGTGC
>JANXMC010000589.1 GCA_025354825.1 Myxococcales bacterium
CCGCTGCTACCACGTGAAGGGGAAAGACCGGGCGAAGCCCGCGAGAGGAATCATGGGAGACGCTCCTCTCACGGCTTCGAGACATAGAAGTGGCGTGCGTCGTTCGCAGGCGCGCGTTCGCTCTTTCGGGACGCTCGCGCACGCGTGCGGCCGCGTGGACGTCACGCGACCTCGATCGAAATTCAGGAAGGCTCGTGCTTCTCGGCGTCGACCTTGGCGGCCTTCGCGGACGTGCCTTCAGTGAGCTTTTTGGCGGGCGCCTTGTCGTCCGCGTCGACCGCGTCCGCTTCCTTCAAGCCTTGCTTGAAGTTCTTGATGCCCTGCCCGAGCCCTTTACCGATATCGGCGATACGGCCCGCGCCAAAAAGCAGCAGGGCGATCAGCGCGATGACGAGAAGCTCCGTCGGTCCGATGGATCCCATGATTCCTCTCGCGGGCTTCGCCCGGTCTTTCCCCTTCACGTGGTAGCAGCGGTGGCGCGTCGCGGCAAGCGTGAGAGCACGCCAGACACGGCCACCGTTGCCAGGAGCCCGGCTAGGGGCGCGAGCAGAAAGAGTAGCGCGGATGCATCGCTTCGCTCGAGCGCTCTGAGCGTGCCGAGCACAGCGAGCGGACCCGAAACGCCAATGAGCAACGCGTCGAGGCGTGTTGCCGCGCGTTTTCGCGATCGTGACCGCGCGCGAAACAGGAGAGCGCCGCCAAGGGTGCAGTATGCCGACGCCGTGCTTGCGAAGAGCGCAGCCACGACCAGAAGCGCCGCGCGCGAGGACGGGCGAAGCGTCGCCGCGCGGCTCCACGGAGGCAGACCGCGAAGCACGAGCTCAGCTGCGTGGACGTGAACGTCGCCGACGGTTGTTCGGGCGTCGTTCAAGACGATCCGCCGGAAGTCACCGGCGACGTCCGCGTCTGTCGCGGTGACGACCGTGCTCGCAAGTGAGCCCGGTGCGCGCGCGACGAGATGCGGGGCCTGCGACGGTGAGCAAAGCCACGTCACGTCGACGAAGGGGACGGCGTATGTTCGAGGCGCGGTGACATGCGCACACGCGAGGCGTGCTTCGCCGATGAGCTCGCTTGCGACGCGGCCGGGCTCGGATGCATCGCGCCCCCACGAGAGCGACGCCGTCGCGAGCATCGCGGCGAGCACGACGGCTTGCGGTGCGAGGCGCGCGACTGCGACCGATGCGCGCTCGCCGAGCGACGCGAGCGCGAGCCATTCGCCACGTTCGACGGCGCGTTGACACGCCAGGGCCCAGCCGAGAGGCCAACCCACGAGACATGCGGCCTCGAGCGCGATCGTCGCGAGCCCTCGCGCGAAAGGACCCATCACGCGCCAAGGTATGTCGGGGTCGAACACCCACGGCAACAGCCGCACACTGCCCGCGAAGAGCGCTATCACGGCGAGCAGCGCCGTTGTCGCAAGCGCTGCGGGCAATGTACGGCGTGCGAGCGGGCTCACGGACGACTCATCAGGCTTTCGTGGAACATCGCGCCGAGTAACTAGTACTGTCTCGGATGAACGTCATGATACCGTCGGCAACGAAGCATTCACGCCGCAAGCTGTAGATCAGGCGCTCACACCCACGTTGAGGGAGCGGACATGCGTACGATGACGGGCACTCGATTCAACAGCACGGCCTCTACGGTCACCGCCACGCGCGGAGCTGCGACCGGGGCTAAGCGACTTGGCGTTTTGGGGACGGCCGCACTCTTCGGCATCACCGCCATGACTGCGTTCGCGCCCGAAGCGCGAGCCGACGAAGTGAATCCGAAGGGCAAAGGGATCGTCGGAGGCGCGCTCCTCGGCGCCGAGGTGATCACGATCACGGAAGCCCTCGCGGGCGTGAAGCCCGGTTGGGCGTACTGGGTCGGCGCGGGCGTCGGCGCAGTCGGCGGCGGAATCGCGGGGCACTTCATCGAACAGAGCAGCGCCGATCCGCGCGTGTCCGTGCTCATGCTCGCGGGCGGTATCTCGCTCGTCATCCCGGCCCTCGTTCTCTCGCTCAATGCGACCAGGTACCAGCCCGCGGAGACGACCTCGGAAGACCACGCCCCCACAACCAACGGCCCGACGCCGGAGCCCGGCGCCGTAGGCGGCAGCGTCGTCATCGGTGGCAGCACGACGACTCCTGCAGCGGCCCCCGCGCCGGCCGCGCCCACCGCGCCGCCGCCTGCAACACCCGGTTCGAGCGGACCGCCCAGCACCGACGCGAAGCCGGGTACGGGCCCGAGCGGCGCGCTGCTCGATCTCGGCGGCGGCGAGATGCGCATCGGCGTCCCGGTTCCCGAAGTGCGGGCGATGTACTCGCTGCAGCAGCTGAAGGAGCTCGGCGTGCCGCAGCAGACCGAGTACCGAGTCTCCGTGATGCACGTGACGTTCTGATTCGGATTCACTCGTAAACGGCGTTCTGCGGCCTCCGCAGACTGCCAAATAGCAAAACGGCGACTGCCCTCTTCGGAGGCAGCCGCCGTTTTCGCATTTACCGAGCTGGGGAGTCGCGCGGCGCTCGCCGCGGATGCCGCGAAAGGCAGCGCGCGCCCCGATGCGAGCCCGAAGGCTCACGTCGAGGCGCGAGCATCACACGAGCTTCAGGGCACCGGATCCGGGCGAACGCCCTTCGCAACGGCGGCTGCGCATCCGAGCTCGACACCGGTCGGACCGTCTTTGGTCTTCACGATCTTGAACTCGACGCGTCGGTTCGTCTCCCACGCCTCGGCGTTGTGCGCCGGATCCTCCGGGCAGTATTCACCATACCCCTTGCTACGGAGATGGTCGCGCGCGACGCCCCGTTGAATGAGCGCCGCCATAACCGAGTTCACGCGATCCTGCGTAAGGCGCAGATTGTAACGATCATCGGATCGCTCGTCGGCGTGGCCCCCCACTTCCATGAGCAAGAACTCAGGGTGGTGGATGATCGTCGTCGCGACGGCATCGAGGATCTTGTTCGACTCCGGCAGGATCTCCGCCGACGCCGTTTTGAACTTAATCTTCTCCAAGATCATGATGTTGTTGTCTTGGATGATGACGCTCCCCTTGTCCGGGCAGCCGTCTTCGTCCTCGAACCCGTTGTAGGTCTCGGGCTGGTTCGGGCACTTGTCGACGACGTCGGGGATTTGATCTTTGTCGTTGTCCGGATCGGGGCAGCCGTCCTGATCTTCGAATCCGTCTTTGTCTTCCGGATCGTTCGGACACGCGTCTTGCTTGTCGGGAATGCCGTCTTTGTCGTTGTCCGGATCGGGGCAGCCGTCTTGGTCCTCGAAGCCGTCGCGGTCTTCCGGATCGTCCGGGCACTTGTCGCGCGAGTCGAGAATGCCGTCGCCGTCGCGATCGCCGTCGTTCCCCTCGGGGCAGCCATCTTCGTCGTGATCGCCGTCGCGATCTTCGGGCTCGTTCGGGCAGCGGTCGTCGACGTCGAGAATGCCGTCTTGATCGTTATCCGGATCGGGACAGCCGTCTTCGTCCTTGAAGCCGTCGAAGTCCTCGGGTTGGTCCGGGCACTGATCGACGTCGTCCTTGTAACCGTCGCCGTCGCGATCGCCGATCGACGGCTCGAAGATGAAGCCGATGAAGCCGCGAATGTCCGCAGCCTCGAACCCCTTCGTGTAGCGCGGGCCGGCGCCGATCATCAGGTACGAGTTGCGCTCGACGAAGAGCTTGATCCCGCCGACGACCTCGTTCGAAGCTTTCAGGTCGGTGGACGCGTCGCTGAGCAAGTACGTGCCGTAGGTCTCGGCGACGATGTCGAGGGGCTCGAGGAGGCGGTACGCTACCGCCGCGCCGTACGTGAGGCGATTGCCGTCTTTGAACGTGCCGTCGCGCAGGTCGAGAACCGTGTCGCTCGGGTTGTGGGCGCGGAAGCCGCCGTTCAAACCGATACGCAGCGCACCCGTCGAGAAGAAGCGCTTCTCGGCCATAATTTGCGGCCAGAACCAGACGCTCGGATCGGCGCCTGCGTTTTTTTTCGCGTCGCTTACGGGGACGCCGACCTGCGCGCCGATGGCGAGGCCGAAGCCTTTCTCGACCCGCAGCAGGCGCAGCTTCGCGTGGAGGCTGACGAAGCTGAAGGCCTGGGAATCGAGCTGCGTTTCGTTCCAGCGGCCCGGGTAGAGCGGCGTGGGCGTGGCGCTATTTGTGACCTGCTCGTCGCCCGCCATGAGGTTCACCGGAATGGCGAGACCGACGGAGACGATGTTCGCGATGCCGTAGTTGAACTGGGCAGTCCCTTGAAACGAGTGATTCACGAGCTGCGGGCTCTTTTGCCCGACGTCGGTCACTCTCAAGATATTACGGCCGTAATCGATGACGAGTCCAAAGCTGATGTCGTTGGCGCCGAGAATGTCGGTGCCGTTGACCGTGAAGAACCCTTTCGAGTCCATCGACGGCCGGAACAGGTGCGTGTCGAGACCCGCTCCGTTCGTTGCGGGAATGTTGTTCTGCGCCTTGGCAGGCTCGGCGTAGATCGCCGCAGCGAGCGCGGCGGACACGGTAATAAGGCTACGCATGCATCGACGCTTCATGGCCCGATTCTCCCAGCACCGTTCATGCCGTCATCTTCCACGGTCTCGGGAAGAAACGCGAGGAAGCTGCAGGGCTATGGGCGGCTCAATTGCGTCGCGATCGGCTCGCGCGCGCCGAGCCATGCGTCTGGTAAGGTCTCGCGCACGAATCCGATGAACGACTCACGCCACGCGATGGGCGCGATGCGAATCGTGCCGTGGGCGCTGCTCACCGCAGTAGTGTGCGTGCCGAAGGCCGCGCACGCCGAGTCGCCCTTCGGCGGCAAGTGGAGGCAAGGCCCTCTACATGAGGAGTACACGGTTCAGACTTGGATAAGTGGTTGCGGCCCTGCACCAATAAGCGGCGATTCGGGTGGCGGTGAGAGCGTCGTCGTTCACGAAGAAGGTGACGAGCTGGTGCTCGTCGGCGGCGCCCGAACGTTTCGCACGAACCAGTGTTACGACCCGCTCCCCACGCTCACGCGTGAGGCGCACACGCGAGACCCTTCGGGTCGAATGTGGCGTACGCGGTGCGTGACGCCGCAAGGGGACGCGCGGAAAGCGACGATGAACACGCTCGTCACGGCGACGAGTGACGCGCGCCTCGAGCTGACCGAGACCGGGCGGTACGAAATCACGCTGGCCGAAGGGCGCTGCGTTGCCGACGTGAAGCGCTCGCGAGCGTTCGAGGCCGTCGTCGTGCAGGCACCGGTGGCCGTTCCGACGCCCGTGCCCGCAGCGACCGCCGCGACGGCGCCGATGGCCACGAAGGCCGACCCCGCGAGCGGAGCGTGCGATGCGCCGGGCGAGCCGACGCGCCTCGAGGCTCGCCCCTCGCGAAAGCTCCTGCGCACGGGCGAGACGTTCCAGTTTCACGCCATCGTGCGTGACGCCGCAGGCTGTGTGACGACCACCCCGACGGCCTGGTCCATTGCACCAGCGATCGACAATGTGCGGCGTGCGACGATCGACGCGGCGGGGCGTGTGACCGTGCCCGACGACGCGACCGAGGGGTCCGTCGAAGCGATCGCGACGGCCGCCGGCAGGAGCGCGCGCGTGACGATCGAAGTGGCGTCGGCGGCGCGCTACGACGAGCTGCTCGCGCAGTCGGGGCTCAACTCGGCGGGCGAGGCGGACACAGCATCGGTCACGGTGCTCGAGACCGAGTCGATCGGCGGTCGTGACACGCCCGCCGAGGACACGGCGCATCGGCGGCGGTCGATCTTCATCGGCGTCGTCTTCGCCATCGTGTCGATTCTCGGCTCCCTCGCGATCTTGGGTGCGCGACGTTCGCGAAAGGCCGCGCGGATCGAGGCCGACCTCGATGACGAGCACGCCGAACGGGTGCGCATGGCGGAGGCGATGCGACGCACACGCGCCGACGAGCACGCCGCGCAGGTCCGCGCCCACGAGGTGAGCGTTCAGCAGGCGCAGCTCGTCGTTGACGGCGCGCGCAAACGGCAGCTCGAGGCCGCCCCCTCACCCGCCTCGATGGCTCCCCGCGGCGGCGCCGAAATGGTCTGCCCCGCCTGCCATCGTGAGTACCCGTCGAGCAGCGCCTACTGCGCACAAGATGGCGGGAAGCTCGTCCCCAACGCAAACCGCGGCGCGTCAGCCCCCGCCGGCGTCCTATGCCCTACATGCAAACGCGGGTTCGGAGCGGAGACGCGCTACTGCCCGTTCGACAAGGACGAGCTCGTGCCGGTGGGAATGCTCGCACCAAGCGCCCCATCCAACGCCCTCCCCCCTCGCGGAAAGATTTGCCCGACCTGCGGCTCCCGCTTCGATGGGAACGCAACATTCTGCGGCAAAGACGGCACGGCGCTCGTCCTCTTGAACTGACTTCTCCACGAAACGGCGCGGGGTCGATCGCGACGACGACGTCTCCACTCAAATCTTTCTGGGCGGCGGTACGTCGAAGAGGAAAGAATCCCGCCGCTTGCTTGATCCACCTCGATTTGGGCCGCTATACTTCAAAACCGGGGCGTTTCTGATGCTTTCCGCCCAGGTAAGAATCTGATCTCGAACGTTCGGGGACGGCGCGCCCGAAGGCGAGACATCGCGACGATGCCGCGCAACGCGCGCAGACGCGCGAGGCAATGAGAGTGCTAAGGACCATCCTCCGATGAAGATTTCCTGTCAGTCCTGTAACGCGAAGTACACGATCGCCGACGAGAAGGTTCTCGGGAAGATCGTCAAGATCCGCTGCAAGAAGTGTGGCGCGACGATCGTGATCAACGGGAACGAGGCGGGCTCGGCTGTCCCGCCCGCGGACGACAGCAATCAGGACACGCGAGTCTTCGACTACACGACGCAGCAGGGCGCTTCGGGTGACCAGTGGACCGTCAACGTCAACGACGGCGACCAGCGGACGATGACGCTCGCGGAGATCGTGGCCGAGTACAAAACCGGCGTCGTGAACGACGAGAGCTTCTGCTGGAAAGACGGCATGAGCGACTGGCTTCCGCTTCGTGAGATCGGCGAGCTCTATGCGGCTTGCCACACGGGCCCGCGGCTCTCGCTCACGCCGGAGCAATCTTCGCAACAAGACGACACGGGAGGCGGGAACTTGGGAGCGCTCTTCGGCAGCAGCAGCAGCACGGGTCGTGGCGGTCTCGGGCAGTCTCACGGCGCAGGAGGCGGCGGCAACGGCGCAGGAGGCGGCGGCAACGGCGCCGACACGGGCGCGAACGGCAACGGCATCGGCGCGCTCTTCGGCAGCGCAACGCCGTCGCCCATCGGCAGTGGAGGCGGCGGCGGCGGCGGCGGTGGGGGTGGCGGTGGGGGTGGCAGCGCCGGCGCAGCACGCCGTGCAGGCGGCCGCGGCGCGGTGGGCGATCTGTTCGGCGCGGTGGAGCAGGCCGGCGGCGAGCAGGACGCGATGGCACACGCCGCGAAGGGGATGCCCGAGGCGAACGACGCCAGCAAGCTCACGGGCCAACGCAACGAGAACAGCGTGCTCTTTTCGCTGTCCGCGCTGACGAAGAACGAGCCGAAAGAGTCGGCGCCGATGGCGCAAGGCGAAGGCTCGGGGCTCATCGACATTCGCGCGCTCGCGAGCGCCGCGCCCAATCGCGTTCAAGAGGGCGCGAAGGTCGACGACATCATGAACCTTGCAGGCGGCGGCGCGTTCAGCCCCGCGCTCGCGGCCCCCGTTCTCGCGCCCCCGCAGATGATGGGCGGCGACATGGGCATGGGCGCGTCGGGCGAATCGCGCGGCGGGTCGAACAAGCTTCTGCTCATCGCGATCCTCGGCGGCGCCGCGCTCATCGCCGCGTCGATCGTTCTCGTGTTCTCGATGAAGAAGGGCGATGCGCCGGCCGTGGCGTCGCCGCTCCCCACGACGGGAGCCGTGGCGACCGCAGAGCCCACCGCACCGCCTATGACGGGCGCCGTCGCAACGAACGACCCGGCGGCCGCGGCCGCTGCGGCAGCTCCGACGACGGGCGGCGCCGCCCCTCCGTCGACGGGTGCTGCAACCCACGACAAGCCGGATCACGCCGACAAGGCCGCGAAGGTCGCGGGCGGTGGCGCGAAGGCGACCGGCGG